>JAYTMQ010000096.1:0-8300 GCA_043728355.1 Bacteroidota bacterium
AATTATAATTATTTGATAGATAATTGTATTTTCGCAAACTGAATAAAATTTAACAATAATAAAAATGGCAATTTTAGCAAAAATTAGACAACGCTCAGCTCTATTAATTTCGATAATAGCATTGTCTTTATTCGCATTTGTAGCGCAAGATCTTTTTACAAAAGGTAACTTTACTCAATCATCAAAAGATGTTGGATCAGTAAACGGAGAGAATATTCTTTACCAAACTTTTAATGAAAAAGTAAATAATATTGAAAAAAGTGGTCGTGGAACGTCGAACATTCAAGCAGTAAACCAAGTTTGGGATCAAGAGGTTTCAATAGCATTGATTAATGCAGAAATCAAAAAATTAGGCATTCGTGCAGGCGAAAAACAAATCATTGATGGTTTAAAAAACAACCAAAATATTGGTGGCAACAAAACTTTTCAAGATGACCAAGGTGTTTTTAGTTTAGCAAAATTGCAAGAATATTTCAAATCTAATCCAGGAAACGAAGAATTATATAAGACTGCTCAGACCGAAGCAGCTGCAAATGCAAAAATTCAAATTTATTTTGCAATGCTTAAAGGTGGTTTCAATACTACAAAAGCAGACGGTAAAATGAAATATGAAATGGAAACTAATAAAGTTTCGTTTGATTATGTAACTGTACCTTTTACAAGTATAGAAGATGATAAAGTAAAAATTTCTGATGACGAAATGATTGCTTTTATGAAAACCAACGAGAAAAAATACAAAGCTGAAGAGTCTCGAGAAATCAATTATGTTTTGATTGAAGACAAACCATCTGTAACAGATGAAGCAGAAATAAAATCTGAAGTAAATCAATTATTAAACGGAAAACCTGGAGATTCAGTTGGTGGATTCAATACAACCAGCAATATTGTTGCTTTTGTAAATGAAAACTCTGATATTCCTTACGATTCAACTTATGTAGCTAAAAAAGATTTGCCAGCAGAAGTTGCTGAACAATTGTATAATTTGCCACAAGGATCAACATTTGGACCTTATATGAATGGTAAAATGTATTGTGTTTCTAAATCATTAGGGCGCAAATCTGGAATTTCTGCAAAAGCAAGCCACGTTTTAATTAGCTATGAAGGAACTCAAGTTCCAAACAAAAAAGAAAAAAGAACTAAAGAAGAGGCTAAAGCTAAAGCAGAACAAATATTTGCTCAAGTTCAAGCCAATCCATCAAGTTTTATGATGTCAGCTTTTACAGCATCAGATGATTCTTCTTCTCAGCAAGGTGGCGATTTAGGCTATTTTGGTCCTGGGCAAATGGTAAAACCTTTTAATGATTTTGTTTTTAATAACGGAGTAGGTAAAATTGGTTTAGTTGAAACTGATTTTGGTTTTCACATTATTAATATTACTGACAAACAAGACGGAGTTCGCTTAGCAACTTTGGCTAGAAAAATTGCTCCATCAGAAAAAACAGCTGAAAATATTTACACACAAGCTACAACTTTCGAGATGAAAGCTAATGATAAATCTTTTGATGCTGTTGCAAAAGAAATGAAAATGACTGTTGCGCCAGTAGTAAAATTCAAAGCACTTGACGAAAATGTTGGTGCATTAGGCAACCAAAGACAAATCGTTCGTTGGGCTTTTGGTAAAGATGCTAAAGTTGGAGAAATAAAAAGATTTGACATTCCAAATCTAGGACAAGTTATTGCAACAGTAAAAAAAGTAAATCCAAAAGGTTTATTATCTATCGAAGATGCTAAAATTCAAGTAGAACCAATTCTTAGAAATAAGAAAAAAGCCGAAATGATTAAAGCAAAAATGAAAGGAACATTAGAAGCAATGGCCAAAGCTAATGCTACAACTATTCAAACAGCAACTGATTTGACAATGGCTAATCCTTCTATTCCAAATGCTGGACAAGAATACAAAGTAGTAGGAACTGCTTTTGGTACTGCTGCTAACAAAACTTCTGCAACTATTGATGGAACTTCTGGAGTATATGTAATCAGAACTAAATCGGTTGCAAAAGCTCCAACATCATCAGATTTGAAACCTTTTATTGCAAAAGTAAAATCTCAAAACGCCAATGCATCAAATGGTGTGATGTCAGCCTTAAAATCTGATGCCGATATAGAAGATAATCGACCAAGTTTTAATTACTAGTAATTAATAATACTTTTTCATAAAAAACCCCGAATTTTATAAAATTCGGGGTTTTTTATTTTTTAATTATAAAATCATTTCGTCATATTTCAACACAGTTTCAAAACCTTTATTATTAAAATACTCTTCAGGATTTGATTCTGAAACTACCATCACAAAATCGCCTCCCCAAGCACCAAGACTTTTTATTGTACCCGAAAAATCAGTAAATAATTGTTGTTGAATGGTTTCGATTTCTAAAATTTCACTCAATAAATCTTCATGTTTTTTTATGGCTTGTGCAAATGATTGAATGTTTTTTGAAATTAAAATTTCATTAGTAAGTTCATTGATTTGATTAATTGAACCAATTGTAATGTTTTTTTTTCGATAATTTTCAATTGCAGTTCGGCTGTTTTGTTTTTGGTTTAAATAAACAAAATAGATGTTCTTAGTAAACTCTGGCTCAAATTTTACTTTTTCTACAAATGACTTTCTGTGTTCTAAATGATATAAAATTGGAGAATCGTATTGAGCACAAGCAATGTCATAACCGCTTCCTCCAAAACTATTCTTTAATAATTCAAATGCATCTATTTCTAGCCATTGCGCAATGTTGTTTATTAATGTTGACGAGGTTCCCAAACCCCAATTTCTTGGAAAAGTTAGATTTGTTGTAATAATATAACCTTCAAAATTATTAATAAAATCTGGCTTTTTTAAAAATCCTTCATGCAAAATTTCAATTAAAGTATTTTTAATATTTTTATTTTCGACTAATTTTTTGTTTATAATTTCTTCGAATTCAATTATGGTTTCAAACCAAATACTTTTATCAGCATCGAAACTTTTCCAAGAAATTTCTTTATTTTTTCCAGAATTAACAACTAGATCTTGACCAAATTTTGTGGGCAAAGCCAAAGCAATTGCTCCATCAAGAACCAAATATTCTGCGGTAATTAGAAGTTTGCCGTTGCTGTAAAAATTTTTTTTCAATCTTATTTTTTTTAGCCCTGATAGCAGTGAAAATCCTTTTTTGAGCCTTTTCGGCGAATAAAAGATTGAAACGAATTGCTTCGCCAGTTTGCACTTTCAGGCTCGGGTGCAGGATTAGCTTCGAATAAATAAATTATTTTCTAATATTTTCAATAAAATCTACTACTGCAGAATGAGAAACTACATTTGTATTGAAATAATTTTTAATTAAAATACGTTCGTTTTGAGTTGCGTCAAATTGATTCAAGATATTATTCAAATGCATTTTCATGTGTCCTTCTTGAATTCCGGTTGTTGTTAATGAGCGTAAAGCTGCAAAATTTTGAGCCAAACCAGCCACTGCAACAATTTGCATAAGCATTGCAGCAGATGGTTTTTCGAGCATTTCTAATGAAAATTTAACTAATGGATGCAATGACGTCAAGCCACCAACGGTTCCAAGAGCCAATGGAATTTCCATCCAAAAACTGAATATTCCGTTTTCGATTTTAGCGTTTGACAAACTTTCGTACTGTCCGTTTCTAGATGCATAAGCGTGAATTCCTGCTTCGACAGCCCGAAAATCGTTTCCAGTTGCAAGTACAACAGCATCAATTCCGTTCATGATTCCTTTGTTATGCGTTACTGCTCTATAGGGTTCTACTTTTGCGATTTCAACAGCTCGAACAAATTTCTGGGCAAATTCTAAAGGATTTTCTATGTTTTTATCAGCTAATTCTTCAATTGTACAAGAAACCTCAGCTCGAACGATGCAATTTGGTACGTAATTAGACAAAATACTCATTACGACTTCTATATTTTTTTCTTCTTCAGAAAAATCGATATTTTCTTGCGCTTCGTCTTTCAAAGTTTTGGCAAATTGCTCTAAACATGAGTTGATAAAATTGGCTCCCATTGAATCTTTGGTTTCGAAAGTGGCATGCAATTGATAATAATTATTAATCAAATTCGATTTGTTTCGCAATTCAATATCGAGAATTCCACCGCCACGTTTTTGCATGTTTTTGGTAATGCTTTCGGTTTCGGAGAAGAATCTTGTTTTTATTTTTTTGAAAAAAAATTCAAGTTTAGAATATTCTCCGCAATAAATAAAATGAACTTGACCAATTTTTTCGGTATTGATTACTGTGGTTTTAAAACCACCGCGTTCTGACCAATATTTAGCCGATTTTGACGCCGCTGCAACAACAGAACTTTCTTCAATTGCCATCGGAATTGTAAAAAATTTGTCGTTTATTAAAAAATTTGGAGCAACACCAAGTGGCAAATAAAAATTCGAAATTGTATTTTCTATAAAATCATCATGCAATTGTTGCAGTTTTTGATCTGCATTCCAATAATTTTTTATTAATGAAATAGCTTCGTTTGGATTGGTAAAATAAGTATTTGCAATCCAGTTTATTTTTTCTTCTTTGGATAATTTAGAGAATCCAGCGACGTTTTTTGACATTAATTTGTGTAAATTTTTAAAGTGATTCCATATATTTAATAAATTCAAAAATTTCTATAGTTTGCTGTTCGTCATGAATTCTATAAACAATTGTGTAACCTTTGAAAACATAATCTCTGATGGTTTCGTCTTCAAAATAAATTGATTTTTTAAAATTATAAGAAAACTGCAAATCTTTTTTTAAATTTTGAATCAATTCTACCTTGAATTTTTTTGCAGCAATTTGATTATCTCTAGCAATATATCTTACCTGTTAATTGACGAAATATAAAAAGTTATCGTCAAACTTAATTTTCATATTCAGATATAGTTTTGTTTAAAAACCCATCTAATTCATCAATATCATAAAGTTTAGTCTCTTTATTAATTAATTTTCTATAGGATTCTTGAACTCTTTTTTTGTTTTTTTCAAATACTTCTTTTATATCTGAAATAATCTTGACTTCATTAGAATCAAATGAATTTAAAAAATTCATTAATTTTTCTTTAAAATTTGGTTGGTATTCTATTATTACAGTTTCCATAACTAAATATTTTAAACAAAAATAATCAATTTTATTTGAATTTATAAAAGAAAATTATTTCGAAAATATTTTTAGGTTGAAAATGCTAATATTTGCAAAAAAATGACTAAAATTGAACTTTATTTCACAACAATCATCAATATGAGAATTCAAAAAATCACAATCCTATTATTATTTATTACTTTTAACCTATTTTCTCAACAAAACATTACCGTAGATGACATTTATACTGGCGCATTTCGTGCCAAAGGTATGGACGAATTACAATCTATGAAAAACACAAATCAGTACACAGTTTTGAATTTTGATAAAGCTGCTAAATCGCAACAAATCGATTTATATGATTATGCAACACTAAAAAAAGTAAAAACTATTATCGATACCAAAACTGCAACAGCATTGTCTGACGGAATTGACAGCTATTCTTTTAATAAAACCGAAACTAAAATTTTAATTGCTAATAATTCAAAACAAATTTTCAGACATTCGTTTACAGCTGACTATTATTTATATGATATGACGACTAAAAAAACAACCAAAATTTTAGGTCAAGTTCAAGAACCAACATTTTCGCCTGACGGAAAAAAAATCGCATTTGCACAATCAAATAATCTTTTTATTTATGATATTGAATCGAATACTAAAATTCAATTGACAATTGATGGTAAAAAAAATAGTATTATTAATGGAATAACTGACTGGGTTTATGAAGAGGAATTTGCTTATGTAAAAGCATTCGATTGGAGTACCGATTCTAAGAAATTAGCATTTATACGCTTCGACGAAAGTCAAGTTCCTGAGTTTTCCATGAATATTTTCAAGAAAAATTTATATCCAACAGTTGAAACTTTTAAATATCCAAAAGCTGGCGAAAAAAATGCTTTGGTTTCTTTGTTTATTTGCGATGTGGCTACCAAAGATAAAAAAGAAATAGATTTGAGTCAATATTCTGATTTTTATATCGCAAGAATGGAATGGACAAATGATGCCAATGTTTTATCGGCTCAGGTTTTGAACCGACATCAAGACAATCTGGATTTATTGTTTATTGATGGAAATACTGGTTTAACCAAATTACTATTAAACGAAAAAGACAAAGCCTATATTGATGTAACTGATGATTTAACCTTCTTAAAAGACAATAGTTTTATTTGGACTTCAGAAAAAGATGGCTTTAATCATATTTATTTATATGATAATACTGGAAAACTAATTAATCAAGTCACAAAAGGTAGTTGGGAAGTAACCAAATATTATGGTTTTGACGAAAAAACTAGAAATATTTTTTATCAATCAGTCGAAAACGGATCCATAAATCGTGATGTTTACAGCATTTCTTTAGAAGGAAAAAACAAAAAAAGGCTTTCGTTAAATACCGGAACCAATTCGGCAACTTTCTCCCCAAATTATCAGTTTTTTATTAATAGTTTTTCAAGTTCAACTATTCCAACATTATATACTTTAAATAATTCTAAAGACGGAAAACAAGTTCAAGAAATTGTAAATAACAACGATTTATCGGAAAAATTAAGAAAATTTAATTTACCAATCAAAGAATTTTTCGTTTTAAAAACCGATAAAGGAAACGAATTAAATGCTTGGATTATAAAACCAAAAGATTTTGATGCAACCAAAAAATATCCGGTTTTTATGTACCAATATTCAGGACCAGGTTCACAACAAGTTAATAATGATTGGAATGGTTCTGACGATTATTGGTTCATGTCGCTCACGCAAATGGGTTACATTGTTGCTTGTGTTGATGGACGTGGAACTGGTTTTAAAGGCAATAATTTCAAGAAATGTACCCAACTTCAATTAGGCAAATACGAAGTCGAAGACCAAATTGATGCTGCAAAAGTTATTGGAAGTTATCCGTTTGTAGATAAAACCAGAATTGGTATATTTGGCTGGTCTTATGGTGGTTTTATGTCAAGTAATTGCCTTTTTAAAGGAAATGATGTTTTCAAAATGGCAATTGCAGTTGCGCCAGTTACTAACTGGAGGTTTTATGACACAATTTACACCGAACGATACATGCAAACGCCACAAGAAAACGCTAGTGGATATGATGACAATTCGCCAATAAACCACGTTGACAAACTCAAAGGAAACTTGTTGTTAATTCACGGTTCAGCCGATGATAACGTTCACGTTCAAAATTCTATGCAAATGATTGAAGCTTTGGTTCAAGCCAACAAACAATTCGATTGGGCAGTTTATCCTGATAAAAATCACGGCATTTATGGCGGAAAAACCCGTATCCAATTGTATAATAAAATGACTAACTTTGTGAGGGAAAAGTTGTAATGATATTTGATCCCAATTTAAAATAAAATTATTATGGAAACATTAACCATTGATTTAATAAATCCGAAAGCCAAAAAACTTTTGAAAAATTTAATGGATTTGAATTTGATTAACATTAGAAAAACAGAAACTAAAAGTAAATTACAATCTTTTTTTGACCAAATTAGAACCTGATTGTGATGATGAAATTACAATGGAAGAAATTACTGCCGAAGTTGAAGCTGTAAGACAAGAACGATATGAAGCAGCAAAAATTAATTCTTGATACTAATCTTTGGCTTAGTCTATTAATTTCAAAAAAAATAATTGAATTTGAAAACCTAATTATTGATAAATCTATGGTTTTAATTTATTCAGAAGAATCTTTATTTGAAATAAATGATGTTGTTAACCGAGATAAATTTAGAAAATATTTTTCTATCTAAGCATCTAATTTCGTAATTCATCTTTTTGAAACATACGGAATTTATATAAATATAATTTTAAATATTACAATTTGTCGTGACCCAAAAGACAATTTCTTGCTAAACCTTGCAGTCGATGGAAATTCAGATTACTTGATAACTGGCGACAAAGATTTATTGATTTTAGGGAAAATAAATAATACCAAAATAATTACAATTGCTGATTTTAAATTGAATTTATGAAACCATTTACAATAAAAGAAATAAATCCAAATGAACCTTCTTTTTATGATTTCAAAAATTTTATTGGAATACTAAAACCTAAAGAAAAAATTGAAAGAAATAATAAAAAAATTAAAACAAACAAAAACCCAATAAATTAACCAAAAACTAAAATAGATTAAAATGAATGAAACAGCAGTAAAAACAGGACATCCAAAAGGATTGTACTTCTTATTTTTCACAGAAATGTGGGAAAGATTCAGTTATTATGGAATGAGAGC
>JAYTMQ010000097.1:0-15049 GCA_043728355.1 Bacteroidota bacterium
TATCCTTATATTCCGCAACCAAAAGACAAGCGTTGGAGCAATATTGCACTTCCATGGATGGCTTTTGGTTACGGAGTTTCGATTACGCCATTGCAAACTTTGGCTTTTTATAACGCTGTCGCAAATGACGGAGAAATGGTAAAACCTCAGTTTGTTTCCGAAATCAAAGAATGGAACAAAACCATCAAAAAATTCGACAAAGAAATTATAAATCCAAAAGTTTGTTCTCAAGAAACCATTTTGAAATTGAAAACTGTTTTGGCTAATGTTGTCAAAAAAGGAACTGCGAAAGCATTATATTCCAAAGATTTTTCGATGGCTGGAAAAACAGGAACAGCGGCAGTAAATTATTCTAAAAATGGTGGTGCCGATAAATATTATGCTTCGTCATTCGTAGGGTATTTTCCTGCCGAAAACCCAAAATATTCTTGTATTGTCGTAATTCATAAACCAAATACATCAAACAATAATTATTATGGAGCCGATGTTGCTGGTCCAGTTTTCAAACGAATTGCACAGAAAATTTTTACCGATGCGCCAACAACCAACGAAATTAAAAATCTTGAAAAGAAGAACGAAAAGCAAGACAATAATTATGCAGACTATTACAGTAAAACATTAACAAAATCGTCAATTGTTCCAAACGTAAAAGGAATGTCAGGAATGGATGCCGTGGCACTTTTAGGAAATTTGAAATTGAAAGTTAAAATAATCGGAATTGGAAAAGTTAGATCGCAATCGATTATGCCAGGACAGAATATTGTTAAAAATGCAATGATTGTTCTTGAGTTAAGTTGAGCGAAGTCTCCGACTTCGTGGTTGTGTTAGAAGTTCTCCGAACTTCAATAAATTAATAAAATGAAAAATTTAAACGAAATATTAAACAACGTAAAAATCGAATCAACAAAAGGTTCGACAGAAATTGCTATCAATAAACTAGAATTCGATTCTAGAAAATTGGTTGCAAACGATGTTTTTATTGCCATTCGTGGAACAGTTTCTAATGGTCACGATTTTATTGAAAAAGCTATAATTTTAGGGTCTACTGCAATTATTTGTGATACTTTACCGAATGAAATTCAGTCAGGAATTGCATACATACAAGTAAAAGATACCAATTCGGCAATGGCTATTATGGCATCGAATTATTTCGAAAACCCATCAAACAAATTAAAATTAGTTGGAATAACTGGCACAAATGGTAAAACTACTGTTGCCTCATTATTGTATCAATTATTTAAAAAAGCAGGATTCAAAGTCGGTTTATTATCGACAGTAAAAATAGTAGTTGACGAACAAGAATACAAAGCATCGCACACAACTCCTGATTCAATAACAATTAATCATTACTTAAACGAAATGATTGAAAACGGTGTTGGATTTTGTTTTATGGAAGTCAGTTCGCACGGAATTCATCAAAAACGAACCGAAGGATTGATTTTTGCTGGTGGAGTTTTTACCAATTTGTCCCACGACCATTTAGATTATCATCCAACATTCGCAGAATACCGCGATGTTAAAAAATCGTTTTTCGATCATTTGCCGAAAGGCGCATTTGCATTATCAAATGTCGATGACAAGAATGGAATGGTAATGATGCAAAACACATCAGCCAGAAAATTGACTTATGCCTTGAAAACTTATGCTGATTTTAAAGCACAAATACTCGAAAATCAATTATCAGGATTGTTATTAAAAATCAACAACAACGAAGTTTGGGTCAAATTAATTGGAACTTTCAATGCTTACAATTTATTGGCAATTTTCGGGACAGCAACCCAATTAGGCCTTGATGAACTTGAAACGTTAAGATTATTATCAGAATTAGAAAGTGTTTCTGGAAGATTTCAATTCATAGTATCTGATGAAAAAATCACAGCAATTGTCGATTATGCGCACACGCCAGATGCTTTAGAAAATGTTTTGAAAACCATCAATGACATTAGAACCAGAAATGAACAATTAATAACAATTGTTGGTTGTGGCGGCGATCGTGACAAAACAAAACGACCAATTATGGCGAATATCGCATCGGCAATGAGCGATAAAACCATCATTACATCAGACAATCCAAGAACCGAAAATCCAGAAACGATTATCAACGAAATGGAAGCTGGTGTGGAACCTCAAAATTTCAAAAAAACAATTTCGATTTCAGATAGAAAACAAGCCATAAAAACAGCTTGTCAATTGGCAAATACCAACGATATTATTTTAATAGCAGGAAAAGGTCACGAAACCTATCAGGAAATTCAAGGCGTTCGATACGATTTTGATGATATGGCAATTGTGAAAGAATTTTTAGAGTTAAGAAAATAATTTAAGATGTCGACAATTTGTCGACATCTTAAAGAAGTTGTACGATTTTTTCGTACAACTGACATTTATTAGTTTTAAATAATATTATTAAAAAGAAGTGTACGATAAAATCGTACGTTTAAAAAGCCAGAAAAGATTTAGAAAAAAAATCTGGAACAAAAATAATAAGTAATCAAAATTATAAAGATTTGATTAGTAACGAAAATCAAATTTTACCAACAAATAAATAGTAAAACTATGTTATACTACATCTTCGAATATCTCGACAAAGTATTAAACGTTCCTGGAACTGGCGTTTTTCAATACATTACATTTCGCTCAGCATTGGCAATAATTATGTCATTGTTGATTTCGACAGTTTTCGGAAAGCGAATTATCGAATATTTGCGTAATAAACAAATTGGTGAAACCGTTCGTGAACTAGGCTTAGATGGTCAAAAACAAAAAGCTGGTACGCCAACAATGGGCGGTTTGATTATTATTTTGGCAACATTGGTTCCTGTTTTGCTTTTGACTAAACTGAATAATATCTACATTATTTTATTGATTGTTACAACAATTTGGATGGGCGCAATAGGTTTTCTTGACGATTACATCAAAATTTTCAAGAAAGACAAAGAAGGTTTAAAAGGAAGATTTAAAGTTATTGGTCAAGTCGGACTAGGAGTAATTGTTGGTTCTGTACTTTATTTTAGTCCAGCTGTAACGGTTCGAACCGATATTCAAAAAGCAAATTTAGTAATCAATGAAACTCAAAACACAATCAAACAAACACCAATTTACGAAAAATCAACAGCAACAACAATTCCGTTTTTCAAGAATAACCAATTCGATTACGCCGAAATTTTATCACCACTAGGCGAAGGCTATCAAAATTGGGCTTGGTTGATTTTTATTCCAGTAGTAATTTTCATAATCACAGCAGTTTCCAACGGAGCCAATTTAACTGACGGAATCGATGGTTTGGCAGCAGGAACATCAGCAATTTCAGTAATTGCACTCGGAATTTTCACATTTGTATCTGGAAATATCATTTTTTCGAGCTACCTTAATATAATGTACATTCCAAATGCTGGCGAAATGACCGTTTTTATTGCAGCATTTGTTGGAGCATTGGTTGGTTTTTTATGGTATAATTCTTATCCAGCATCAGTTTTTATGGGCGATACTGGCAGTTTAACAATTGGTGGAATTATTGCGGTTCTTGCCATTGCGACTAGAAAAGAATTATTGATTCCGCTATTATGTGGAATATTTTTAGCAGAAAATCTATCTGTAATATTGCAGGTTGCTTATTTCAAATATACAAAAAAACGATTTGGCGAAGGAAAACGAATTTTCTTAATGTCCCCATTACACCATCATTATCAGAAAAAAGGCTACCACGAAAGCAAAATCGTTACACGATTCTGGATTGTAGCAATAATGTTGGCGATATTATCAATAGTAACATTAAAATTAAGATAGTTATAAGTTTTAGGTTGTAAGTTCTAGGTTTTCTGGAGCAACTTACAACTTACAACCTACAACCTACAACATTAAAAAAATGAAAAGATTAGTAATTCTTGGCGGTGGCGAAAGCGGTGTAGGAACCGCAATACTCGGAAAACTAAAAGGTTACGAAGTATTTGTTTCTGATTTCGGAAAAATAAAAGACAAATACAAAGACGTTCTTACTCAAAATGAAATACCATTTGAAGACGAAAAACATACAAAATCTCTGATTTTAAATGCCAATGTGGTAATGAAAAGCCCAGGAATTCCAGAAAAATCTCCGATTGTTCAGAAATTATTCGAGTTGAATATTCCAGTAATATCCGAAATCGAGTTTGCATTTCCTTATACAAATGCAAAAACTATCGGAATCACTGGTAGCAATGGCAAGACAACAACAACAATGTTGACTTATCATTTGCTAAAAGAAGCTGGACTAAATGTCGGAATTGGTGGCAACATCGGAAAAAGCTTTGCTTGGCAAGTTGCAACCGAAAATTTCGATTATTATGTGCTCGAAATCAGTAGTTTTCAATTAGATGGTTGCTTTGAATACCGACCTGATATTGCAATAATTACCAACATAAGTCCCGATCATTTAGACAGATACGATTACAAATATGAAAATTATATAGCATCGAAATTCAGAATTACACAAAATCAAACAAAAGATGATTTTTTAATTTTTGATGATGATGATGAAGCCATTGCAAACTGGTTCAAAAACAATAAAACTAACGCACAATTAATTCCATTTTCGCTTACAAAATCATTCGAAAACGGAGCATTTATAAAAGATAAAATTATGAAACTAACAATCAAAAATCAAGAAATAATCGAAGAATTCGATATGGAAACAGCAGTTATGGCTCTTGAAGGCAATCATAATTTTAAGAATGCTATGGCCGCAAGTTCAGTTGCTAAGTTACTTCAAATTCGAAATAAAACGCTACGCGAAAGTTTAGGAAATTTTCAAGGTGTCGAACATCGACTGGAAAAAGTGATGAAAATTCAAAATGTTCAGTACATAAACGACAGCAAGGCAACCAATGTAAATTCAGCATATTATGCGCTTCACAGTATGGAAGTTCCTGTAATTTGGATAGTTGGTGGCGTTGACAAAGGCAATGATTATTCAGAATTAACCGAATTGGTTTACGAAAAAGTCAAAGCAATTATTTGTCTTGGTTTGGATAATAATAAAATTATCGAAGCCTTCGGAAACATTGTTGATGTAATGGTAGAAGTCGATAAAATGGAAGATGCCGTGAAAATCGCACAAAGATTATCAGAAAAAGGAGATGCCGTTTTATTGTCTCCGTGTTGCGCAAGTTTCGATTTATTCGAAAATTATGAAGATAGAGGAAATCAATTTAAGAGAGCTGTACGAGGACTTTAAAATTTATTGTTTTATGTTGTTTAAAAGTTTAAAGTTGTTCAATTCAGTGATAAAACAATCTTAAACATTTTAAACAATTTAAACTTTTAAACAAAATGAAAGAGATAATACAAAACCTAAAAGGAGACAAAACCATCTGGACATTCGTTGCCCTTTTGGCGTTATTTTCGTTTATGCCAGTATTCAGTGCTAGTAGCAATTTAGCATATTTGAACCACGGAACAGGAAATACACTAGGATATCTACTCAAACACGCTTTGCATATTGGTGCTGGTTTTGCAGTTTTATATAATATTCAGAAAATCCCATATCATTATTACCGAAGTTTATCACGAATTGCTTTGCCAGTTGTTTGGTTATTATTGGGTTACACTTTACTGTTTGGTGTCGAACAAGGCAGTGCAACACGTTGGATTCAGATTCCGTTTATTGGAATTTCGTTTCAAACATCAGCATTAGCGTCGATAGTTTTAATGGTTTTTGTGGCGAGATATTTATCTAAAACCAAAACAGAACCAATTGATTTTAAAACATCATTTATAGATTTATGGATTCCAGTTGGTATTACTTTAATGTTGATTTTGCCAAACAACTTCTCTACCGCAGCATTGATTTTCTTAATGGTTGTAATGTTGACTTTCGTCGGAAATTATCCAATGAAACACTTAGGAATTGTAATCGGATTGGGACTTTCTTTTTTTGCGTTTTTTGTAATAATTGCTAAAATATACGAAAATACCAATCCAGATAATACACCAAAAGTTTTCAAACGAGTAAAAACTTGGGAAAATCGAGTGACCAATTATTTATCCGACAATAAAGAAATTTCCGATGATGATTATCAAATAGAAAAAGCCAAAACTGCAATAGCATCAGGCGGAATTTATGGACTTGGACCAGGAAAAAGTGTACAGAAAAACTTTTTACCACAATCATCTTCTGATTTTATATTTGCAATAATTGTTGAAGAATACGGATTAATTGGAGGTCTTGGCGTTTTAACTTTATATATTCTATTATTTTTCAGATTCGTAATCGCAGCTCATAAAGCCAAATCACAATTCGGAAAATTATTAGTCGTCGGACTTGGCTTCCCTATGATTTTTCAAGCATTAATAAATATGGGCGTTGCCGTTCAATTATTACCAGTTACAGGTCAAACACTGCCATTAATCAGTTCAGGAGGAAGTTCAATCTGGATGACTTGCATTGCTCTCGGAATTATTCTGAATGTAACCAAAAAAGACGAAGAAATTTCGCAAGAAATTAAAGAAAAAGAAAAACGTGACGAAGTTTTACAAAAATTAATAGATAAACAAATTGCCGAAGAAGAGGCATTTGAAAATGAACAAGAAAATGATGTAGAAGAAGAAAATGATTATTCAATTCAAGACGATTCTAAAAATCCAATGACAGCAATCGAAGGAATTCGAGTTAAAAAGTAATTTATGGATAACTTAAAAAACATAACTTCTTCTATCTTGTCTCCTCTTCCTTTTGGAAAGAGGTCGGGGGATGGGCTTAGGTTCATACTTAGCGGCGGCGGAACTGGTGGACATATTTATCCAGCAATTGCCATTGCAAATGAATTAAAATTGCGTTTTCCAGATTCAGAAATTCTTTTCGTTGGTGCGAATGACAAAATGGAAATGCAAAAAGTACCACAATCTGGTTACAAAATCGAAGGTTTGTGGATTGCAGGTTTACAACGAAAATTGACTTTGCAAAACGCTATGTTTCCTATAAAATTATTATCAAGTTTATGGAAATCTCGCAAAATAATTAGGAAATTCAAACCCGATGTTGTTATTGGAACTGGCGGATTTGCCTCTGGACCGCTGTTGCAAATGGCAAATATGTTAAACATTCCAACTGTAATTCAAGAGCAAAATTCTTATCCAGGAATAACAAATAAATTATTGAGCAAAAAAGCCAATAAAATTTGCGTGGCTTATGAAAATTTAGATAGCTTTTTTCCGAAAGATAAAATGATTTTAACGGGAAATCCAGTACGTCAAGATTTAATCGACATTAATGGAAAACGTCAAGAAGCCATAAAATATTTCAATTTAGACAATAATAAAAAAATACTTTTAATTCTTGGCGGAAGCCTTGGAGCAAGAAGAATCAATCAATTAATAGAAAAAGAATTAGAGTTTTTAATATCAAAAAATATTCAGATTATCTGGCAATGCGGAAAATTATATTTCGATGAATATAAAAAATTTGATACCAAAAGCCCCTCCTTTGGAGGGGTTGGGGAGGTTCAAGTTCTAGCTTTCATTGACAGAATGGATTTGGTTTATTCAGTCGCAGATATTGTGATTTCTAGAGCTGGTGCATCATCAGTTTCAGAATTGTGCATTGTTGGAAAACCAGTAATTTTTATTCCGTCGCCTAATGTTGCCGAAGACCATCAAACTAAAAATGCACAATCAATTGTAAATAAAAATGGTGCTTTAATGCTAAAAGAATTAGAATTAAATGAAAAATTCGAATTGGTTTTTAGCGAATTGTTATCAAATGAAAACCAACAAAAAGAATTAAGTAAAAACATAAAATCATTGGCTTTGCCAAACGCAACCAAACTAATTGTTGATGAAATAATTAAATTATTATAATGTCAGGAACAACTTACATATCGTTAATTTCTGAAATTAAAATTCGTATTCGTGAGGCACAAGTCAAAGCCACATTGGCTGCTAACGCCCAAATGATTACGATGTATTGGGATATTGGCAATTTAATTCTTAACCGTCAAGCGAATGAAGGTTGGGGTGCAAATGTTATTCAAAAACTATCAGTTGATATTCGAAATGAATTACCTGAAATAAAAGGTTTTTCAAGTCGAAATATTGGCTATATGCTTCGTTTTGCAAATGAATACTCAATTTTGCAACAGCCTGTTGCAAAATTACAAAATATTCAAAATCAAAAGATTATAAAAGTGCAACAGCCTGTTGCACAATTAGAAATTAGTAAAAACCTAATTATGCCACAGCCTGCGGCAAAATTAGAAAACAGCCAATTGTTGCTTTCAATTCCTTGGGGACACAATATTTTATTGATAGAAAAAATTAAAAATATTGACACTCGTTTTTGGTATATGCAGCAAACAATCGAAAATGGTTGGAGCCGCGAAGTTTTGGGTGCAATGATAAAATCTAGTTCATTTGAACGAAAAGGTTCATTGACAAATAATTTCGAATTGCGTTTGCCAAATTTGCAATCAGAATTGGTAAAACAAACATTAAAAGATCCATATATTTTTGATTTCTTGACAATTGGAGAACAATTTACCGAACGTGAATTAGAAACCGAATTGGTTAAACACATTCAAAAATTCTTGTTAGAACTCGGAACTGGTTTTGCATTCGTCGGAAGACAATATCCTCTAGAGGTTGGCGACCAAGATTTTAGCATCGATTTGTTGTTTTATCATTTAAAAATGAGATGTTTTGTAGTTATCGACCTAAAAAAAGGTGATTTCAAACCAGAATATTCAGGCAAAATGAATTTTTATTGTTCTGTCATTGACGATACATTAAAACACAAAAACGACGAACCAACTATTGGATTAATACTTTGTGAAAATAAAAATAAAATTATTGCTGAATATGCTTTAAAAAATAATACGCAGCCAATCGGAGTTTCTGAATATGAATTTACAAAATCATTGCCAGATAATCTGAAATCATCATTGCCAAGCATTGAAGATATTGAAAATGAATTAAATAGAGAATATTAAAATGAACCTTAACCAAATACATAACGTCTATTTTATTGGCATTGGCGGCATCGGAATGAGTGCGTTGGCTCGGTATTTCAAAAATATTGGCAAACAAGTTGCTGGTTATGACAAAACCGAAACCGAATTGACCAAAGATTTAAACCAAATTGGAATCGAAATTCATTTTGAAGATGATATTAACGCAATTCCTAAAGATTTTTTTGTCGAAAATACTTTGGTAATTATAACTCCAGCTGTTCCAAAATCGCATTCTGAATGGAATTATTTTTTAGAAAGAAATTTCGAAGTTAAAAAACGTGCTGAAGTTTTAGGAATTATTACTAAAGATACATTTTGTTTTGCAGTCGCAGGAACCCACGGAAAAACAACAACGTCGAGTATTTTAGGTCATATTTTGTATGAATCTGGAGTTGATGTAACCGCTTTTTTAGGTGGAATTGTCGAAAATTATAATTCGAATTTAATAGGTTCTGGAAAAACAATTACGGTTGTCGAAGCCGATGAATTTGATAGATCATTCTTGCATTTGCACCCAAACATTGCGTGTGTAACCTCAATGGATGCAGATCATTTAGATATCTATGGCGATTCGGCTAGTATTGAAGCATCATTCGTAGAATTTGCAGATAAAGTTCAAGATAAATCTAAATTATTCATTACGAATACTTTACCAATCGAAGGCGTGACTTGTTCTATTAACGAAAACCCTGTCAGGGTTTCAAACCCTGACAGGGTTAATTGCGAATTTACGGCTTTTAATATTCGAATAGAAAACACAAGCTATGTTTTTGATGTGCAAACACCATCAGAAACTATAAAAAATATGCAATTTGGATTGCCAGGAAAACACAATTTAATGAACGCATTAATGGCTTTGGCGATGGCAAAAACTTTCGGCATCCCAAACGAAGACATCGCCAAATCATTAATTTCATTTAAAGGAATAAAACGTAGATTTTCGTATCAAATAAAAACCGAAAATCTCGTTTATATAGATGATTACGCACATCATCCAACCGAAATTAACGCTGTGAATCAAGCCGTTCGAGAATTGTATCCAAATCAAGAAGTTTTGGCAATTTTTCAACCGCATTTGTTTAGTAGAACCAATGATTTCGCTGATGATTTTGCAAAAAGTTTGTCTCAATTCGACGAAGTAATTTTATTAGATATTTATCCAGCACGAGAATTACCAATGGAAGGCGTTACATCGACTTGGTTAATGAGTAAAATGACCAATAAAAACGTAAAATTGATTCAAAAACCAGAATTAATAAACGAAATATTAAAATCAAATAAAAAAATAATTGTCACAATTGGAGCTGGCGATATTGGCGAAATGGTTTCAGGTATTAAAATGGCTTTAATTAGTGGTCAGTAATCAGTGGTCAGTTTTCAGTCGCAGTCCCAAGTTTACAAAAGTAAGAATAAATCAAAATCTGTGAAATCTGTGAAATCTGTGTCAAATAAATAAATTATTATGAAAAACATAAACTGGCAAAATATTAGATTAATCGCAATTTTCGGAATTGTAATTTTCCTTTTTTCTTTCTCATCAAAAAGAAATGAAATTCGAAAATTAACAAAATCCGAAGTAATTTTTGTTGGCGAAAACAACCTTTTTGTAAAACAAGAAACGGTTAATAAGATGTTAATAGATTATAAAGATTCTGTAATAAACATTAAAAAAGAAAATTTAGATTTGTTGAAGCTTGAAAAATCCATCGATAAACAACCAATGATTGAAAAATCGCAGGTTTTTGTCTCCATCGATGGCGTACTAAAAGCAATAGTTAAACAAAAAACGCCTATTGCAAGATTGTTTACAGAAAACGGCTCATCATATATTGACTATCAAGGAAATACAATGCCAATTTCGGAACATTTTACAGCCAGAGTTCCAGTAATTTCGGGGGAAATTAACAAACAAAATAGTAAACAATTATTCGATTTATTTCGAATGATTTACGACGATGAGTTTTTGAAAAAAAACATCATTGGCATACAGATTTTGCCTAGCGGGAGCTTAAAAATGAAGAATAGAAATTTTGATTTTGATATAATTTTTGGAAGTCCAATTAATATCGAAGAGAAATTTAAAAATTATAAAGCATTTTATCAAAAAGCATTTGCAGATGCGTCATTGAACGATTATAAAAGTATAAATCTGCAGTTTACCCAACAAGTGGTTTGCACTAAATAACAGATTATGGAAAAAGAAAATATTGCGGTTGGACTAGATATTGGAACAACCAAAATTGTTGCAATGATTGGCAAGAAAAATGAGTACGGAAAATTAGAAATTCTAGGAATTGGCAAATCTAAAAGTCTTGGTGTTGCTCGTGGCGTTGTCAATAATATTACTCAAACCATTCAATCTATTCAGCAAGCTGTCGAAGAAGCCGAAAATAATTCTGGGTACAAAATTAAAGATGTTGTTGTAGGAATCGCTGGGCAGCACATTCGCAGCATTCAGCATAGCGACTATATTATTCGTAGTAATTCTGATGAAGTAATTAGCGGAAACGACATTCAACTACTTATAGATCAAGTTAATAAGTTAGCAATGCTGCCAGGCGAAGAAATTATTCACGTTTTACCACAAGAATTCAAAATAGATGGACAATCGGGAATAAAAGAACCAATCGGAATGTATGGCGGAAGACTTGAAGCTAGTTTTCACGTAGTTGTTGGTCAAGCGGCATCAATCAGAAATGTTGGACGATGCATTCAAAGTGCTGGAATTGAGCTTTCTGGACTAACGCTTGAACCATTAGCATCATCAGACGCAGTTTTGAGTCTTGAAGAAAAAGAAGCAGGAGTTGCACTTATCGATATCGGTGGCGGAACAACCGATTTAGCGATTTTCAAAGACGGAATCATTCGCCACACAGCTGTAATTCCATTTGGTGGAAACGTCATTACCGAAGATATTAAAGAAGGTTGCTCAATAATTGACAAGCAAGCAGAATTACTGAAAGTGAAATTTGGTTCGGCTTGGCCAGGCGAAAATAAAGACAACGAAATTGTTTCAATTCCAGGATTAAGAGGTCGTGAACCAAAAGAAATTTCTTTAAAAAATCTTTCAAAAATCATCAATGCTAGAGTTGTAGAAATTATAGAATTGGTGTTCACAGAAATTAAAAATTACGGTCACGAAGATCCTAGAAAGAAATTAATCGCAGGAATTGTGCTTACAGGCGGCGGTTCTCAATTGAAACATATTAAACAATTAGTAGAATACATCACTGGAATGGACACTAGAATTGGCTATCCAAACGAACATTTAGCTGGAAATTCTTCTGAAGAAATTTCGAGTCCTTTATATGCAACCGCAGTTGGATTAGTTATGAACAGCGTTGATAATAATTCAAGAAGCGCAGTGAAAGTTCAGCAAATTGTTCCTGAAAAAACATTTATTCAACGTGAATATCAAGAACCTATAAAACAAGAACTGGTTCACGAAGAAGTTCAAAAGGTAGAACAAGTTTTCGAGCCAGAAACAACCGAACGAAAAATAAAAAGTTCATTTATAGACAAATATGTCGATATCATTAAAGATTTTCTCGACAAAGCAGAATAATAAAATTTGCATTAGATATTTACGATTGTAGAGATGCACGGCAGTGCATCTAAACTATATAAAAATAAAATTTAGGTTTAAAAACATCAATCAAAAGTTAAAAAAAATAAACACATTAAAACCAAAGTTATGACAAGCGAATCAGAATTTGGAAATATTTCATTCGATTTACCAAAAAATCAATCCAATGTAATCAAAGTTATTGGAGTAGGCGGCGGCGGAAGCAATGCAATCAACCATATGTTCAAGCAAGGTATAAAAGGTGTAGATTTCATAGTTTGCAACACCGATTCTCAAGCGCTGCAAAGCAGTCCAGTACCAAATAAAATCCAATTGGGACAATATTTGACCGAAGGACTTGGAGCAGGAGCTAACCCAGAAGTTGGGCAACAATCTGCAATCGAAAGCATTGCCGATATCGAAAAAATGTTGGACAGCAACACCAAAATGATTTTCATTACCGCAGGAATGGGTGGTGGAACAGGAACAGGTGCTGCGCCAGTAATTGCTCAATTGGCCAAAGAAAGAGACATTTTGACCGTTGGAATCGTAACAATTCCATTTCAATTCGAAGGAAAAGTGCGAACTGAACAAGCTATTCTTGGAGTTGAAAAATTGCGTGCTCAAGTAGATTCATTGATTGTAATTAACAACAATAAATTACGTGAAGTATATGGAAATCTTGGTTTCAAAGCAGGATATTCCAAATCTGATGAGGTTCTAGCAACCGCATCACGAGGAATTGCAGAAGTCATTACGCATCATTATACTCAAAATATTGACTTGAAAGATGCCAAAACAGTTCTTGCTAATTCAGGAACTGCAATTATGGGATCGGCAACTGCAAGTGGAGAAAATCGTGCAAAGTTAGCAATCGAAAACGCTTTGGATTCTCCGTTGTTGAACGACAACAAAATTCAAGGAGCAAGAAATGTCTTGTTGCTAATCGTCTCAGGATCAAACGAAATTACAATCGACGAAATTGGCGAAATAAATGACCATATTCAAAACGAAGCAGGTCACAATGCCAATATTATTATGGGTGTTGGAGAAGACGAAACCCTTGGCGATGCCGTTGCAGTAACCATTATTGCTACTGGTTTTAACATCGAGCAACAAAACGAAATCGTAAATACCGAACCAAAAAAAATCATCCATTCGCTTGAAGATGATCAAAAATTAGTTCGTGATTTAACAATAAAACAAGTCGAAGCTTTCCAGATAGAAAATCAAGAAGTCGCAAGTACAGACAAAATTATATTCGATTTAATCGAAGACGATATAAAACCAACTGTTACAATTTCAGAGAATGAATTAATGGTTATGTCAGAATTCATCAAAAATCTTGATGTAACTTTCGAAATAGTTTCTCCAATTAAGGCTTTAGATTTTCAAATCACAAGCCCAGTTATTGAAAAAGTTGAACAAAAAATTATACATCAAGAAGAAGAGCAAATTAGGTTCTCATTCGATATGCCAATGGTAAAAACAGCCATAATCGATGCGGAAAAAGTGCAAGAAAACCAGATTTTGTTCGAACTAACCAATGAAACACGCGAAATAAAAGTGGTTCAACCAGTTCATGTTGTGCCAATTACCGAAATAAACGAAAACGGAATAGTTAAATATTCATTGGAACATTACATGGAACTTGAAGAGCAATTAGTAACATCAAAACCAGTTGCAATTGTAGCAGAACCGATTGACGAAGAAATGAATTTCACAATGAAAAAAGTCGAAATCAAGTCAAGTTTCGAGCCAGATTTCAGCCAAAACACATCGCCAATGGAAATGTCAATTGACGATACAATGAAATTTGCAGCCGACGAAAGACGTAAAAAATTAAAAGATTTTAATCATAAATTCCACAATGCAAGAGTAGATGAGTATGAAAAAGTACCAGCCTACAAACGTTCAGGAGTAGATTTGACAAACGAGCCAACAAGCAATCAAAATTCAAGAATTTCTCTTGGAGTAGATAGCAATAATGACAATCAACTAAGAAGCAACAACTCGTTTTTGCACGACAGCGTAGATTAGTTTTCAGATAGCAGTTTTTAGTTTTTAGTTTAGTTTTGTCATCCCGAGCGCAGTCGAGGGAAAAATTAGATTCTAACTTAAGTTTATTTTCAGAGCCTGAATCCAGCTTTCATTCCAAGCTTTTTTCATAAAATGTTTTTTTCTAAGAACCCAAAAGAGCTTCCGCTGGTAGCTTTTTGGATTCAAGAAAAAATACATTTTACCAAAAAAAGGCTTTTCCCTTCAATCTGGGGCAAAAAGATTGCAGATTTTAGATTAACGATTTTAGATTTCAGATTTAGTAATTAAAATAAAATTTAATTCTAATTTTTTAAAATCTTTTAGTCTTAAGTCTACAAGTCTCAAATCATAAATCGTTAATCTAAATTCAAAAATCTAAAATCAATATGAGTTTATCAGTAAAAATAATGGACGAAATGAAAACCGCAATGCGTGCCAAAGACACCGTTGCACTTGAAGCATT
>JAYTMQ010000098.1:0-21026 GCA_043728355.1 Bacteroidota bacterium
TGCATTGATTGTAAATGGTTTTAGCAAAGATGTTTTGAATAAATTACCAATGGAATTTGCAGTTGAAGCGCAGAAGTTATTGGAAATAAGTTTGGAAGGATCAGTAGGATAAATTGTTTATCCCTTAAATATTTATACAATAAAAATAATGTTATCAATAAAAACCTTCACGAAACAATTGGCGACAAAGAAATTATTATGCTAGAAAAGCTAAGAAACAACAAACTATTATGAGAGCAATCGAAGTAAATACTCATACCAATCAATTTGGAAATTTAGAAATGAGTTATCCATTAGATTTAAAAAACCAAAATGTCAGAGTAATTATTCTAGTTAATGAAGAGAATAAATAGAAACTGTGGATGAAAAGTATTGCATCTAATCCTTCTTTTGAATTCGTGAATGATGAGCCCGAAATTTATACCTTAAATGATGGTAAAATTATTAATAAATGAAATATAGCCTTGTTCTAATGCCATTTCCATTCGATGATTTTTCGAATTCAAAAATTAGACCCGCACTATGTTTGACCAACGAAATCGGAAATTATAACCATATAATTATCGCTTTTTTTCAAGTAAAGTTGATAAAGAAAAATTAGAATCTGATTATATTATCAAACTAGAAAATAGTATTGAAACGGGTTTGAAAGTAGATTCTATAATAAAATTGCATAAATTAGTGACTATTCCTAAAAGTTTAATAAAAAGAAAATTAGGAATTTTATCAGGTTTACAAATACAAGATATAGAAAATAAGCTATTAGAATTATTTAGTTTAAAAAATTAAAATTTATAAATGTTACAAATAAAAAACCTTCACGCCACAATTGGCGATAAAGAAATCCTTAAAGGAATTAATCTCGAAATAAAAGCAGGAGAAATCCACGCTATAATGGGGCCAAACGGCGCAGGAAAATCGACTCTAGCATCCATAATTGCTGGAAACGAAAACTACGAAGTGACCAATGGCGAAATTTTGCTAGAAGGCGAAGATATTTCGGAATTGGCTCCTGAGGAACGAGCTCATAAAGGCGTTTTCTTATCATTTCAATATCCAGTCGAAATTCCTGGAGTTTCAGTAACCAATTTTATGCGAGCATCTATAAACGAAAGCCGAAAAGCTCAAGGAAAAGACGAAATGCCAGCAAGCGAAATGCTGAAATTAATTCGTGAAAAATCTGAATTACTTGAAATTGACCGTAAATTTTTATCTCGATCGTTAAACGAAGGATTTTCTGGTGGCGAGAAAAAACGAAACGAAATTTTCCAAATGGCAATGCTAGAACCAAAAATCGCAATTCTTGACGAAACCGATTCTGGACTTGATATTGATGCCTTGCGAATTGTTGCAAATGGTGTCAATAAACTAAAAAACGAAAACAATGCCGTTTTGGTAATCACGCATTATCAACGATTATTAGATTATATTATTCCAGATTTTGTTCACGTTCTAATGGATGGAAAAATCGTAAAATCGGGCGGAAAAGAATTGGCTTACGAATTAGAAGAAAAAGGTTACGATTGGATTAAGGAATTGGTTTAAAAATGTTTCAAGTTTCAGGTTTCAAGTTTTAATGAGTAACTTGAAACCTGAAACTTGAAACCTGAAACAAAAAAAATGTTAAAAGAAAAATTACTATCTTCATTTATGGCTTTCGAAGAAAAAATCGATGTAACTTCTGAGTTGCACGACATTCGAACTTCGGCTTTAAAAAATTTTGAAAATAAAGGCTTTCCGACCAAAAAAGAAGAAGCTTGGAAATATACATCACTAAATGCAATCTTGAAAAATGATTTTTCGGTTTTTCCAAAAAATGAAAACACAATTGAATTTTCGGATGTGAAAAAATACTTTTTGCACGAAATCGATACTTACAAAGTTGTTTTTATCGATGGAGTTTTCAATTCGTTTTTATCATCTACAACGCACGACGGATTGGACATTTGCTTGATGTCATCGGCATTTACAAAAGCAAAATACAAATTGGTTATCGATGAATATTTCAATAAAATAGCCAGCATAGACGAAAGTTTGACTTCGTTGAATACCGCTTTCGCAAATGAAGGAGCCTATATTCACGTTCCAAAAAACAAGGTTGTAGAAAAACCAATCGAGATAATGTATTTTTCGACAGGATCAGAAGCAGCGATTTTGGTGCAACCTCGAAATTTGATTGTAGTTCAAGAAAATGCGAATGTTCAAATTATAGAACGTCATCAAAGTTTAAATGAAAATGCTACTTTAACCAATTCGGTTACTGAAATTTTTGCCGAAAAACGCGCTATTGTCGATTTTTATAAAATTCAAAATGACAATCTCGAGGCCAATTTAATCGACAATACATTTGTTTCTCAAAAAGCCAATTCTGTTGTTTCGGTAAATACATTTGCATTTGGCGGAAATTTGACCAGAAACAACCTGAACTTTTATCATTTTGGCGAACATATTGTTAGTAATTTAAACGGAATAACGATTATTGGCGATTCGCAACACGTTGACCATTACACACTTGTACAACACGCAACACCCAATTGCGAAAGCCATCAAGATTATAAAGGCATTTTTTCGGATAAAGCAATAGGCGTTTTCAACGGAAAGATTTTCGTAGAAAAAGAAGCCCAAAAAACGAATGCTTTCCAAAAAAGCAATAACATTTTGTTGAGCGACAAAGCCACAATAAACGCAAAACCCCAACTCGAAATTTTTGCCGATGATGTAAAATGTTCTCACGGTTGCACAATTGGTCAACTTGATGAAACAGCAATGTTTTATATGCAACAGCGCGGCATTCCGAAAAAAGAAGCCAAAGCACTGTTAATGTACGCTTTTTCGAATGCGGTTATTGAAAGCATCAAAATTCCTGAATTGAAACAGCGAATTACTAAGATTATTGCGACTAAGTTGGGCGTTAAGATTGGATTTGAATTATAAATTTAATTGGATATGGTCTAAAAAGTATATTCATGTAATTACTTTTTGCCACAGATTTAAAGGATTTAAAAGGATTTTGTTATTCGATAACAAAAAAATCTGTGATAATCTGTGCAATCTGTGGCTCAAAAAAACTCATATATTAACTAGACCATAGTTAATTAATTTAATTAAATTATTATTCCTACTTAATTTTTATAGTTAAGTAGGTTTTTTATTTAACAACAGTTTTAATTCTGGTATAAATTTATTGTCGTATTTTATCAAAATTCCTTACTTTCGCAATCTGAATTAAGAAAACACAAAATGAGCACAAAATTCACTGAATACAAAGGACTTGACTTGCCAACAGTAGCGTCAGAAGTTCTTGATTTTTGGAAAAAAGAAAACATATTTGAACAATCGGTAACCTCACGCGAAGGCAAAACTCCATTTGTGTTTTTCGAAGGACCACCATCCGCCAACGGATTACCAGGAATTCATCACGTTATGGCGCGCGCCATCAAAGATATTTTTTGCAGATACAAAACCCAAAAAGGCTTTCAAGTAAAACGAAAAGCAGGCTGGGATACGCACGGATTACCTGTAGAATTAGGCACCGAAAAAGAATTGGGCATTACCAAAGAAGATATTGGAATCAAAATTTCGATTGAAGAATATAACGAAGCCTGCAAAAAAACAGTCATGCGTTACACCGATGTATGGAACGATTTGACCGAAAAAATGGGCTATTGGGTCGATATGCAAGATCCTTATGTAACTTACAAACCCAAATATATGGAATCGGTTTGGTGGCTATTAAAACAAATCTACAATAAGGATTTGATGTATAAAGGCTACACCATTCAACCCTATTCTCCAAAAGCAGGAACAGGTTTATCATCGCACGAAGTCAATCAACCGGGTTCGTACCGTGATGTAACCGATACGACTGTTGTGGCGCAATTCCTAGCAAAACAAGAAAGTTTACCGAGTTTTTTACAAAATTTTGGAGACATTCATATTTTAGCTTGGACAACAACACCTTGGACTTTGCCGTCAAATACAGCATTAACCGTTGGGCCAAAAATTGATTATGTTTTGGTAGAAACTTTCAATCAATATACTTTTCGTCCAACCAAAGTAATTTTAGCAAAAAACTTAGTCGGAAAACAATTCGGAAAAGGATTTTTTGCATCAACCGAACCTCACGATTTTGAAAACTTCAAAGAAGGAGACAAGAATATTCCATACCATATTCTTGCCGAATGTAAAGGTTCTGATTTAGTTGGAATTCGATACGAACAACTCATGAAATTGGCATTGCCTTATGAAAATGCTGAAAACGCATTTAGAGTAATTGCTGGAGATTTCGTAACAACCGAAGACGGAACTGGAATTGTACATACTGCGCCAACTTTTGGTGCCGATGATGCCAAAGTTGCCAAAGAAGCATCGCCAGAAATCCCACCTATGTTGGTTTTAGACGAAAACGGAAATCCAGTTCCATTGGTAGATTTGCAGGGAAAATTTATTCAAGGTTTAGGCAATTTATCTGGCAAATATGTCAAAAACGAATATTTCGATGATGATAAAATGCCCGAACGATCTGCCGATGTTGATATTGCTATTCAATTAAAAGAAGAAAACAAGGCTTTCAAAGTCGAGAAATATGTTCACAGTTATCCACATTGTTGGCGAACTGACAAGCCAATTTTGTATTATCCTCTCGATTCTTGGTTTATAAAAATCACTGATGTTCGCGACCGAATGTTCGAACTTAACGAAACCATCAACTGGAAACCTAAAGCCACTGGCGAAGGTCGTTTTGGTAATTGGCTGAAAAACGCCAACGATTGGAACCTGTCTCGCTCACGATATTGGGGAATTCCATTGCCTATTTGGAGGAGTGAAGCTGGTCCCGAAGGATCGGGAGAAGAAATCTTGATTGGATCAGTTGAAGAATTGTACAACGAAATAGAAAAATCTATTTCGGCGGGTTTTCAAAGTTCAAATCCATTTGCTGGTTTCGAAATCGGAAATATGTCCGAAGAAAATTATGATTTAATCGATTTGCATAAAAATGTTGTCGATAAAATTATTCTGGTTTCTAAATCAGGAAAACCAATGAAACGCGAAGCCGATTTGATTGATGTTTGGTTCGATTCTGGTTCAATGCCT
The DNA here is from genome assembly GCA_043728355.1 of Bacteroidota bacterium. Classification (GTDB taxonomy): domain Bacteria; phylum Bacteroidota; class Bacteroidia; order Flavobacteriales; family Flavobacteriaceae; genus Flavobacterium. Next base: position 5,095 of record JAYTMQ010000098.1, read on the forward strand.
TATGCTCAATGGCATTATCCGTTCGAAAATAAAGAAAAAATTGATGAAAACAAAGATTTCCCTGGTGATTTCATTGCCGAAGGTGTTGATCAAACTCGTGGTTGGTTTTATACTTTGCACGCTATTTCAACTCTAGTTTTTGATAAAATATCTTATAAAAATGTAGTTTCTAACGGATTAGTTTTAGATAAAAATGGTCAAAAAATGTCTAAACGTCTCGGAAATGCTGCTGATCCATTTGTAACATTAGACGAATATGGTCCAGATGCAACACGCTGGTACATGATTTCGAACGCCAACCCGTGGGATAATTTAAAATTTGATTTAGAAGGAATTGCTGAGGTTCGTCGTAAGTTTTTCGGAACACTTTATAATACCTATTCCTTTTTTGCATTATATGCTAATCTAGATAATTTCAATTATTCAGAAGCTGAAATACCGTTAGAAGTACGACCAGAAATCGACCGTTGGATTTTATCAGAACTAAATACATTAATAAAAACTGTCGATGAAGCTTACGCAGATTATGAACCTACCAAAGCTACAAGAGCAATTTCAGAATTTGTTTCGGAAAATTTAAGCAATTGGTACGTTCGATTGTGTCGCCGCCGTTTTTGGAAAGGCGAATATGCTCAAGATAAAATTGCAGCTTATCAAACTTTGTACACTTGTTTGTTAACGATTAGTAAATTAAGTGCGCCAGTTGCTCCGTTTTTTATGGATAAACTTTACAAAGACTTAACTAAAACAACTCAAACAGAAAAATTTAACAGTGTACATTTGTCCCTTTTTCCAGAAATAGTTGAAAAGTTTGTTGATAAATCGTTGGAAGGCAGAATGCAAAAAGCGCAAACCATTTCGTCACTGGTTTTATCGCTTCGAAAAAAGGAGATGATTAAGGTACGCCAACCATTACAAAAGATAATGATTCCAATACTTAACGAAGGTTTTAGAGCTGAAATAGATGCTGTTTCTGATCTAATAAAAGCTGAAGTAAACGTGAAAGAAATCGTACTTTTAGACGATGCGTCTGGAATATTAATCAAGCAAATAAAACCAAATTTTAAAGCACTTGGACCACGATTTGGGAAAGATATGAGCTTGATTGCCAACGAAATAAAAGTATTATCGTCAACTCAAATCAATCAATTAGATAAGGACGGAAGCTTGAATATTGTTATTTCAGGAAATGATGTAATTTTAACATCTGAAGATGTAGAAATTTCTTCGCAAGATATTGAAGGTTGGTTGGTTGCAAATTCAAACGGAATTACAGTTGCACTCGACATAACAATATCAGAAGAATTGAAACAAGAAGGAATTGCAAGAGAATTGGTTAACAGAATTCAAAATATTAGAAAAGATTTTGGTTTTGAAGTTACAGATAAAATTAAAGTCCAATTGCAAAAAAACGCCGAATTAGAGAGCGCAGTTTCAAAAAACATAGAATATATTAAGTCAGAAACGTTAACAGAAAGTTTAATTTTTGATGAAAATATAATAAATGGTATAGAAATTGAGTTTGATAGTATAATAACCAAGATATTAATTACTAAATAAACCAAAAAAAGATGATGGTAGATGAAATAGCAAGATATTCTGACTCAGATTTAGCAGAATTCAAAGAATTGATTATCAAAAAAATTAACAAAGCGCAATACGATTTAGATTTAATTAAAAGTGCTTACATGAATGATCTAAATAACGGAACTGACGATACTTCGCCTACATTTAAAGCCTTTGAAGAAGGTAGCGAAACAATGTCGAAAGAAGCCAACTCACAATTGGCAATTCGTCAAGAGAAATTTATTCGTGACCTAAAAAATGCACTTTTCCGTGTTGAAAATAAAACGTATGGCGTTTGCAAAGTTTCAGGAAAACTTATTGCTAAAGAACGATTAATGGTTGTTCCACACGCTACAATGAGTATGGAATCAAAAATAAATCAACGATAAATTTCAATTGTTATAAAAAAATTAACGCCTCGATTGAGGCGTTTTTTATTAATAAAAATGTTATTTTTGCAAATAAAAATTAAATTAAATGTCACTAAAAAAAGCTTATTTTTTCATATTTATTGTTTTACTTTTAGATCAAATAATAAAAATTTACATTAAAACTCATTTTATACTTGGAGAAGAGTACAAAGTTACTTCATGGTGCAAAATTCTATTTATAGAAAACGAAGGAATGGCTTGGGGAACAGAAATCCCCGGAGAATATGGCAAAATTATCTTAACTGTTTTCAGACTTTTTGCAGTTACTGGAATTGCATATTGGCTCTGGGATTCTGTAAGAAAAAACAGCTCTAATTTTTTGATTGTAGCAATTTCATTAATATTTGCAGGAGCATTAGGCAACATTATCGATTCTGTTTTTTATGGTGTTGTTTTTAATGATAGCACGAATCAATTGGCAACTTTATTTTCTGAACAACCTTATGGAACTTGGTTTCACGGCAAAGTAGTCGATATGTTTTATTTTCCATTTTGGCACGGAAAATTACCATCTTGGTTGCCTTTTTGGGGTGGCAAAGATTTTACATTCTTTAATGCAATTTTTAATTTGGCAGATTTCGCAATATCTACAGGAGTTGGAGTATTAATTGTTTTTAACAAAAAGGCTTTTGCTGTAAAATAAATTAATTATAATGTTTTAAAAATATGTCAATCATGAAAAAATCTCTTTTATTTTTACTTTTTATTTCCATTTTTGCAAATTCTCAAACCAAATTAATTTCGCATAAAAGTCATTCCGGTAGCGACGAAAGTTTTGCTTTTGCTTTAGAAAATGATTTGTTTGAAGGTGATAATTTGGGTTTGGGTCGAATGGAAATTCAAGAAGTAACAAATCTTGACAGTATTGTTTACATATCTAATGACAAAGTTATCGCCTATACCAGCAATTATACTCAACGATATTATCAAGCATTTAAAGACAAATGTACTCGCGACGAATTGACCAAAATAAAAACAGATACTTTAAAAATCACACCAACATCATTCAAAAAAGGGCTCACAATTCAAGATGTCAAAGCGAGAGTAGATTCGTCTGAAATTTACAATAACGATTTGTCATTAGTCAAATACAAAGATTTTGATGACAAAACTAAACGCAAAAAAAACCGCAATCGAAACTATTTTTTACCAATTGTACCAAATTTTCCAGACTTTCCAAATTCATTTTTTTTGATAATAATTCTTAGTTTTTTATCGGTTTTGGTTTATTTCATCTCTTCAAGTTTAAAATTCCGTAAATTGAATTTGGCAAATTAATGAAGGCTTTTTTTGAGCGATTATTTGCAATATTCTTTGTTTTTTGTATCGTTTTTATTCCATTAAATTTTGATGGAAAAGGTTTTCAATTTCAAATAACAAAGTTTTTTTTTCACGATTTTATTCAATTTCTCCAAAACAATTTTTTTGAAAATGCACTGAAAAGTATTGATTTTTCGTCAGATACAATTGCTTTTAATTTATTGCTTTTTAGTTTGTTAATTTTTTCGATTCTGTTTGTTTTTGTTTTACAAATATTCAAATGTCGAAAAATAAAATGGATAGAAATTTCAAGAACAATTGTAGTTTATTATTTAGTTTTTATTTTATTAAAATATGGATTTGATAAAATTTTCAAAGCGCAATTTTATTTGCCCGAACCCAACATTTTGTATTTTAATTTTGGCGATTTGTCTCGAGATATTTTGTATTGGTCAACCATTGGAACATCAAGGTTTTATTCAGTTTCACTTGGATTAATCGAAGTTTTTACTGCTTTTTTATTGCTTGTAAACCGAACTCGAATTCTTGGATTGTTATTTGCCATTGGCGTTTTTGCTAATGTAATTTTGGTCAATTTTGGATTTGATATTTCGGTAAAAACATTTTCAGTTTTGTTGTTGTTGATGACGATTTTTGCGATTTTCCCACAATTAAAATTATTATTTGAATTTTTAATTCAAAGAAAAAATGTTGAAATATCCACTTTAAATTTTTATTTGATAAAGCAAAAACCAATTCGAAATGCAATCAAAACTTTTGTAATCGGCTTGATGTTTATACAAACATTAAATCCTTATTTTCAAAGCAAAAATTTCAATGATGACAGTGTTTCAAGACCTTTTTTGCACGGAGTTTATGATGTTATTGAAAGCAATCAAAAAGCAGTTGATTTTAAAATTAATCGCTTTTTTATTCATCGAAAGAATTATTTAATTTTAGAAATTGAAAACGGCAAACAAATTGATTATTTCTTCGAATTAAACCAATCAAAAAAACAATTCAAATTGATTGGTTATAATGCCAAAGTTCAAATTATAAACTATAATTATTCTACACAAGACAGCATTTTACAACTTTATTTCCCAGATTTTAAAATTAAAGGCAAAGAACGAAATTGGCGAAATTTAAAAGTTTTAAAAAACGATTTTCATTGGACAATCGACGAAATCAAATAAACAAAAGTTAAACTCATTTAAAATCGTTATAAATTGCATCGAAAAGGTTGTAGTATTTTTATATTTACTGTATTTTTGTAGCAATTTATATAATCTCAAAAAACTATTATGGCCGATTCTACCTTATTAAAGTCATCAATTGCTAAAAAAGTAGCAATGGCACTTTCGGGACTTTTTTTAATTTTATTTTTAGCACAACATTGTTTTATCAATACAACATCGCTCTTTGGACCAGATACTTTCAATTCAATTTCACACTTTATGGGAAATAATCCGCTGGTTCAATACATTATTCAACCAATTTTAATAGTTGGAGTTGTTTTTCATTTCTGTATGGGATTTGTTTTAGATTTCAAAAATAGATCATCAAGACCAATTGGATACGCAAAATACAACGGCGGAGCCAATGCAAGTTGGATGTCAAGAAATATGATTATTACAGGATCAGTAGTTTTGGCTTTCATCGGATTGCATTTCTACGATTTTTGGTTTCCAGAAATGATGTATAAATATGTAGATATATTGCCACTCAACGAGACAAGATACTACGAAGAATTGCAACATAAATTTGTGAGTTTACCAAGAACAATTATTTATTGTGTTTCTTTCGGATTATTAGCTTTACACTTGTGGCACGGTTTCAATTCGTCGTTTCAATCTGTAGGATTCAACAATAAATATTCAAAATCATTAAAAACATTTGCTCAAGCATTTTCGGTAATTGTGCCGTTGTTATTCGTGGTTATTGCTTTGGTGCATCATTTTTCTCACGTGGAATAAAAAATGACAAAACAAGAACATATAAATTATTGGAGTTTCCAAGTTGAAAACGATTTCAAAGCTTCAGAAGTTTTATGTTTAGCTACATATTATGCTCAATCGTTATTTTGGGCACACTTATCTTTAGAAAAGTTGTTGAAAGCATTATGGATTAAAAATAATGTTACTAATACGCCGCCATTTGTTCATAATTTATTGAGAATAGCATTAGAAACAGAATGTGAATTTAATGAAAACGAATTAGAATTTTTTACCGAAATGAATTTGTTTCAAATAAAAGGTAGATATCCTGATTATGCAGAAAATTTAGAAAACATAATTACAAAAGAAATAGCAGAAGAATATTTATTGAAATCTAAAAATATGATATTATGTATTCGAGAGAAACTGCAATAAGATTATCGCAAGATTTTGTGTTAGATTGTACAAAAGAAGGAATAAAAATTGAAAAAGCAATACTTTTTGGTTCAATGGCTAAAAACTTGCAAACCGAAAATTCCGATATTGATGTAGCATTAATATCAAATATGTTTGGAAATAATTTTATTTTGAATAATAAAATGACATCTAAAATAAATATAAAATATCCGCATATCGAAATTCATCATTTTAACAATGATTACTACAAAAATAGTGATCCTTTTATAGATGAAATAAACAAAACAGGAATTGTTTTAGAATAAACAAAAAGTTAACGATTTAATATACAATTATGGCATTAGATTCAAAAATTCCAAGTGGCGCCATTGCAGACAAATGGACAAATTACAAAAATCACATCAATCTGGTTAATCCAGCCAATAAACGTAATTTAGATATTATTGTTGTAGGAACTGGACTTGCTGGAGGTTCTGCAGCGGCAACGTTAGCAGAATTGGGTTATAACGTTAAAACTTTTTGCTTTCAAGATTCGCCTCGTCGTGCGCATTCAATTGCTGCACAAGGCGGAATCAATGCTGCAAAAAACTATCAAGGCGATGGCGATTCGACTTTCCGATTGTTTTACGATACTGTAAAAGGCGGAGATTATCGTGCTCGCGAGGCCAATGTGCATCGTTTAGCAGAAGTTTCGACCAATATTATCGATCAATGTGTGGCACAAGGCGTACCATTTGCAAGAGAATATGGTGGACTTTTGGACAATCGTTCGTTTGGTGGAACATTAGTTTCTAGAACATTTTATGCAAAAGGTCAAACGGGACAACAATTATTACTTGGGGCTTATTCGGCAATGAACCGCCAAATTGGTCGCGGAAAAATAAAATCTCATAACCGTCACGAAATGCTAGATTTAGTAATCGTAAACGGAAAAGCAAGAGGAATTATTGCTCGTGATATGGTTTCTGGAAAAATCGAACGTCATTCGGCACACGCAGTAGTTATTGCTTCTGGCGGATACGGAAATGTATTTTTCTTGTCAACAAATGCTATGGGAAGTAACGTTACAGCAGCTTGGAAAATTCATAAAAAAGGAGCATTTTTCGCAAATCCTTGTTATACGCAAATACACCCAACTTGTATTCCAGTTTCAGGCGACCACCAAGCAAAATTGACATTAATGTCAGAATCTTTGCGTAACGATGGTCGTATTTGGGTTCCTGCAAAACTAGAAGACGCACAAGCTATTCGTGAAGGAAAAAAGAAACCAACTGAACTAAAAGAAGAAGATAGAGATTACTTTTTAGAGCGTCGTTATCCGGCATTTGGAAATTTAGTTCCACGTGATATTGCGTCACGTGCTGCCAAAGAACGTTGCGATGCAGGTTTCGGAATCAATAAAACTGGTGAAGCCGTTTATTTAGATTTTGCTGCAGCAATTCTTCGTTACGGAAAAGATCAAGCTCAAATTAAAGGTTTGGATTTGAATGATACTGCATTACTTCAGAAATTAGGAACCGAAGTTGTTGCCAATAAATATGGTAACTTGTTCCAGATGTACGAAAAAATTGTCGACGAAAATCCGTATGCAACTCCAATGATGATTTACCCAGCGGTACATTACACCATGGGTGGCACTTGGGTAGATTATAACTTGCAAACTACAATTCCAGGTTGTTTCTCTATCGGAGAATCTAATTTTTCTGACCACGGAGCCAATAGATTAGGCGCATCTGCATTGATGCAAGGTTTAGCCGATGGATATTTCGTTTTACCTTATACAATTGGTGATTATTTGGCACCAGATATAAAAATGGGAACAATCTCGACAGATTCTCCAGAATTTGACGCAGCCGAAGCCAACGTAAATGCTCAAATTGATGCATTAATGAACAATGGCGGAACCAAACCAGCAGATTATTTCCATAAAAAATTAGGAAAAATCATGTGGAACCAAGTTGGAATGGCACGAAACGAAGCAGGATTGAAAGCAGCAATGAAAGAAATTGCAGAAATTCGTGAAGATTTTTACAAAGATGTTCGTATTCCTGGGACTCGATACAGTTTCAATCCAGAATTGGCAAAAGCAATGCGCGTTGCTGATTTCTTGGAATTGGGAGAACTTTTCGCAAAAGATGCTTTACATAGAAACGAATCTTGTGGTGGACATTTTCGTGAAGAATACCAAACTCCAGACGGAGAAGCACAACGAGACGACGAAAATTTCGCCTATGTTGCCGCATGGGAATACAAAGGGAATCCAAGTGATGCGGTATTGCATAAAGAAGAATTAAAATTTGAGAATGTTAAATTGGTGCAACGTTCGTACAAGTAAAATATAAAATGAAAGAAAGACTAGTCATAAAAAACTTTGGACCAATTAAATCGGTAGATTTAGAATTGGGCAAAATGACTGTTCTTATTGGTGAACAAGCCACTGGAAAGAGTACAATTGCTAAAGTTTTGGCTGTTTGTAGGTATTTTAGTTTTATTACAAACTCCTCAAACAACTTAATATATATAAATGATATTATTTATGTTGATAATATTTTTAATGAATATGGAATACATGAATATATAAATGAAGATAGTCATGTTTTTTATGAATGTAGGGATTATAAATTACAAATAACCAACGTTCATGACGGAAAATATTTTATGCATTTTAATAGTGATAATAAAAAACCTATTAAAATGTTCATGCCAGAAATTTTAGAAGAAAAATCAGTTTCATTCAAATCATTAATGAATGAATATAGAAATCTAAACATTAAATCTGTAATTGAAAACTTTGAACATAAAAATTCAAATATTCCAACATCATTTTTATTAAATGAGGTAAAAGATGTTATGAATAATCCTTTTTATTTCCCAACGGAAAGAGGTTTACAGTCGATTTTTTCTCTTGGTAAAGACTCTATACATAACCTCAGTAGTCTATTATTTAATCAGTTCTCTAAATTAAATGAAATTGCGATAAATTATAAAAATGAGTTCGATGTAAAACCTTTGGATATAACTTATAAAAACATTCATGGTTTTGGTTATATAAAAAAGGAAACAGAAAATACATTTTATGCTTTAAGTACTGGTGCCAGTGGTTATCAATCAGCAATACCGATTATTTTAGGAATTGATTATTATACAAATGTTTTAAAACGTAAAAATAGAATATTTATAGTTGAAGAACCAGAATTGAATTTATTTCCAAAAGCACAAAAAAAATTAATGGAATTCTTTGTTGAGAATATTAATAATAATGGACATTCGTTTTTATTGCCAACGCATTCGCCTTATATATTGAGTTCTATTGAAAATTTAATGTATGCTTATACACTAGGAAATGTTGAAAATGGTATTCATAAAGAAAAAGTAAAATCAATTGTTCCAGAAAACTATTGGATAAATCCAGAAGATGTTTCTGTATATTATTTGAATAATGGTGAAGCAAAAAATATTTTAGATAGAAAAGAAGCCTTAATTGATAAAGATTACATTGACAGCGTTTCGAAAATATTAAATGATGAATTCGACGAATTGTTAAATATTGAAGTCGAATATGAACATTGATTTAACGAAATTAATCAACAATTGTTCATTAGAAACTAATAAAACTAAAAATGTTTTAATTGATATAATTGGCGGAAAAAGTAAATATATCGTTGAAAATAAAGACAACATTAAATATTTTCAAATTGATATAGAAAATTGTGTTTATAAAAATTTGCAAAATGAAGCAAAATGTGATTTTGGGATAAAAACAGAAAACACATTTTACTTAATAGAATTAAAAGGTTCTGACGTAAAAAAAGGAATTGAACAATTGTTATCAACATTATTAGCATTCAAAAAATGTTATCAAACCATTGATTTCAAAGCAAGACTGATTGTTTCAAGATTTCAAAGTCCAGATATTGTTAGAAAAAATAAAGAATATAAAGATTTGGTCAAGTTTTTAAAACATATTGAAAACAAAAATGATAATCTGATTATCAAACAGAATATTTACGTAGAAAAAATTTAGATTTATATATACAAAACAAACGCATAACATTTATAACAGAATGAAACTAAACCTAAAAATATGGCGTCAAGAAAACGCTAAAGCCACAGGAAAAATGATAGATTATCAAGTTGATCATATTGAACCTGATATGTCTTTCTTGGAAATGTTAGACATTTTGAACGATCAATTAATCGAAAAAGGAACTGATACAATTGCCTTTGACCACGATTGTCGAGAAGGAATTTGCGGCATGTGCTCGTTGTTTATAAATGGCGAAGCACACGGTCCAGATCGTTTGGTTACAACTTGCCAATTGCACATGCGAAAATTCAAAGATGGTGACACGATTACAATCGAGCCATTTAGAGCCAAAGCATTTCCAGTGATCAAAGATTTAGTTGTCGATAGAAGTGCATTCGACAGAATTCAACAATCTGGCGGGTTCATTTCGGTAAATACTTCTGGAAACACAATCGATGCCAATACAATTCCGATCGATAAACACGATGCTGACCGAGCATTTGATGCTGCAACTTGCATTGGTTGTGGTGCATGTGTGGCTACTTGCAAAAACGCATCGGCAATGTTGTTTGTTTCCGCCAAGGTATCGCAATTTGCATTATTACCTCAAGGAAAAGTCGAAGCAACCGACAGAGTTTTGAATATGGTTGCCCAAATGGACGCTGAAGGTTTCGGAAACTGTACCAATACTGGAGCTTGCGAAGTTGAGTGTCCAAAAGGAATTTCACTTGATTATATTGCTCAAATGAATAGAGAATATTTATCGGCGAGTTTGAAATAGTTATATTTTACCATTCTGACGAAGAAAAAATCTAAAACGCATTCATTAATTTGTTTGCGTTTTTTTTAAATATTTAAAAAATGAAAAATTTACTAAAATGTTTTGTGTGTATTTTATTTTTAGTTTCGAACACTATGATAGCACAAATTCCGAAAAATTGTTCAAATTGTTCAATGAAAATCATAGAATCTAGCGAACTTGATAATGTGGAAATATACAATCTCAGGTTATTAAAAAATGAAATTTATGCCAGAAAAGGTTTTGTTTTTACGAATAAGGATTTCAAAGAATATTTCAAAAAACAAAATTGGTACAAACCAAAAAACAATAACAAATCTATTCAATTATCAGAAATTGAAACCCAAAATGTTGAAACAATAACCCAACGAATCAGTGAAATTTCTCAATTTATTTCGGTTGAAGAAAACAGCAAATACCGAACATTATCTGAAGAAAAAATAGCAGAAATTTTTACAGAAAAGAAAAAATTACAACTCGGAATTGAATTTAAAATTTGGAAAGTTTACGGTTATAAAGACAAAACTGGAAGTTATTATTTGGTACTGACCGAAAATAAATCTGATGAAAACGAAGGCGCAAGAGACAATTTATCTATCAAAGCGTTGAATTTTAAAATTGATAATCAAATTTGGAAAAAAACTTTTGAAACCAACGATTTTAAAGAAAAACACGAAAACGGAATTTGGTTTTGGACCAGATATGTTTACACCGAAGATTTTGATAATGACGGAATTATTGAACCAATTATAATTTATGGAACAAATGCAAGTAACGGTTATGATGATGGACGAATAAAAATTCTAATTTATCACAAAGGAAAAAAAGTAGGAATTCGCATTCAAAACGGAATTCTGGACGATGAAAGAAATTTTAAAGTTGACAAAGAATTTTATGGACTTCCAAAAAATATTCAAATTAAAGTTGTTGAACAAATGAATGCGATGGTTGATAATAACCATTCGATTTTGCCTTATGGTTGGCAAGAAAAAATGAAGAAAATGATGTTATTTATAGAAGAATAATTTGATTTAAAATACATTTTATTATATTTGAAACGCATTTAAACCCCAAAAATGAATCTAGAAATAGCAAGACAAATTTTTAATTTCCTGATGATTGCAGGAATTATTCTTGGCATTTCGTTTGTGCTAACCACCAGTTTTTCAAAGCGTGGACGGCATAAATCGGTCGTTTATTTGGTTTTGGTAATTTTATTTTTGACGCTCAACAACATTCAGATTGTATTGGTCGAAAGCGGTTTTTTTGATGTCAATTTCTATCTCAGAAAATTATTGATTCCTTGGTATTTGCTAATATTTCCATCGTTTTATACATTTTTGACTTATTATCTCAAAATTGAACAAAAAATTTATTCGTTTGTTCCAATAACAATCGGATTATTCTTAACAGAAATTGCAGTTAGAATAGGTTTTATTCCATTTTATTTTAATGATGACAATAATTTTATTGTTGCCAAATATTCTCAAATCGAAGAAATCGTTAATGCTGTTTTCGCCATTTTTTTATATGCTAAAGCGTTTTTATTGTTATTTAGATACGCCAATTTGTATCAATATGTATTGAGTTACGACAATGTTCGTTGGTTAAAAATTTTTATGGCACTCGGCAGTTTGGTTATTTTGTTGTGGTTAACAGCGATTATTTCGAACATTAGCGAAGTCTTAAATCCAGTAATTTATATTTATTATCCTATGCGATTGAGTTGTTCAATTATCTTGTATTGGATTGGTTACCAAGGTTTTTTTAATTATAATATTCTAACACAACGCATTCAAATTCGCGAAGATATTGCAATGCAAGAAAAAAATGTTGTTGAAAAACTAATTTCTGAATTAGTAATTGAAGTTCCAAAAACTGAAATTCCAACAGAAATCGAATCTAAAGAAATTCAGTTTCTGATTATCAAAAATCACATTGAAATCAACAATCGATACCTCGATTCGATGTTTAGCCTTGAAATTTTGGCTTCAGAAACCAAAATGAGTGTCTCAAAAGTTTCCAGTATTATCAATAATCACTCCAATTTTAACTTTTCTGACTTTATCAATCAATTTAGAATAGAGAAAGCAAAAATACTTTTATTAGAACCAAAATACAACGATTACAACATCGAATCTATTGGTTTTGAATGCGGATTTAACTCTAAATCAGCATTTTACACAGCTTTTAAAAAATTTACAAATCTTACTCCAACCGAATTTAAAAAGAAAATCGACTAGAAAAATTTGTCCTAATTTATACAAATTTGTCCTGATTTATGCAAACTGCATAATTCGGGACATTTTATTTTTATTGTATGGCTAATTTTGGATTGAATTTAAAACCTAAAAGTTATGAGAAAATTATTATTTGTTTTTATTCCATTTTTTACTTCATTGAGTTGTTCTCAACAAGAAGAAAAATTAGCTGAGGTTCCTAGAATAAATGTTATTGGAAAGGTTTTTGATGATTTTAAAAATCAACCTATTCAAAATGTTCTTATTTATGTTTATAAGCCAGGAAGCTTTTTCGGAACTGGATACAAACTTATGGCAAAAACTAAAACTGATTTAAATGGAAATTATTCAATTTCATTTGAAATCGGACAATTTGAAAGTGGACAAGGAAGTTATTTAATAACATTTGGAAACCCAAATGATTTATTTATTTTCGATTATGACAATTTGGAACATTATCTAACCAAAGGAAATAATAAAATTGATTTTTTTATCAGAAAAGCAAAAATTTTTCGCACAAATATTACAATAACCAATAATATTTATGGAAAAATGGCTTTATATAATGGTTATGCGACCGAAACACAATCTATACCAATGGCAACGACAAACACAACTCTATATTTTAAAGCTGACCCAAAAGGACCCAATATTTTTCAAATGTATGTACACGAACCAGATGGACATTATTGGTGGAAAAGTGAGTTAAAGGAATGTCAAGGTATTAATGACACAATAGACATTCAAATTAATGCAGATATTAATAATTTTAAAAGATATAACTTTAATCAAAATCCAGGAAGTTAAAAAATGAATTTATGAAAAGATTAATAGCAATCTTACTTTTTCCATTTATAATGAAAGGACAAGAATCTACAAAAACTGAAATCGTTAATCCAGTAGGGAAATGGTATTTTGGGGCAGAAATGGGAGCAAATACTATAACATCTTATTCATTTGGCGAACCTAACAAATCGTTTCAAGGTGGAATTCTTGCCGAATATTATTTTGGTCGACATTGGAGTTTGACTGGGCGAGTTAAATATTTTAAAACTGGGTTTTCATTTTATAAAGAAGGTATTCAAGGTAAAAACGGTTATTTCTTTAATTCTCCAACTATACTTACAACAACTGGCAACTTCGAGGGAGAGATTATAATTTTACCCATAAATATAAAATGGGAATTTAGAATTTATAGAAACTTTAGTGGAAACTTAAATTTTGGAACTACCTATTCTGTTGAAAACAAAGGGAATTACAATTATTCTCAAAACATAAGCACAAAATATGCAAAGGAAGAATGGGGGTTCAACATGAGTTATGGATGCAATTACTTCATTTCGAAAAAAGTTGGTCTATATATTAATTTCGAAAGTTATTCTGGGGGCGACAAGGGTTCAGGTACTAAAGGAATTACAAATACTCTCTTAAATTTTGGTTTTAAATACAATTTCAAAAAAGTAAAGTAACTAAAACAACTAAACTAACTTTAATTGCATTTATACTATTTTGCAATTAGTTCATTTAAACCTAAATCAATTGAAAATAATTATGAAAAAATCATTAAATAAAATTGCGTTAATTTTAATTTCTATATCAACTTTAGGCTGTAGCAATAATGAAATTGAAAGCTATACTATTTCTGGCAAAGTAGTCGATTATAATTCTGGTAATGCTGCTGCAAATGTAAATTTAAAAATACAAACGTCATTAAAAAGTTCTGGCATAAATATTTTTGGATCAATAAGCGATACTAGTAATGAATTTGAGGTAAAAAATGTATTGACAGACCAAAATGGTAATTTCTCAGTTTCATTTAAAAAAATAAAAAATATAGAAGGAATTATGATTCAAAATTTTAACGACGGTAATTTTGTTGGTAAATTTGAATCATTGCCCATTAAAGATTTTCAAAATATAATTTTTAAAATATATAAACTTGAGACTTTAAAAATTATTGTAAGAAATATAAATCCATTAAATTCAAATGATAAAATAAGGTTTTCTCCGCCAAGTAATTTTCTAGTAAACAGAATAAATTTTGGTGTTCAAAATGAAACTGAAATAGATGTTAACGGCAATATTACTCAGTTGAATGAATGGAAAGGTATAAATGTAAGTTCAGAAATAACGTATAAGGTCAATCCGTTTTATGACGGAGAATTGAAAGCTGATGTTACTAAAAACGGGATATCAACATTAATTTATTCAACAACAATAACTATTGTTCCAAATCAAATAAACACTATAAATTTTGACTATTAAATATTTTAATTTTTATTTCAAAAACCAATTTTTATGAAAAACTTATTCAATAAAAATTCAAATAAAATCAAGAATCCAAAAGGAAACTACATTCTAAAAGATTCAATAAAAGCAATGAACAAACATTTTTCGGATTTATCAATTTCGATAGCTGGAGAATTTACACATCAAAACAGCATTTTAATTAAAAGGCAATATTTCAAATCAGATTTCGAGATGTTTTAAAAAAACAAATTAGCTCAATTATATTTTTTTATTTACACATTTAGGTTTTGAAATTTTATCTAAATTAGTAGATTATTCGAATATTAAACCATACAATTTATTTTAAAAATGCATTTACAATTAAATTTTTTTCAACTATTTTAGCATTTTATAAAACTAAAAAATGCAACCCATTTCCGAAGCTGCCCAATTTACTTTACGATTCATTAATCAAACCCAGAAATCGGTTTTTTTGACAGGAAAAGCTGGAACAGGAAAAACAACTTTGCTTCGTGAAATTATCGCAACAACTCATAAACACACAGTTGTAGTAGCACCAACCGGAATCGCAGCTTTAAATGCTGGTGGAGTAACGATTCACTCGATGTTTCAGTTGCCGTTTGGTGGATTTATTCCAGACAATTCCGCACCACAATTCTCAGAAAGTTCTAAGTTTGAGACCAAAGCAACTTTGCGCAGACACTTCAAAATGAGTGCATTGAAACGAGCGGTTATCAACAATATGGAACTTTTGATTATTGATGAAGTCAGTATGTTGCGATCGGATTTGTTAGACGCAATTGACTTTATGATGCAAACTGTTCGTAAAAAATCAGAACCTTTTGGTGGTGTTCAAGTTTTGTATATTGGCGATTTGTTGCAATTGCCACCAGTTGTTCGTGACGAAGAATGGCGTACTTTACGAAACTATTATTCAGGAAAATTCTTTTTCAATGCACACGTAGTACTCAGAAATCCACCACTTTATATTGAGTTAGATAAAAT
>JAYTMQ010000099.1:0-4757 GCA_043728355.1 Bacteroidota bacterium
TTGTGAATTTCTACAAGCTTGGCATCGACGTCAAAGATACCTCCTTAACGCACCAAGACGCTCCACAATACCTTTTATTTGTTCGGTATTTGTCATAAAATGTTGTAATTTTGTAAATTGTTTTTGAATCCTTGGGATTTTTAGCCCTGATAGTAGTGGAAATCCTTTTTTATTTTTCAATTGCCTCGGTTTAAACCCGTGGCAATTGAAAAATAAAAAGATTGAAACGAATAGCAGGATTAGCTTCTAAAGAATCTGCGCAAATGTAAACTTTTTGATTGAAATATGGAAATAAATTTGATTAGTGACACGGTTACAAAGCCGTCTAACGATATGTTGCAATATATGTTTAATGCCAAAGTTGGCGACGATGTTTTTAAGGCTGACCCAACCGTGAATGAGTTTGAAGCTCGTGTTGCTGAAATGTTTGGCATGGAATCGGGTTTGTTTTTCCCGTCAGGAACAATGGCAAACCAAACGGCTATTAAGTTGCACACGCAGCCTGGCGAACAAATTATTGCCGATAAATGGTCCCACATTTACTTGTATGAAGGCGGAGGAGCATCGTTTAATAGTGGCGTTTCGTTTAATTTGGTCGATGGAAATCGTGGAATGATTACTGCCAATCAAGTTCTTGAAGCGATTCAAGATCCTGAAAATTTTCATTATCCAAAAACTTCGTTGGTGAGTATCGAAAACACTACAAATAAAGGTGGTGGTGCGTGTTATGAACTTGACGAATTGCGAAAAATAAAACAAGTTTGTGTAGAAAATAATTTGAAATTACACTTGGATGGTGCCAGATTATGGAATGCTTTAGTGGCTAAAAATCAATCTCCGAAAGATTTTGGGGAAATATTTGATTCAATTTCTATTTGTTTTTCTAAAGGATTGGGTGCGCCTGTTGGTTCGGTTTTAATATCAGATTCGGCTACAATGAAACGGGCTTTGCGTGTTAGAAAATTGTTTGGTGGTGGCATGCGACAAGCAGGATATTTGGCTGCAGCTGGTATTTTTGCACTTGATAATAATTTTGAAAAATTGCAAGAAGACCATCGTCGTGCAAAAGAATTAGCACAAGTTTTGAGTAAACAAATTTGGGTTTTAAAAATTGAACCTGTCGAAACTAATATCGTAATTTTCGAGATTATTGCTTCATTAAACGAAATAGAGGTTCTTGAAAAATTAAAAAGTAAAGGAATTTCGATGATTTCGATGGGTCACGGAAAGTTGCGCATGGTAACGCATTTGGACTATCGAGAAGTAATGCACAGTTATGTTTTGGAAACTTTGGGGAAATTGTATTAGTGATTTAATCGTCATAATGACCTTTTAGTGAAAAAATAATTAAATTTTCATCATCTATTTCATAGATATATCTATGTTAATCAGAAATTCTTCTAGACCATTTTCCAGTTAAATGATATTTTAAAGGTTCTGGTTTTCCTATTCCAGAAAAATTATTTAAAAGAATTGCTTCAGTGAGACTTGCAATTTTTTTAAGAATTGGTTTATTTCCAGTTTTTATCCAAAATGATAAATCTTCTTCGGCTTTTGGTAATTGAATTATTTCCATAAACTATTCAATTCTTCAATTGTAATTTTTTTACCTTTACCTTCTTTATAATCTTTATTTCCTTACAAAATTTTAGCAACAAAATCAGGATTATAAGGTTTATCGACTTTTGGTTTAGTGAATTTAAAATCGATTTTCATTGCTTTAAGAATGGTTTTTAAAGCATTTACTTGAGAAATATCGTCAGTTTTTATGGTGAAATTTGCTGTTTGCATAATTTTCTAAATTTATTAGAGCGAAGAAACAAACTTTATATAAACTAATTTCTAATGCTTAAATTAAATTATTCTCGTTTGCAAATTTTATCAACATTGCGGTATTGTTGACATTTAGTTTCGAATGAAGGTTTTTTCGATGACTGTCCACAGTGTCAATACTTATGAATAATTTTTCGGAAATTTGATGGTTTGTTAATCCATTTGCGATTAATGAAAGCACTTCGGATTCTCGTTTGGTAAGTTTTGGCAATTTGCTTTGTTGTTCGTTTTCGTAACGTAGTGCTATTTCTGCTTCGTGAGTTAAATAGTTTTGACTATTAATTACAGTTGTTATTGCTTTTAGAATTTCGTGTTTGTCGGCATTTTTTAGTAAATAACCATTGGCGCCGTTTTCAATCATTTTACGAACATAAGTACCTTGCGTAAAAGTACTTAAAGCAATGACTTTTACCATCGGATATTTTTTCGTGATGATTTCGCACAATTCAATACCGTTGGTGTCGGGCAAGTTAATATCCATCAAGATTACATCGCAAGGGTGCATTTTAAAAAACTGCAAACACTTTTCAGCAGAAGTTGCTGAGCCAACAAGTTCGATACTTTCTTCGTTTTGTAACAAAGATTTTAAGCCTTCAATAATCATTTGATGGTCGTCGACAATGAATATTTTGGTTGGGTTTTTAAACATTCAATTCAATATTTACAGATGTTCCATTATTTGGCGAAGTAACCGTATCTATAGTTCCAGATAAATATTTTATGCGATAGGCAATATTGTCCAAACCATCGCCAGTTGATGCGAGATTTTTATCATAACCTTTTCCGTTGTCTTCGACTGTAACTATGATTTTGTTATTTGTGAAAGCAACTTGAACCAAAATTTCTTTGGCTTCGGCGTGTTTTACAGCATTATTGACTAGTTCTTGAATGATTCTGTAAATAAAAGTTTCGGCGGTATTGCCAATTTTTCTGTCAATTCCAATTTTTTGATAGTCAACTTTTATGTTTGATGCCAACTGGATTGAACTGCAAAAATCGTTTAAAGCATCGTTCAAGCCAAATTTCACTAATGCTTCGGGCATAAGATTATGAGCTACTTTGCGTAAATCGGCAATGGTGGTGTCGAGCATTCCAATAGATTTTTCGAATTGAATGGCATTTTCAGGCGTAAGAAGTAGGTTTTCTTTCATGTTTGTAAATGATAATTTTGTTCCCGATAAAAGTCCGCCCAAGCCATCGTGCAAGTCTTTGGCAATGCGGCTGCGTTCTTCTTCTTGGGTTTTGAGCATCGTGTCTATGGCAAATAATTGCTTATCTTTTTCGAGTTCGGAGATTTTGAGGTTTTGGAGTTTTCGTTTGTTTCTGAAGTTTCTGTAACCTAGAAAACCAATTAGCAATAATCCAATTGAAGATCCAATTAGAATTTTATTTAAAGTTGATTTTTTTTGGATCGACATTTTGTTGATTTGAAGTTCTTTATTTTTCAAATCAATAATTCGTTTGTCTTCCAAATTTTTTACGGTTTCATTATTCTCAGAATTAAAAATTGAATCTTTGAGTTTAGTTCCATTTTGAAACAATTCTAATGCGTATTTAGGATTTCCTAGCAAATTTTCAGCTTCGGATAAATTGATATAAGTTTCACTTAGATTATTAAAATCACTAACTTGCTTACTTAATTCTAGTGATTTTTCGTACGATGATATTGCATTTTTTAATAATTCATTTTTTTTATTTATTTGTTTTTCGTTTTTAGCTTGATCTAAATAAATATTTCCGATTCCTCGTACACTTTCGGCTAAAATGTAGTTATCGTTTATTTCTTTATTTAATTCGATGGCATCTAAGAAGTATTTTCTGGCTAATTCCAAATTATTTTGGTAATAATAAGTTTCGCCAATTCCTTTCAAACAATAAATTTTTACTGCTTTGCCAGATTCATTATTTTTAATCAATTTCAACGATTTTTCAAAATACAATAAAGCCTTGTCGTACTTTTTAAGACTTATAAAATTTAAACCAATATTACAATAAATATCTTTTGCACTATCTAAATCGTTGTCAAGTTTTAATGATTTAATATAATAGTCATTTGCTTTTTGATAATCCTTTAATGAGGAATAAACATTTCCTAAATTAAATAGTGTGGTCGCAATTCGCTTTTCATCCTTTAGCTCCTCAACTATTTTTAAAGCAGAATAATAATAATCTAACGCAATTGCATAATTTGATTTCATCGTATTAGCAATACCAAGTACAGTATATGCTTTTGCTTTAACCAATTGATCTATTGTTGTTTGTATAGCTTTTTCTAAAAATGGAATTGCTTTTTCAAAATCGGATTGAACAGTGTAACACATTCCGATACTCAGATAGGATTCCGAAATTCCGCGTTTATAACTAATTTTTTGTGAATGACTTAAAGCTTTTATAGCGTACACAAGTCCTTTTTTGGCATCGATGTATCTATTGCAAAATGCTAAATCGTTTAAAATATTGATTTGAGCGGTGTCAATTTTAGTTTTCGAAAGTTTTATTAAAAGTTCTTTAATTTTTACCTCATCAGAGATTTGTGAAAATCCACTACAAAAAGTAAAAAATAAAACAAAAATTAATGATACATTTTTCATAACATATTTTTAAATATACAATTCAATATTTACTGCCGTTCCATTATTTGGCGAACTAACTGTATCTATGGTTCCAGAAAGATATTTTACTCGATAGGCAATATTGTCTAATCCGTCGCCTGTTGATGCGAGATTTTTATCGTAACCTTTTCCGTTGTCTTCGACTGTAACTATGATTTTGTTATTTGTGAAAGCAACTTGAACCAAAATTTCTTTGGCATCGGCGTGTTTTACAGCATTATTGACTAGTTCTTGAATGATTCTGTAAATAAAAGTTTCGGCGGTATTGCCAATTTTTCTTTCCAATCCAATTTTTTGATAATCAACTTTTAT
>JAYTMQ010000100.1:0-8334 GCA_043728355.1 Bacteroidota bacterium
TTTAGTTTTTGCCATAATCACTATTATAATATAGTCCAAAAGTAATAAAAAAAAGCCAATTAAACAAATTGGACTATATTATATTTGTGTTTGGTATAAGGTTGATACATTTGCCATATTTTGTGGTGGAACGGTTGTGTAACCATTGGCTTTTATGATGGTATTTAGATTTCGGTTTTCTAAACTTCCAGTAACAATTCCAACAGTTTTGAATTGTGCTTCGGTCAAAGCCACTTCGGTTTCAGATTTTTCTTCTGCAGGAGTTTCTTCAGTTTTCTTGTCATTACAAGAAGAAAGAATAAAGAAAACAGAAAAAAGAAAATAGATAAATTTTATATTTTTCATTTTATTAATTATTATAAATTACTTGGTCAATTCGCTGCGCTCGGTTGAAGGAAACTGTTGTTGAATAACACTTTGATTATATAAATTCAAGGTTTCTAGATATTGTTTTTTGATATCGATGGCTTGATTTAGAAAACTGACATAAGCAAAATATGCCATATCGCCATTTTCGTAACTTTTTTGAGCCGTTTTTATAATTTGCTCGGCATATTGCAATCCCTCGGTTTGATAATAATCCAATCCTTTTTTGTGTTTTTCTAATTCGTCTTGCAATTGCTGGTTTCGAAGTTTGAAAGTCAATTTGCTTTTTTCGAGTTCTAAATCTGATTGCGAAATGCTAATTTCTGATGCTTTTGCTTTTGCTGAATTTACATTTCCAAATAACGGAATTTGCAATCCAGCCGTAAAACCTTGAAACAAAAACTTGGTGTCGATGCTTTGTGCAAAATAACCTAAACCTAATTTTGGTGTTTTTTGAGCCTTGAAAGTAGTGGCTTCTTTTTTATAAACCAGAATTTGTTGTTGGTAAAATTCGGTTACAATCTCTTCGAGTTTTGAAGAATTTGTTGACAAATTCGAATATTTAAAATTAGTTTTAGCATCAGGAACAACTGCTTTTTCGGTTTGCAGGAAATATTGAAATTGTTTTAAATAAATTGCCAAATCATAATTGATTTGTGCTTTTTGGGTTTCGATTTCTTTAGATTTTGCTTTGGCACTAATGACTTCAATATTCCCGCTTTCGCCAGTTTTGAATCGAAGCTCGGCGTTTTTTAGGAATTTAGTATAAATTTCATTTAATTCAAGATTTAATTTTTGAATCGAAACGCCAAATAAATATTGATAATAAGACAAGGTTACTGCTTTCTCGATTTCATATTCTGAAATTGCTTTTCGTTTTTCGGATAATTTTGTCAATTCTTCTTGCAATTGACGGTTGGCTTTTGTGATATTCCCGATTGGGAAAAATTGTTGCACCGAAATATTGTGGTCGTAACTCACACTATTAAATTGTCCGCCTTGATATTGTACTTGCAACGGATCGATTTGCAAAGCAGTTTTTTGTAAAACAGTTTGTTTTTCGATTTCTTTATTGGCGATTTCCAATCCAATATTATTGGTTTTGGCTAACAAAACAGCTTGTTCTAAACTAACCGTTTGCGGATTTTGGCTAAATGTTTTTGCATAAAAACAAATAGCAATCCAAATGAAAAATGATGATTTCATAGATAAAAAATTAATGATAAATAAATAATGATAACGACTAATTTGGATTAAAAATCAATCATTACATTTTAAAATTTAAGCATTAATCTTGGGCGGTTGCCAAATTTTGTCTGCGATTTTAGACAAATAAATCGATTGATACCAATTTATTTTGGCTTTTTGAGAAGTAAAAACATGATTTTCGGTAAAAATAAAAGTCGGATTTTCGAAATTTGTAATTTGAATTCCACAACAAGCACAAGAACAAAAAGGCGGACATTGCTCTGAATTATGGCTGTGTTGGTCGTGATTGTCGTGATTTGAAACTTCGGTATTTAAACCGTCTTTGCATTCAACAGCATCGCTACATGGCAAAGCCGTAAGCATAATTAAGAACAATGAAAAGACAAACCAGAAATGTTTCATATCTACAAAAGTAATGTTTTTGTTAATATGAAACATTTTTTTAAATAAATGAATTAAAATTTACAAGAGTTGTTTATTTTTGTTAAAATTTTAAAACTTGAAACATTACAATTATATTTTTGCAGGCGCAGGATTATCGGCTTTAATGACGGTTTATAAAATGACTTTATCAGAAAAATTTCAAGATAAAACCATACTATTAATTGATTTTGATGCTAAAAAAACCAATGATCGAACTTGGTGTTTTTGGGAAAAACCCAATCATCAATGGGAAAATGTTGTTTCTAAAAAATGGAAAACGGCTTTTTTTGCCAACGAAAATCAAAGCCGAAATATAGATTTAAAACCTTACGAATACAATATGATTCGTGGTTTAGATTTTTATAATTTGGTATTTGAATTAATTGCTAAACAAAAAAACATCACTTTCGTGAATGACAAAATCGTTGGCTTTAATGACAATTCAAATCAAGTGCAAGTCATTTGCGAAAGCAAAAATTACAGTTGCGACAAACTATTTAATTCAATTCACGACAGAAAAGAATCCGAAAATCAATCTAAATATCCAGTTTTACAACAACACTTTATTGGTTGGTTTATTAAGTCCGAACAAGAAGTTTTTGATCCAGAAATGGCGACTTTTATGGATTTTTCGTTAAAACAAAACGGAAATACCAAGTTTATGTATGTTTTGCCAACCTCAAAAACCGAAGCTTTGTTAGAACCAACTTTGTTTTCGCACAAACATTTAAAACTTGCAGAATATGAAACCGAATTTAAAAATTATGCTCAAAAACTGGGCATAAAAAACTACGAAATCGTCGATAAAGAACGTGGAAGCATTCCGATGACGAGTTATAAATTTTGGAAAAATAACACCAAAAATGTTTTAAATATTGGAACTTCTGGCGGTTGGACCAAAGCAAGTACGGGTTTTACTTTTTATAATTCTAACAAGAAAACTGACGAATTGATAAAGTTCTTAACATCTAGCATCTCGACTGCGCTCGATGAGACAAACCTTGAAATTGATTTTACAAAATTTCATAAAAAAACAAAATTTTGGTTTTATGATTTGATTTTTCTAGATGTTCTTGACAAACAAAATGATTTGGGATCAAAAGTTTTTTCATCTTTATTGATAAAAGGAAATCCTGAATTGGTTTTTAAATTCTTAAACGAAGAAACAACTTTTCTTGAAGAAATTAAAGTAATGTTAAAATGTCCGAAAATTCCGTTTATTAAGGCTTTATTGCGAGTAATTTTAAAATAATATAATGAAGAAAATAATTTTAATTTTCGTTTTTGGATTTTCAGTTTTTGGATTTTCGCAAGTTTCGACCAACAAAGCACAAGACGCAATCGAAGAAGAATTCTTAACAAATTGTGCGAAAAAATACAATTATACTTATCAAATGACCGAATGGCAAAACTGTTTGGATCAAGGTTTAAAAAAAGACAGCACAATTGCGTATTTGTGGCAACAAAAAGCAATGCCTTATTACAAAGCACGAAAATATGAAGTTGGTTTGCCGTTTTTGGACAAAGCTGTAAAATACAATCCGCAAAGATGGCAATCTTATCGAGCATTTATGAAATGTATTTTCGCCAAACAATATAGAGATGCAATTGCCGATTTCGAAGACTGCAAGAAAAAATTCGGCAATGGTTATGTTATGGAT
Organism: Bacteroidota bacterium; assembly: GCA_043728355.1. Lineage (GTDB taxonomy): Bacteria > Bacteroidota > Bacteroidia > Flavobacteriales > Flavobacteriaceae > Flavobacterium. The sequence continues at coordinate 3,660 of JAYTMQ010000100.1, forward strand.
CATTCGTATGATTTTTATATAGCAATTTCTTATTTGCAATTGAACGAATATGAAAAAGCACAAAAACTCTTAAAACATTATGTTAACGAGATGTTTGAAAAAAGAGATAAATTAGAACATCCAACAGCCTTGTTTTATCTTGGAATTGCAGAATATGAATTAAAAAAATATGAAGAAGCAATTGTTGAATTCGATAAAGCATTGAAAATTTTTCCGCAGTTTTCGGAAGTAAAATTCTATAAAGCAATTTGTGAATCAAGATGCGGAAGAAAAGAAAATGTAGACAAACTTTGGAAAGAATCTGCAGAGGATGATAAAAATGGTTTCAGATTAAACGAAGACAATACCATTTATGAAACCTATCCTTATCAATTAAAATGGAGAAAATAAGCAAACTATAACAAAAATTTATAATCAATTTTATTTTAAAATTACAAAACTCATTATCTTTGCGTTAGATTTTTAAATCTAAAATCATAAATCTAATATCTAATATTAAAAAAATGTATCCAGAAGAAATGGTAAAACCAATGCGAGCAGAATTATCTGACGCTGGTTTTCAAGAATTACATACTACTGAATCGGTAGAAAACGCAATGAAATTAGACGGTACAACGCTTGTAATCGTTAATTCAGTTTGTGGTTGTGCTGCAAGAAATGCTCGTCCAGGCGCAAAAATGAGTCTTATTAATGAAAAAAAGCCAAACAATTTAGTTACGGTTTTTGCAGGAGTTGACACCGATGCTGTAACGGCAGCTCGCGGATTTATGTTTCCGTTTCCGCCATCGTCGCCAAGTATAGCTTTGTTCAAAAATGGTGAATTGGTTCACATGCTTGAGCGTCATCACATCGAAGGTCGCCCAGCAGAATTGATTGCCGACAATTTAAAAGACGCTTTTAACGAATATTGTTAAAAACTCAAAACCATTCTATTTTAGAGTGGTTTTTTTTTTAGCCTCCCGAAATTTCGGGAGCGCCATCATTCCAAATCTTTTTTTTAATTACCACGGGTTTAAACCCGTGGTAATTAAAAAAAAGGATTTTCCCTTTTGTCACGGCTAAAAATAACGATTTCTAAACAACCTTAATTGCAAAAAATGCAAATCTGCTTCATCAATACACCATTAGGAATCGCCAAAATCCAAGGAGATGAAAACGGAATTTCTATTATTTCGATTTTATCCGAAGGCGAATTAACAATAGAAATTCCTAAAAATCTACAAAATGCCGTTTCGCAAATTCAAGAATATTTTGATGGGAAACGAATCGATTTCACTTTCAAATGCAACCCAAAAGGAACCGAGTTTCAACAAAAAGTTTGGAAAGAATTGACTAATATTCCTTTCGGAAAAACCATTTCGTACCTTGACTTAGCCAAGAAATTGGACGATTCAAAAGTCATTCGTGCAGCTGCATCGGCCAACGGAAAAAACCCACTTTGGATTGTTGTGCCGTGTCATCGGGTTATTGGAACCGATGGTTCTTTGACTGGATATGCTGGAGGATTATGGCGCAAAAAATGGTTGCTCGAACACGAAAATCCTACGAATCAGCAAAGTTTGTTTTAAAAAAATCGACACCAATTATACTAATTATCACAAATTATTTTTTACTTTCGTGAAATTTTACAACTAACTACATTTTTACTTTCATGTAAATTCGTGAAATTCGTGTCAGCATTATGATAGAAAAAATACGCCTCGAAAACATACTGTTTCTTGATATTGAAACTGTTCCTGAACAAGAAAATTTCGATTCATTGGATGACGAAATGAAAAATCTTTGGGAACTAAAAACCCAATACCAACGCAAAGACGAATTTTCTGGCGAGGAATTTTATGAAAAAGCAGGTATTTGGGCTGAGTTTGGAAAAATAGTTTGCATTTCGGTTGGTTATTTTATTATCAAAGGCGATATTAGAAATTTTAGAGTAACTAGTTTTTTTGGAGAAGAAAAGAAAATTCTGCACGATTTTATAAACCTATTAAATAATCATTTTAACCAGCCGCAACACGTTTTGTGTGGACACAATGCCAAAGAATTTGACATTCCGTTTATTGCTCGGCGAATGATTATTAATGATATTTCAATTCCAAGCAAACTCAATTTATTTGGAAAAAAACCTTGGGAAATTCCACATTTGGATACTTTAGAACTCTGGAAGTTTGGCGATTACAAACATTATACCTCATTAAAATTGATGTGCAAGGTTTTGGGAATTCCGTCGTCAAAAGGCGATATTGATGGTTCGCAAGTAGGTCACGTTTTTTATATCGAAAAAGACATTGACAGAATTGTAACTTATTGCGAAAAAGATACAATTGCTGTTGCACAAATTTTCCTGCGATTGCGACGAGAAGATTTGTTGATAGAAGAAGAGATTATTCACGTTTAAAGTTTTTTAGCCCCGATAGAAGGGAAAAACAATTTTTGTCTCGTTTTTTTCTAACGAGACCAAAATTTTTTGGAATGATAGCGGGATTAGCTTCGGATAAAAAAGTTTATATTAGCAAAAAAACAATATTATGGTTTTAAGTAGATTTTGGTTAGCGATTTTTATCTCATCTATTGCATTTATAATGGTGAGTTTGTTTTCGGGCAACAGTTACACAATAGATTTTATGTTAAATGGCAAAAAAGACGATATGATGCTTGTATCTGAAAAATATTTAGATCAATTGCCAACTTTCGTTCGTGACAGTATTGACAAAGCTCCAGATAAATCTATGGTTGTCAATAATGTTAAAACAAACCCAGATACGACTTATGTTTATTCGAATAAAACTGTAAAAATTTTTAGTGGTAAGCAAAAATCTGATGGATTATTGCCAACTTGCAAAGCCAGTTTATTCGATTTGATTTTGCCATTGATTGCCTATTTGGCTTTTTTCTGTGGTATAATGCAATTGTTAATTGATTCTGGTGCTGCCGAAAAATTATCGAAATTATTGAGTCCTGTTTTTGTGAAAATCTTCCCTTCAGTTCCAAAAAATCACGAATCGATTTCGTATATGACCTTGAATTTTGCAGCAAATTTCTTAGGATTAGATTCTGCTGCAACGCCGTTTGGATTGAAAGCAATGCAAAGTTTACAAGAATTAAATCCAGATAAAGATAAGGCAAGCGACTCGCAAATTATGTTTATGTGTTTGCACGCAGCTGGTTTGACATTAATTCCGACTTCGATTATTGGTTATCGTGCTGCCGAAAATGCCGCCAATCCAGCCGATGTAATGTTGCCTTGTATTATTACCTCGTTTGTAGGAACGATTGCAGCATTTGTAATTGTTGGAATCCGTCAGAAAATAAATTTTATGAGTGCTTCGTTAATCGTTGGATTAATGACGCTAATCGCGGCAATTGTTGGATTGTTATTTTATATTAACACATTAGATTTAATTGAAAAAAACTTTTTTACTTCGAATTTATCGGGTTTAATGTTGATTGCGATTATTGCTTTTACTTTGATTTTTTCATTTATCCACGAAAAGAAATTCACAACAATAAACACCACAATTTTTGATGCTTTTGTTACTGGTGCACAAAATGGATTGAAAACTGGTGTAACCATTTTTCCTTATGTTTTAGGGATGTTAGTAGCGATTTCATTTTTCAGAAATAGTGGTTTGTTCGAAATTATTAGTAATGGTCTTGGATATGTTTTTGCAAGTATTGGTGTAAGTACCGAAATTACTAATTCGTTGCCAGTAGCGATGCTTCGACCATTTAGTTCAGGTGGTTCAAGAGGATTTATGATTGATTCTATGAAAACATTTGGAGTAGATTCGTTAACTGGACGCTTGAGTTGCATTTTTCAATGCAGTGCCGAAACTACGTTTTATGTTATTGCGGTATATTTTGGATCGATAAATGTTAAAAATACACGTTACACTTTAATGACAATGCTTTTGGTTGACTTAATTTGTGTAATAACTGCTATTTTGGTAGCGAGTTGGTTTTTCTCTTAAAATTTTAATCAAATGCAAAATATTTTTATACAAACAGACAATCAAGAAATTCTTGAAAGAATCCAAAAATTAAACAATAACTCTAAAGGACTTTGGGGTAAAATGTCAGTTTCGCAAATGCTGGAACATTGCCAAAAACCCCTAGAAGTCGCCACTGGAAGTTTAGAATTAAAACGAACTTTTATAGGTTTTTTATTTGGCAAAATAGCCAAGAAAATTTTCTTGGGTGACAAACCACTTTCTAAAAATATGCCAACGGTTAAAGATTTTATAATAAAAAATGATGCTGATTTTGAAATTCAAAAAGCAATTTTAGTTTCAAGAATTATTGAATTTGGACAAAAAGGTTCATCAGTAATTGGAATTAAAATGCATCCTTTTTTTGGAAATATGACATCAGATGAATGGGGGATTTTAACATTTAGACATTTAGATCATCACCTAAAACAGTTTGGGGTTTGATTGTTGTTAATTTAAAATTTACGTCATTTTAATTCAAAAAAAATGCCTTTCAAAGATTGAAAGGCATTTTTAGTTTATTCAAAAATTCTATTATTTCTTAACGAATTTCTTAGAAACAGTTTCTTCATTTGTAGTTGCTTCGAAAATATATATTCCTGATTTGAATTCAGAAACGTTGATTTCTTTTTCGTTCATATTTCCAAATTTTACAACTTGCCCAATTAAATTAATAATTTTGTAAGTCA
>JAYTMQ010000101.1:0-6584 GCA_043728355.1 Bacteroidota bacterium
TGCTTTCATTCCAAATTTTGGATTTTGAAATGGTTTTTTCTAAGTCAAAAAACGAACTTCCGGTGGTCGTTGTTTTTGCCAAGAAAAAAATCCATTTCAAAACCCAAAGATTTTCCCTTTAATCAGGGCTAAAAGTCCAGAGTTCTAAAAAATTCACATTAAAAAATGAACAATGAATTACAAAATATCGTTTCAGGAATTAAGCAAGTTAAGCACGGAACAATTATCTAAACAATTGCCAACTACCTTAGCCGAAGCCAAGAAACAAGTCTTGTGGTTGCAAACTATAAGCACTACAAAAACGAAGAAGAAAAGAGATTAATTGATTACATAGAAAATAATAATTTATGGGTTAATGATATTGACATAAATTGCTATTTATCTGAAGGAGCCGAACAAAAAGTTTATTTAAAAGACAACTTTCACGTTTGGAAATTAAATGACTCAATTTATTATGAAAGTTGGCAAGATTATTTCACTAATTTATTGTTGAATAATTATTTTTTTTCTGATACTGCTTATGAGTTAAAAGGATTTTACAGCAATGAAAATATTTTATATGCAGTTGTAATTCAGAATTTTGTAAAAGCAAACCAAAAAACTGACTTGTCAAAAGTAAAAGAATTTATGATAAATAACGGCTTTCAAAATACTAGAAATAATGATTATTTTAATCCTGAATTAGGAATAATTCTAGAAGATTTGCACGATGAAAATGTATTAACACAAGACGGAATACTATATTTTATTGACACCGTTTTCTTCATAAAAAAATAACTGAATACTGACCACTTTAAAAATAAATGGAACTAAACCTAACCCGACCAATTTGCTTTTTCGACCTTGAAACCACGGGAATCGATATCGGAAAAGACAGAATTGTAGAAATATCAATCCTAAAAGTATTCCCAAACGGAAACAAAGAAAGTAAAACTTGGCTTGTGAATCCAACAATTCCAATTCCTTATGAAACTACTTTGGTTCACGGAATTACTAACGAAAAAGTGGCCAACGAACCAACATTCAATGAGTTGTCTAGTCAGGTTTACAATATGATTAAAGATTCAGATTTGGCAGGATTCAATTCTGATAGATTCGATATTCCATTATTGGCAGAAGAATTGCTTCGTGCAGGCGTAGATTTTGATATGAAAGGCAAAGTTTCGGTCGATATTCAAACCATTTTTCATAAAAAAGAGGAAAGAACATTATCGGCAGCATTAAAATTCTATACTGGAAATTCGCTTGAAAATGCTCATACAGCCGAAGCCGACACCAATGCAACTTACGAAATTCTAAAAGCACAACTCGACCGTTATCCTGATTTAGAAAACGATATGAAAACGCTTTCTGAATATACAACACGCAAAAAAATAGCAGATTTTGCAGGAATGATAGCCTTTGACAAAGACAACGAAGAAATTTTCACATTCGGAAAACACAAAGGTGCTAAAGTCAACAAAGTACTCGAAACCGAACCAGGCTATTTCAGTTGGATTCAAAATGCTGATTTCCCGCTATATACCAAAAAAGTTTTGACAGCGATTAAGTTAAGGAAAATGAACACAAAATAGATTTTAGATGGCAGATTTCAGATGGCAGATTCAGGAAGTTGAATTTAAAACATCTGAAACTTGAAACTTGAAACCTGAAAACTGAAATAATGAAAATCATCTGCATTGGGAGAAATTACCCAGAACATATAGCCGAATTAAACAACGAGCGACCAACCGATCCCGTGGTTTTTATGAAACCCGATTCGGCAGTTTTATTGAAGCAACATCCATTTGTAATTCCAGAATTTACTAATGATGTTCACCACGAAATTGAGATTATTGTCAAGATAAGCAAAGTCGGGAAATACATCGATACTAAATTTGCTCATAAATATTATGACGAAATTAGTGTCGGAATCGATTTCACAGCAAGAGATTTACAAGACAAACTCAAAGCCAAAGGATTGCCGTGGGAAAAAGCCAAAGCATTTGACGGTTCAGCAGTAATTGGAGATTTTATGATGAAAACTGATTTTAATTCATTAGAAAACCTTAATTTTGAATTATTCAATAACGGAATTTCTGTTCAAAAATCTTCTACCTTATATATGATGTGGAAAATAGATGAACTAATTGCTTATGTTTCTCAATATTTCACATTAAAAATAGGAGACATAATTTTTACAGGAACACCATCTGGCGTTGCAAAAGTTTCAGAAAATGACATTCTTGAAGGATTTTTAGAAGGAAATAAACTATTTAGAATACAAGTAAAATAATGGCTTTACACTACAATTTATCAAAAGTTCACGCATTATCTGATGGCGACAACGAGTTTGTAATGCAAATAATAGATCTATTTTTGACCGAAATTCCAGAAGATTTAAAAGAAGTTAAAGCAGGAATCGAAGAAAAAGTATATACAAAAGCCCACGCATTTTCTCATAAAATCAAACCAACATTAGATTTAATGGGAATGAATGTGGCTTTCGAAGAAATATTATTAGTAGAAGCTTGGGCAAAAAACGAAGGAAAAAGAAAAGAAATAAAAGACACTTACAAAAGCATTAAAACACATATTGACAATGCGATAATTGAAATCAAAAAAGATTTTAATATATAAATAATTATGGCGTTTCCCGAATGAAAAATTCGGGTCAGGCTGTCATTCCAATCTTTTTTTCAATTGCCTCGGGTTAAAACCCGTGGCAATTGAAAAAAAGGATTTTCCTTTCCATCCTTAACGCAAAATCCCAAATTTAAAAAATCTCAAATCCTTAATAAAATTTTGAAAGCAACAATTGTAACTATCGGCGACGAAATACTTATTGGTCAAATAACCGATACTAATTCTGGATTTATAGCCAGTGCCTTAGACAAAATTGGAGTCGAAATTTGTGAAATAATCTCAATTTCTGACAACAAAAAACATATTCTTGATACTTTTGCAACACTTCAAAACAAAGTCGATTTAGTAATTATAACTGGCGGATTAGGACCAACAAAAGACGATATAACAAAACACACAATTTGCGAATATTTCAACGATAAATTAGTTAGAAATCAAGCTGTTGAGGATCATATTGTAGCATTATTTGAAAAAGTTCTAAAAATTCCAGCATCTCAAGTCAATAAAGACCAAGCACTTGTGCCGTCAATGTGTCAAGTTTTACACAACGCAGTAGGCACCGCACCAGGAATGTGGATCAAGAAAGAAAATACAGTTTTCATATCGCTTCCAGGAGTTCCTTATGAAATGAAAAGCATTTTAGCAAACGAAATTATTCCAAAAATAGTCAAAGAATACGAGCGACCTTATATTTTACACAAAACAATTTTAACTTATGGACAAGGTGAGAGCATAATTGCTGAACGAATTGAAAGTTGGGAAAACAGTTTACCAAGTTTTATTAAACTAGCCTATTTGCCAAGTCCAGGACGTGTTCGTTTGCGATTGTCAGCACGAGGAACAGATAAAGAATTGCTAGAAAACACAATCGAACAATTAGTCATTTCGTTAACTAAAATAATTGGAGAAATAATAGTCGGTTTTGCCGATGACGAAACCATCGAAGTAATTGTTGGCAGATTATTATCACAAAAAAAATTGACAATTTCAACAGCTGAAAGTTGCACAGGTGGAAAAATTGCACAAACAATTTCGTCTGTAGCAGGAAGTTCTAAATACTTTAAAGGAAGCGTGGTGAGTTATGCAACTCAAGTAAAAGTAGATGTTTTAGGTATTCCAGAATCATTTATTGAAGAAAATTCTGTTGTAAGTGCCAATGTTGCGAAACAAATGGCAGTTAATATTCAGAAAATAATGAAAACCGATTATGCAATTGCAACAACAGGAAACGCTGGTCCATCACAAGGAGATGAAAATGCCGAACTTGGAATTGTTTTTATAGCATTGGCAACTCCAAAAGAAGTCTTGGTACAAGAATTTAGTTTTGGTCAACCACGTGAAAAAGTGATAGATAGAGCCGTAAATAAAGCATTGGAAATGGCATTGAAAGAAATTTTAAAAAATGTTCAATAAAAGTTTTGTAACTACGTTTATTTTTACTTTCTTTGCACCCTGATTTTGAATAACGATAAAAGATAAGATATAATGTCAAGAGTTTGTGAACTTACAGGTAAAAGAGCGATGGTTGGAAACAACGTATCTCATGCTATGAATAAAACTAAGAGAAAATTTTCTGTAAACTTAGTAAAAAAGCGTTTTTATCTTCCTGAAGAAGACAGATGGATTACTCTAAGAGTAGCTGCATCTACAATTAAAACAATCAATAAAAATGGAATTGCTGCAGTTTTGAAAAAAGCGCAAACAGCAGGATTTATTAAATAATCTTTTCCGAAGATAATAAACAAAAAGCAAGATGGCAAAGAAAGGTAATAGAATTCAGGTAATATTAGAATGTACAGAACACAAAACTACTGGTGTAGCTGGAACTTCTCGTTATATAACAACAAAGAACAAAAAAAATACTCCAGACAGATTAGAGATTAAAAAATTTAATCCAATCTTGAAACGTGTAACTGTTCACAAAGAAATTAAATAATAATTAGAAATTTTTATTTTTTATAAAATTTCAAATAATATAAATTAGTCATGGCAAAGAAAACTGTAGCATCGTTACAAACAGCATCAAAAAGATTGTCTAAAGCAATCAAAATGGTAAAATCTCCAAAAACAGGAGCATATACTTTCGTAGAAAGCATCATGCAACCTGAATTAGTTGACGAATTCTTGAAAAAGAAATAATCAACTTCTTTAACTTCATACAAAAGCTATTTTCTTTCGAAAATAGCTTTTTTGTTTAATTATATTTTTTAACTTTCAGAAATATTTTAAAAAATTAAATAATAAAATGAAAATAGCAATTTTAACTTGTCAAAATATACCAAATCTAAACGAATCTGACCAATTGTTGATTCCATCATTAGCAAAAAAAAATATTGATGCAAAAGCAGTGATTTGGAATGACATAACAATTAATTGGTTAGATTTCGATGTTTTAATTTTCAGAAACACATGGGATTATTACGAAAAACAAATCGAATTTGATTTATGGCTAGAAAATATCGAAAAACTAGGTATCAAAACCTTGAATTCGATTTCAATAATTAACCAAAACAAGCATAAATTTTATTTGCAAGATTTCGAAAAACAAGGAATTAAAATTTTGCCAACGGTATTTATTGAAAAAACAGAAAACTTAAATCTTTCAAAAATAATTCCAAATCATTGGAAAAAAGCAGTTATAAAACCAGCTTATTCAGGTGGTTCTTATCAAACTCAATTGTTCGATATTGTAGATATTGATAAAATTAACGAACAGTATATTTCGATTGCATCAGAAAAAGAATTGCTTTTACAAGAATTTATGCCTGAAATAATGACTTTAGGAGAAACTTCATTTATTTTTTTTAATAAAAAATTCTCTCACGCAGTTAATAAACAAGCTGTAAATGGAGATTTTAGAATCCAAAATCAATTTGGTGGCATTTATACATTAATAGAAGCCGAAGCTCAAATTATTGAAAAAGCCCAAAAAATCGTCAATACATTTTCAGAAAATTTATTGTATTGCAGAGTTGACGGAATTATAATCGATAACGAATTGCATTTAATGGAAGTTGAATGCTTAGAACCTGATTTGTATTTCAATTTAGCCAAAGGTTCAATCGATAAATTCGTAACTTCTATTTTGGAAATGATAAACTAATTTTAGAATCAAAAATTAGAAATAAAATCTTAAATTTTTCATTAAATAAACTAAATTTGTTTCATTAGATTATTTAGAAATCTAATATTTAATATCAAAAATCTAATATTTAAAAATGAAAGTATATACAAAAACAGGCGACAAAGGAACTACCGCATTATTCGGCGGTCAAAGAGTTTCTAAAGACAACATCAGAATTGAAAGCTATGGTACAGTTGACGAATTAAATTCTTATATCGGGTTAATTCGTGATCAGGAAATAAACAAACATTTCAAAGAAATTCTTGTTGAAATTCAAGACAGACTTTTCACAGTAGGAGCAATTCTTGCAACACCTGTCGAGAAAGAAATCATGAAAAATGGCGAAAAGAGATTAAAAAATCTAGGAATTATAGAATCAGATATCGAACTTTTGGAAACAGAAATCGATACAATGGAAGATTCATTGCCACAAATGACACATTTCGTATTGCCAGGCGGACATACTACTGTGTCATATTGTCACGTTGCACGTTGTGTTTGCCGTCGTGCTGAGCGATTAGCAGTGCATTTAAGCCATGAAGAAGAAATCGATGAAATGGCTGTCAAATACCTAAACCGACTTTCTGACTACCTTTTTGTATTGGCACGAAAGTTGTCATCAGATTTAAAAGCTGACGAAGTAAAATGGATACCGAGGAAATAGAATTCAGTTTTCAGATAGCAGTTTTCAGTTTGCAAATTAAAACTAAAAACTAAACCATAAATAAGTTCTTATACATATCAAAAATAAGTCTTAAAAAACTTGTACATTTCAATAAAAAAATTATTTTTGCACAAAATTAAAATCTAAATAAGATGTATTGGACATTAGAAT
>JAYTMQ010000102.1:0-19737 GCA_043728355.1 Bacteroidota bacterium
TGCAAAGTATTTTTTATCTTTTATGGAATAATGAATTTCTTTTAAATTTGAGATTTTTTCATAATTTGTAATCCCTCTACTTTTCAAATATTGGATTAAAGCAATATGCTGAACTGGGATTATTTTTTCGATATGATTTATATTTTCTTTCTCTTCTGTTATTTCAAAAATTTGCTTTTGAAAAAAAGAAAAATCATCAAATTTTTTCAAATACTCTAATGCTTCGGATACATTAAAACCAAATTTTAGTATTACGAGGTCAATCACATTTCCTCCTTTCTGTTCTCCGTGGTCAAAAAAACGATTCATTTTTTTATTGACTTTTAACGATGGTGTGTTCTCTACTCTAAATGGCGACAAATACCAACTTTCGTTTTCACTTGATTTAGTTGGTTCACAACCTAAATTTTGAAGTACTTTTTCTATTGAAATTTCTCTTGCTTTTGCTGTATTCATAACTTATTTTTTGGTATAATTTTATTTTATTTTTTCACTGGTAAAAAAGTCATTTTTCGTGATGCAGTGATGCAAAAAGATGTAATTGTAAAGTATTCAATATTTTACATTGCATCAAACTTGCATCATTGCATCAAACTAATTTTATTTTTTGCATCAACTTTGCATCAAAAAAGGTGTTTTTTAACTTTGATGCAAAGGTTGATGCAAGCTATTTATTTGATTTATAACTATTTAAGTTAATTTTGCGTCACTGCATCAAATATTTTATAGAAATCTTCTTTTTTTATGTTATAAAATCGTCCTCGTCTATCAATTTTTACAAATTCTGCATGTGATAAAAATTCAATTCCTTTATAAGATTTTGTGTTATTTTCTGGTTCAAAATTCCATTTCTTTAGAATTTTTATAATCTCATTTGGTGAATCAATATAAATTTTGGGATTAATTCGTTTAAGCATTAATAATATTTCTATTGGAGATAAATTAATAGCTTCTTCATCAGAGAAACTTTCAAAACATTCATTAATGAGTTCTAGTAATGAAATTTCTATTTTATTATTACTCATAAGCCTTAACAATGAATCTGTCATTATTTGTTCTCGAGTAAACCACATTCTTGTTTTCTGCTTTGTTTTAAATTCTATTTTTGTTAAATATTTTAGCAAGTAAGGAATCTCTTTATTTAATTTATCTAAAAAGTGGACATCTTCATTTTTTAATGGTTTAATTTTACGAATCCAAAATCGAATCTCTTGTTCATCAATTTGAATAAAGTTATCCTCATTATTAGAACATAGAATGAATTTTGCAAAAAATTCAATTTCAACTCTGTCCTTTCCTTTCGCTTCAACTTTTTCCTTGTCTGTAGTTGACAAATATTTTAATCGCTCTGTAATCTCTTTTTTATCGAAGAAAACCTCGTCAATTGCCACCAATAAGGCACTAGACCAGTCATTATTAAATTGAGAGCTAAAACTATCGCCTTTAATATAAGTCATATTCATTCCAAATATGCTTTTCAAAAATTTGATAAAACTACTTTTACCAGTTGAACGCTCTTTTGATATTAAACATAAAATTGGTAATATTTGAGTCGGTTTTTCATATAGTAATTTTAAGTAATCTAAACCATAATCAAATTGTTCTCCGAATATGTGTTTGATAAAATTTAGCGAGTTTTTGATATTATTTTCTAACTGTTCCAACGTCAAATCTTCATCAATAACTTTAACTGGAAGTTCATGATAAGTATTATAAAAATTTTCCGTAATAAGGCTGTAATCAATATGATTGGGAATACAACAAAATCCGTCAAGCTTCATTACTTTTTCTAAAAAAGTCTTACCGTGATCTGTTTTTATTGTTTCTCTATTCCATCTTACCATTACTTTCACTTTATCGCCTGAAATCAATGGTTTTTCAATTATTTTAAAATAGGAGGTTCCTACTCTGATATAAGGAATATCTAAGTTCATAAGTTTAAATTTTTTCCTTACATTTGTAAAACATAAGGTCATTAGTGATTAAGAAATATTAAGCGTATTCTTTGCTGGTTTACGCTTTTTTTTTCGATTAAATACTTACTTTTTGATTGTTTGACTTTCCGTACTGCAGAAGTTCGCTTTGAGAATAAAAAAATCTTCCGTTAAAATTGTAGTGTGGAAGTTCTTTTTCTTTTCGCCACAGAATAATAGTTGGCATTGAAATGTTAAGAAATTCGCAGGCTTGTTTTTGAGAAATTAAGTCTTCTTTTTCGGGTTCTTTAGAAGACTTTAAAAATTGAAAATTTTGAACTTTATTTAGAATTATTTCTACAATTTTTTCTAAATCTTGTTTTTCGTGAGTGTACATTTGTAAAGACATAACTTTTACTTATTTTAGTTAGCATTAATTATTTTAATACTGCAAAATTGTAGAAAATTACATCGCCCAAAAAAATCCGCTTAAAAACGGATTTAATTTTTATGTAAAGTATTGATAATATTAAGTTTTTAATTTGAACTATTTTTTGACTGCGGATTAATTAAAAACATTTTGAGTTTAACTATTTTGAACCAGTTTTAATTTTAGATTTCGTTCTGAAAAAACGACGTATTTTTTCTGCATTTCATCAGGAAGTACAGAATTTATTTTTAAGAAAGATTCTCTATCTAAATAATATTCATCAGATCTGTTTGCTTTTTCCCAAGTTGATTTTTTTTCTCCTAACCCACTTATGCATTCCATTAATTCTATTAACTTTGGTACAGTATAATTAAAAAGATTAGGCGAAGAAGCATTTTCTTTGAAGTAAGCAAAAAAGCCAATCATTTTTTTTACCTCTTCCTCGTTTAAATCTATTGTTTTGATTTTGGTTTCCAGTGAATCTTTATTACAAAGTGCTTTCAGAAAAATTCTGAAACTTGGATAAGTTTCGTTGTATTTGTTTGTTGTGAAATTAATCTCAAAATATTTTTTAAAAACTTTTTCTGCTAATTCAAACGGTAAATTAATTTGAATTTTAGATCTGATTGATTTTTTAAACATTTCAGATTCTAAAAACTGTTCTTTTCTCTTATCTTCTTGTCCTTTTACATCATAATTATTCCATACAGCAAACATTTCTTCAAAAAATAAATTTAAAATATCTCCAGCATCATAAAATAAAAACTCATCATCATCGTCAATTGATTCGTCATTATAAAAAATAAATACTTTAGAATTTAGTCGATGTAAGGTGTCATTTAAACTATACTTAAAAACATCGTGAAAATCCATTGCACAATATCCAATTTTTGAAGTAATTATATCACTTTTAATGAATTTTTTAAAGTCTATCAAACTAAATAAAAAGGGACTAATCCCCAATAAAAAAGGGTTGTCAATGATTTTAGCTTTTCCAGCCATTTTGTATGAAACAAAATCATCAATTCCAAAACTATTTTTAATGATTTTTATTAAATCTTTTATTTTTAAATCTATTTCTTTTAAGTACTCATTATGTAGTGTTGAAAATTCAACCCTATTTAACTTTACATTTTCTTTTGTGAATTTTGCTTTACTAATTTTTTCATAAAGATTCTCTCTTTCAATTTTGTAGTGAAAAAATCTATCAATCAAATTGTACTTTCTTCCGTCCTGTATAATATTGTCAACTATTGTCGATAATTCGTTTTGATTTCTAATATCTAATTCCATTTATCCATTTGTAAATCAGTGTATTCCTCTGTAATTTTCATATATTTATCTAAAACTGCATCTTTTTTAATGTTTGCAATTTTCTTAATCGCTTTAGGTTTCATACCAAGAATCAAAGAATTGGTAATAAAAGTTTTTCGTGCCGTATGGCTTGTAATTAATTGATATTTAGGAACTGTTTTTTGAATTTTTTTTGAACCGATGAAATTAGTAATTGTAGTAAGTTTATTAATCTCAACTATTTCGCAACATTCTTTAATGTATTTATTAAATTTTTGCGCCGATATATTTGGTAATGGCTGATAGATTGTTCCTTTGTATTTATCTAATATAGCCTTTGAAAACTTGTTTAAGCTAATAATATGATTTTGAGTTTTAGTTTTTTGAATTGAAATATTAATATGGCTTTCTGTTATATTGGCAAGATGTAGTTGCGATAAATCAGAAAATCTTAATCCAGTAAAACAACCCATACAGTAAAAATCTTTAGTATGATTTAATCGAGAATTTTCAAAATCATATTCATACAGACGAATCAATTCATCGTAAGTTAAATAAATAATATCAACGTCGTGTTCGATGCCTTTAAATTTTTCGTATTCTCTATGTTTGTTATATCCTTTATCTGTGCACCATCTTAAAAAAGATTTTAAAACGGCAATTATTTTTGCGAAATAATTGTTCTTTATTTTTTTATCGAAAAAAGAATATTTCATCAATTCTTCATAAAAAACATCGTCAATTTTATCAAAATTTATTCGAAAACCTGTTTGCTTTTGAAAATCGGAAAGATAACCTTTAATTGTTTTTTGAGATTTTATAGTGTTATATGCTTTCGACATTGAACCAATAAGAATATACTCTTCAAAACAATCAAAAAAGTCTAATTCAGATATGATTTTTTCATTGTCGGAATTGAACCGTTCTAAGAACTTAACTTTCGAGAATTGAATCTTATTTGCTCTAAAATGTAAAAAAATTTCATCAACTTTGGATTGTACTTTATTCAATTTATCATTAATTAATTTGTAGTCGTTGCTTTCCTCTGTTTTTAAATTAGGTTTTAATCGTGCACCAGTCCAATGTTTTTCTTTAGTGCTTACACCAACATTTTTTCTAATTCTGACTCCTTCAGCTCTTACAACAAATTGAATAGGTATTAGTCCATTTGATGTTATTTTTTCTTTTCTTAGTTCAAAAATTACTTTCATTCTATATAAAATGAGTTAAAATATTATAAAGGGTGGTTAAAAAGGTGGCTAAGTTTGATTTTAAAAGGTCTAAAATCAAATAAAAAAATTAATTCTTTACTATGCTCGCTTCAAATATAGCAATTAAAATGAAATAAATATTGATAAAAATCGGTAAAGTATATAACTACCCCGTCCCGAGTACTAAATCTAATCGTAACATCTTTATTTTAAAGAGTTACGATTTTTTTTTGTTTTAGTAATTTTTTGTTTTTTGGATTATTAAATAAACAAAATTTTTAAAATTAATGTTTTTATGTTTTAGAAAAAATCCTTTAAATATTTAATTCTATTTCAATATATTTGAATAATATTGATTTAATTAAAAAAATTTAGTAAATTTCAATAATAATTTAATTATGATAGAAAATCCCAAATTTGCGTTAATTGGTGGTGGAAGCTGGGCAACTGCGATTGCTAAAATGCTCTGTGTAAATTTACCAGAAATTGCTTGGTACATGAGAAACGAAGAAGCAATAAACCACATAAAAACCCACAAACACAATCCAAATTATTTAAGTGGTGTAGAATTTGATTTAAGTAAATTACGTTTAACTAGTAATATTAATGAAGCTGTAGATTATGCAGATTATATTATTTTTGCAATTCCATCAGCATTCTTAGGCGGCGAGTTAGCAAAATTATCAGTAGATATTAAATCTAAAGTTATTTTTTCGGCAATTAAAGGTATCGTTCCAGAAACAAGTTTGATTGTTGGTGAACATTTCAATAAGGTTTATGATATTCCATTCGAAAATATTGGTGTAATAACTGGTCCTTGTCATGCAGAGGAAGTTGCTCTTGAGAGATTGTCTTACCTAACTATTGCTTGTGGAGATGCTGAAAAAGCCAAAATAGTTGCTAGGTGTTTATCAGGAAATTATATAAAAGCCAAAATAACAGATGATATTATTGGAACAGAATATGCTGCTATGTTAAAAAATATTTATGCAATTGCTGCAGGAATAGCTCATGGAATTGGTTATGGCGACAATTTTCAATCCGTTTTGATGAGTAATGGAATTCGTGAGATGAAAAAATTCATCAAAAAAGTCCATAAAATGAAACGAAACATCAATGATTCTGCATACTTAGGAGATTTGTTGGTTACTGGATATTCTGTTTTTTCTAGAAATCGAATGTTTGGTAATATGATCGGCAAAGGTTACACAGTAAAATCTGCTCAAATGGAAATGTCTATGGTTGCTGAGGGTTACTATGCTACTAAAAGTGCTTGGGAATTAAATCAAAAATATGGCGCTAATACACCGATTATTGATGCTGTTTACGAAATTTTATATCAAGGAAAAGAAGCAAAAAAAGTATTTAAAAAATTAACCGATAAATTAGACTAACTTACCTTACAATTATACCATCAACAAACAAAATCGGTACCTCTTCAACATAGTCTGGAGTTATAGAATTTGCTTTGAATATAAATTTTCTGTCATATAAGGTTTCCCCAATAAAAAAAGTGACCATAAACTCGTTGTTTAATGTCAAAACATTGTCATAAAACATTTCTATTTTTCTTACTGAAACCGGTTCGATTTCTAAGAAAGCGTGACGCAAAAGAGATGTTTTTTTCATTTCGCCATCTATAGTTCCAAATGCTTTTGAAACAACCATAACGCTATCGAGTTTAAAATCGGAATCGTTTACTAAATAGGCATACCAAACTTTTGCCATAAAATCGTCGCTCCATTCTTGAACGGCTGCTAAAAATACGTTTTCTACAATTGGAATTATTATGTCTTTTTTCATAATTAGGGTTTAACTACAAAGTTCACTAAGAATTCACAAAGTTCGCAATGTTTATTTGTTTAAAAAATAAACACAAAGTTCACTAAGATTTTACAAAGTTCAGAAAGTTTAGTTGAATAAAGATGCGTTGAGCTATTTTAAAAAAATAACCACAAATTTTATTAAGTTTTTTCACAAAGCTTACTAAGCCTAGTGGACTTTGTGAAATCTTAATGAACTTACAGTTAAAAACTTAAATACTCATTTTGAGTTATTTAAAAAATAACCAAAAAGCTTAATGGTCTTTGTGAATTCTTAGTGAACTTAGTGGTTAAAAATTAAATACTCGCCTTGAATTGTTCTAAAAAGCGAACATCGTTTTCATAAAACATTCTGATATCGCCAATTTGATAAAGCAACATTGCTATACGTTCGATTCCCATTCCGAAAGCAAAACCGTTGTATTCTTCTGGATTAATTCCGCAATTTTTAAGCACATTTGGATCAACCATACCGCAACCCATAATTTCTAACCAGCCAGTTCCTTTGGTAATTCGATAATCGGTTTCGGTTTTTAAACCCCAATAAATATCGACTTCGGCACTTGGTTCTGTGAACGGAAAATAACTTGGTCGTAGTCGAATTTTCGATTTTCCAAACATTTCTTTAGTAAAATATAATAATGTTTGTTTAAGATCGGCAAACGAAACGTCTTTGTCAATATATAAACCTTCGACTTGATGGAAAATGCAATGTGATCTTGATGAAACGGCTTCGTTGCGAAAAACGCGACCTGGTGAAATAGTACGAATTGGTGGTTTGTTGTTTTCCATATAGCGAACTTGCACCGATGAAGTGTGGGTTCGAAGCAAAATGTCAGGATTAGTTTGTATAAAAAATGTGTCTTGCATATCACGCGCTGGATGGTATTCGGGTAAGTTCAATGCGGTAAAATTATGCCAATCGTCTTCAATTTCTGGCCCTTCGGAAACGTTAAATCCTACACTTGAAAAAATATCGATTATTTGGTTTTTCACTAATGAAATTGGGTGACGAGCACCAATAACTAAAGGTTCTGATGGACGAGTTAAATCACCATAAAATCCTTTAATTTCTTCTTTACTTTCTAATGCTTCTTGAATTGTTTTTACTTTTTCTTCGGCAATTGTTTTCAGCAAATTTATGACTTGACCAAATTCTTTTTTCTGGTCATTTGGTACGTTTTTAAATTCGGCAAATACTTCTTTCAAAAGTCCTTTGCTTCCAAGAAATTTTATTCTAAATGCTTCGAGTTTCTCTTTATTTGTAGTCGAAAAATCTTTTGCTTCGGCTATATATTCTTTAATTCTGTTTGTCATTTTATTCTAAATAGGATTGCAAAAATAATGAATTTGTTTAAAGTTTCAAGTTTAAAATTTCAAGTTTCTTGAAAAATCTGAAACCTGAAATCGTTATTCAAAAATCGTCATTCAATTACTTCTTTTTCGATGAAATAATTCACTATAGCTTCTTTCATTAAAACCGATTGTTCACCCGATTTTAATGCAGGTAACTCTTCTTTTACTGTGTAATGTGGCCAACCTTCGGCATCGTAGTATTCGAATTCATAAAAACCATAAGGTTCAAGTAATCTGCAAATTGCAATGTGCATTAAATCTAATTTTTGATCTTTTTTGAATTCTCGATGCACTTTTCCGAGTTCTTGCACTCCGATTAGATAAATTATAGCATCTAAATCAAGATCTTCGCCTTGCGAAAACTGATTAGACAATATTTGAACTAGGTTTTCCCAGCGTTCTTTGAGTTGTATATCTCTAGACATTTTAGGTTTCAGGTTTCAGGTTTCAAGTTTCAGGTTTTACTGAAAAGAAATCTAATTATTTTTTGCAAATATAATGACTTGAAAACTGATTTTGATATTTGAACAAATCTTTTATCTTTGTTCGCTAATATTTATCTGTATTTATGAGTTTTCTTGATATTATTCTTGGTTCATTGCTTTTATATGCTGCTTACAATGGTTTAAAAAAAGGACTTTTTGTTGAATTAGCTTCTTTGATTTCGTTGGTAGTCGGCATTTTTGTTGCTATAAAATTTTCTTATTTAATGCGTTCAATAATAGAAAGTCACGTTTCTTGGTCGCCCAAAATGATTGAAGTTACTTCGTTTGGATTGACTTTTTTAGTTGTTGTAATTGCAATTCACACTTTGGCAAAACTATTTACATCGATTGCCGATTTTGCTTATTTGGGTTGGTTGAATAAATTAGGTGGAGCAACTTTTAGTGTTTTAAAAACTGTTTTAATGTTGAGTATTGTTTTTAATTTATTTCAAAAAATTAACGTTAATAATTTTATTGTCAAGCAAGAAACTTTAAATAATTCAATGTTTTATAATCCAATTCAGGAAGTTTCGAAATTTATGTATCCGAGTTTGAATAAATGGTATGAAGATATTAAATCGAAAACTAAAGATTTAAATGCAAATACTAATATTGAAAATTAGTTTTTTACTTCTTTAATAGAATTGGCATCAATCCAACCAACAACACCATCCATCAATTGTACTTTTTTGAATGATTTATCAGTAGATAAGATAAATACTTTTGTGCCTTCGTGCAATTTCATTATTTCTTTTCCAGCACTTTTTGGAGATGATAATAATGAAATTACTTCTGCAAAAACTATCGCTGGTTTGTAATTGTCTGAATGCGATTTTTCGAAAATTGCCGATGCTAAGCTTATTAAAACCAAAGCAAAAACAACAATCATTCCGCTAAAAAGCAATCGTTTAATTAATGATGCTTCCGAGAAATAATATCCTGCAAAAAACAATAAAAACAACATTCCAAAACCAACAGCAATCCAAGCCCAAGTATCATAATGAAAAGTAGCAGTCAAATTTTGAAGCATTTTACCAATTCCTACTTTTTCGATTACTTTAATATCGTCAATTTGCATTTTTTTGGCAATTTCAAGATTATTTTTAGCAGCTTCAAAATCTGGATTTAGTGTTAATGCTTTTTCGTAATTGTAAATTGTTAGAGCGATTTTATTGAGTTTATAGTAACAATTGGCAATATTAAAATATAATTCGGGCGATTGCTTTTGGCTTCTGAAAACTATCGTTTCGTAAACATCAATTGCTTCTTGATAATTGCCTTGTTTGTACAAAGTATTGCCGTTTTCGATGCTTGTTTGAGCAAAGAAAACTTGTGTTATTAGAATTAATATATAGACTAAATTTTTCATTCTATGTGATTTAACCACTAAGTTCTCTAAGATTACACTAAGGTCACAAAGGTTTTTGTTTTTTTATTTAAAAGTTCACTAAATAGATATTAAAGAATTCCATTAATTATTCTACGAACTCCATCTTTTAATAATTTGACGTTAAAGTTTATTAATAAACCTAATTTGCAATTTGATAATTTTAGATAAGTTAATAATTGCGCTAAATGAACGTCATTCAAGCTTTCGACTGATTTTATTTCTACAATGAATTTATTTTCTACAATAATATCAATTCTGTATCCAACTTCTAGTTATACATCTTCATAAATAAGTGGTAATGATTTTTGTTATTCGACAATTAAATTTGATTTTTTAAGTTCATAAAACAAACATTCTTCATAAGCACTTTCTAACAATCCTGAACCTAAAATTCTATGAACTTTTAAAGCACTTTTAAAAACAATTTTAGAAATTTCATTTTCATTCATATTAACTTTTTTTTTAACCACTAAGTTCACTAAGATTTCACAAAGTACACAAAGTTTTTTATATTTTTTACCACGAAAGTCACAAAGATTTACACAAAGCACACAGTTTTTCTTAATGTTTTCTTTGTGACATTAGTGTGTTTTCTGGTTAAAAAACTTTCTCTAAATCAGCAATAATCAAAACCGCTTTATCATAATCTTGTTGAATAGTCGCATTTGTTGATGGTGCATATCTTGCTATTTCGCAATTTTCGGTCAGGTTTATAAATTCAGATACCGAGATTTCATTGGCATTATTCGATAATAATAAGGTTTCAATATTGATTTTACTCATTTCTGATGTTTCAATATTCAACTTGGCTTTCAAGAAATTGTGCATTGCTTTTTCTAAAGCTATATAAAATTGTTCTTTATTATTAATATGTTTTTTGGCTTGAGATAAATATTTTTTTGCCAATTTGTTGTTCATTTTTAATCGATTACCAATTGTATCGTTATCTGTAGCTTCTTTTCTTTTTCTGATTAGAATAATTATCGGAATCATTAAAAAAGGCAAAAAGATTAAAATATAAAATTTTGTAGAATACAGGAAATCTCGTCTTTTTATATTAATAAGTTCAGTTTTAGAAATAATTTCTTTAAAAACCAAGTTCTTATTTGATTTAGCAGTTTTATTTTTATTTGATGTAATCGATGCTACAGTTTCAGTAGGTCCATCAATCACATCAATCATAATTTCTTTGGATGTAATGGTTTTATAACTACTAGAAACAAAATCAAAATAACTAAAACTCATTGATTTTATTGGATATTTCCCTTTAAATTGAGGCACAATCGTATATTTATCCGAAATACTTCCTTGATCACCAGAAAGCGGTGTAGTAATATTTTCGTTGTGTTCTGGGTCAAACATTTCGAGTGCAGTTGGCACTTCGGGTTTTGGTAACGAGAATAATTTTAGATTTCCAGTTCCTTCGGCTTTTACAAGTAATGTTAAACTTTCGCCATGTTTCAAACTGGTTTTAGAAGGAACAACCGTAAAATCAAACTTGCCCGATGCACCAGTAAAATTTTCAGGTTTCCCAGTTTCAGGCAATGGTTTTACGCTTAAAGTTTTGTTTCCAGCCGATACAATTTTGCTGTCTTCAACAATTTGCATTTGTCCAAAAATATCTCGTCTTCCAGTTGGCAATTGCACATCGATATTCAATGCTAATGGCTCAATTACTAAGTTTCCTGATTTTTGTGGATACAAAATCACTTTTTTCAAAACAATCGAGCGATAAGCTTCGCCTTTAAAAGTTGTTTGTTCGGCAACCAACTCTTTGATTTCGATATTTTGACTCCAAAAATCTTTATATTTTGGTTTATTGGTTTCATCGAAATTCGAAATCCCAATATTATTACTAAAATAAAGTTTGTAAACAACCGTAACTGGTTGGTTTATATATGGATTAGAATTCGATATATCAGCAATTAAATGAAGTTCAGTATCAGCTGAAAGTTGCGGTTGCTGGTTCGGATCACGAGGTTTCGGAATCGCATTGGTAACCGTAATTTTTATTGAATTGGTTTTATAAATCTGTCCATTTATTTCGATTGTGGCTGGTTTTATGGTCAAAATTCCTTTTTGCAAAGGCAATAAAAAATAAGAATAAGCTTTATTGAAAGAGCTCCGACCGTTTATCCAAGATTGACTTATTTGTTGACTTGGTCCACCAACAATACGAAATCCTTCGAAATTTGGGGTCGAAAAATTATCGCCATCTGCATTCATAGAAAAATCGACACGCAAAGTTTCGTTCAATCCAAGTGTAGTTTTCGAAACTTTTGTCTCAAACTGAACTTGAGCCAAAACGCTTTGAAAACTAATTAGAAAAAATAAAATATGTAAAAATCTATTCATTTATTTTAAACATCAAAACATTTAATTTTTAACATATAAGTCATATAAGTTTTTTTTAAACTTCGAAAAATCCAAAATTTTATATCGTAAATCTAATATTGATTTTACCAATCCTTATCAGTCTGAACTGGTTCGCCTTTTTGTTTGCCTTTATTTACTTTGGCTTGTACTTTTTTCTCTTCATTATTGACAGCTTCCATCAAGTTTTTTAATTGTTCTTGCGATGCTTTGCTTGGTTCAGGTTTTGGCTTGTCTTTTTCGTCTGGTTTTTTAGGATCGTCTTTTTTGTCTTCCTTTTTATCTTCTTTTTTCTTATTCTTATCTTTGTTTGGACTTTCCTTATCTTTCTTTTTGGCCAATGCAAAATTATATCTTGTTTCTTCGTCTTCTGGATTGTTTCGCAAAGCGTTTTTATAAGCTTCCATTGCTTCATCGTACTTTTTTTCGAGCATCAACGAATTGCCCATATTGTGATAAGCATTGTGTTTTTCTGGAAATGCCTTTGATTTTGTTGCTGCTTTTGCAAATGCCAATTTGGCTTCTCCAGCGTGTTTTTGACTATAAATTGCATTTCCTAAATTATAACTCGCAACTGCTTTTTTAGAATCATTTGATGATGAAACTCGATAGCCAGCTTCTGCCTCGGAATAATTTTTGGATTCAAAATCTTCATTTGCTTTAGGCAAGTCTTTATCTTTCTTTTGAGAAAAAATCCCAAATGAAATCATTAATAATAGGTATAAAAAAATATTTTTCATTTTTTTAAGTTTCGATTTAACTTTACTTTTTACCACAAAGACAAAAAGTCTTGATACTATTTATATAAAAATTTGTGCCTTAGCTACTTTTGCAAAAATTATTTTTCATTAAACAAATCTGCTTTTTTAACCCAGGCAGTTTTTCTTTCTAAAAAGAATACATCTAATAGTAAAAGAAAAAATGCCATTCCCAAAAACCATTGAAATTGCGCCTGATAATTGGTCATTTGTGTACTTGCAAATGCTGTTTTCTGAATTTTATTCAATTCATTATCAACAAATTCGACAACTTCTTTGGTGTTTTTTCCATCGATGTAACCGCCATTGGTATTTTTTGCAATTTTCTTTAAAATATCCGAATTCATTTTGGTTGTAACCTGATTGCCTTGTTTGTCATTTTTATAGCCTTGCAATACGCCATTTTCTTTCAATGGAATTGGCCCACCATTTTCGGTTCCAATTCCTATTGTAATGATTTTTAAACCTAACTTTTTGGCTTGATTTGCAACTTCGTCTGATCCTTCTGTGTGGTCTTCGCCATCAGTAATCATTATTAATAATTTACTGGTTTTGTTTTCTTTTTCGAAAAATGTCTGCGATAAATTTATAGCCTCAACCAGCGAAGTTCCTACTGATGACAACATATCGGTATTCATACTTTGCAACATCATTTTGGCAGAATTGAAATCGGTCGTAATTGGCAAAACTGGGTAAGCACTGCCTGCATAAGCAATAATTCCTATTCTATCATCGCCTAATTTTGACATTATTTGCGATACTAATTGTTTGCTTTTTTCTAATCGATTCGGAGCAATATCTTCGCAAAGCATACTTTTAGAAACATCAATTGCAAATACAATATCGATTCCTTCACGTTTAATATTCTCAACTCTAGAACCAATTTTCGGGTTTATCAATCCTATTATTAAACATAAAATCGCCAAACAAATAACCACAAATTTCAAAACAGGTTTGAATATTGATTTCTCAGGACTTAATTTTTTTATCAAATCTAAATCGCCAAATTCTTGTTGTTTTTTCTTTTTCCAATATTGATTGTACAAAAAAACCGCTACCAAAAGTGGTATGATTATTAATAGGTACAAATATTTTTTATCGTCTAACTCCATTATTTAGTTTTAGTCTCAGTTTTCAGATTCAGTTTTTAGTATCAGTTTTCATTATCTAATTAGTCTGTAAACTGTGAAGGCAACTGAAAACTTATATAAAGCTTCTATAAATTGTATTTCTTAAAATTATTTCAATTAATAAAAACAAACCTGCTAAAAGCGCAAAAAATCTAAATTTTTCATCGTAATCATAAAATTTCAATTCTTTGATTTCGGTGGTTTCAAGTTTGTTTATTTCGTTATAAATCGATTCTAATTTGCTGTTGCTTGTGGCTCTAAAATATTTTCCGCCAGTTTTTTTGGCGATTCCTTGCAATAATTTGGTGTCAATTTCTACTGGCATCATTTTATATAAAAAATCCCCATTTGGTGCCAATGCATATGGAAACATTGCATTTCCGTTAGTGCCAATTGCAATTGTATATACTTTTATTCCAAATTGTTTAGCAATATCTGCGGCAGTTTCTGGTTCAATAAATCCTGCGTTATTAACTCCATCGGTCATTAAAATTACAATTCTACTTTTAGCTTTGCTGTCTTTCAATCGGTTTACTGCGGTTGCCAAACCCATTCCGATTCCAGTTCCGTCTTGCAAAACTCGGTCGTATTGAATGCTTTTTACTGCATTTAAAATTATAGATTTATCGCTTGTAACTGGCGTTTTCGTATAAGCTTCTGATGCATAAACGACCAATCCAATTCTATCATTTGGGCGATTCATAACAAAAGTTTCGGCAACTTCTTTCAAAGCTTCCATTCTGTTTGGTTTTAAATCTTTGGCTAACATACTGCCCGAAACGTCGGTTGCCAATACAATATCTAGACCTTTTGTACTTTTAGTTTTGCTGCTAACATCGACTGTTCTTGGTCTTGCAAGTGCAATGATTAATGAGCTCAATGCAAATAATCGAAAGACGAATAAAAACGGTTTCAGTCTCGAAAAAAACGTTTTTGTATTTCCAAATCCTTTGGTAGAACTGATTTTTAATGTTGCTGCATTTTTATTTTTCGTATAAAAATACCAAACAATTGCAAATGGCAAAAGCAAAAACAACCAAAAAAATTCTGGATTTACAAAGTTGATATTTTCCATTATTTGGTGGCAGTTTTTAGTTCGACTGAATTTTTAATTCTATCGATAATTTCCAAACCATATTGATCATCGCTTCTTCTAACAAGAATAATTTGTTGCAATCCCGAATCTTCATTAAAAAGTAGCATTTCGTATGTTAGTTGATAGTTTTTATTTTGCTCTTTATTAGCAATTGTCATTGTTCCAGAAGCGCGACAACCTTTTATTCCGTCACCTGAAACATATTCTTCCTGTTTAACATTAACATTTTGAATTCCTGTAGTTTTCCAGAAATTAATATTTCCTTCAATAACTTTTGTATAATCCATTTTAACTTCTTGCTTTGGTTTTGCTGTAATCAAAGCAATATAAAAGTTATCAAGCAAGCTGCCATATCCAAACATACTCATTTCTTTGAGTGTTGCTAATCCTTCTTTTGGCATAATTTTAGAAACATCCATTCTTTTTAAAACCTTTGGAGTTGAGATAGTTACACTTGGGTTTCCGTAATAACTATTAATCCAATTCGATTCAAGTAATTCTTTAGTTCGATGACCAATAACGGTATCTTTTACAAAATCAAAACCTTTGGTTACTATTTTATAAGTCGTAAAAGTGCATAAAAGTCCAACTAAAATTGCAACCGAAGTTACAATTCGTTTTCTTTTTTGTTTTTTAAGCGTTTTTTGGAGTTGCAATTCGCTATCTATTAAATCATTTTCATCTTCAACTTCTTCGGTTGGAATCGATTGATGTAAAGATATTATTGACTTTTCGATTCGTTTGTAATCTTCTTCTATTTGATTGTCTGATGGTTGCACTTTGGCAAATTTTACCAAATCGGCTTGTTTTAAAACATTCTCTAAATTAGATAAAGATTGTTTCGTGAACTTTAATTTCTTGTCATTTGATGCTTTTCGCAAACTAGCAATCAATTCTGATGTTGTGCTTTCCTTGGCTGGAATTTCAATAACTTCTTCGATATAATCTCTAGCAATATCTGTCAACTCGGAATAATAATTCTTGATTTCGCCTTTTTGCCAAAGTTGTTTGGTTTCTAGAATTTTCAACATTCCAATTGCTTTTTCTATTGGCGTTTTAAAAACCAATTCTTCTGCTTTTTTCTTCTGATATTTTTTTAATAAATAATAAACCAAAACGCCAATCCCCACCAATAATAAAATTCCTAAAATATATTTCCACCAATTACTGCTGGGATTTTTAACCTGCGAAATTGGTTTAATATCATACATTTTCTGTTTTAAAGTATCGACCAAAACATCTTTTACATCAACTGAAATAGAATCTGATAAAAATGTTTTTTTATTGATTAATACTGTCATTTTCGGAATTACATATCGACCAGAATCAAATTGTGTCAATCCGTAGCGTTTAATTAATTCATATTTTGAATCTTTTCTAACGGTATCGATTAAATAATTTCTTATAACCTCAAGTTTTCCAAAACTCTTTGTATTAGGAAACACAACCGTTGACAAAGTATCGACTGTTGTTTTTAAAGTTAAATTGAATTGTGCTCCAATTTTAATAATTTTTTTATCAATTTTAGTTTCGACTAAATTTTGTGAAAAAATTGTCGTTGTAAAAAAAATTGATAATATGTACAGATTTATTTTCATTAAAAGTTTTAGAATCTTTTGATTAACGAATGATGATTAACGATTCTTGATTTTTGATTTTTGTGTTTTTAAATAATTTTGATTAACGAATGATGATTTAATGTGTTTAAAAATTATTTCATCTTGTTTTTTGCGGTTTTTATACTAGCTACAAAAATTGATATTAATTCATTTGCTTCTTTTTTAATATCAATTAAATCGTTTACGTTAGATATTAATTTTGCTTTTTCAATTATTTTTAAGCAAACAAAAGTTTCTCTTAATTCTTTTAGGCAAATTCCCATTTTATGTACAAAATCTTTTGGACTTTCTGCACTTTGAGCTTCACCATAGTTTAAAGCAGGCGAAGTTCCTGAACGAATTATTTGCCCAGCAAGATTATTTCCAGCATAATTTTTTTCAAATTTATTCGAGCAAATAATAATATTTGCTGCAAAATCAATTAATCTATCTTCTAATTCTTGTTTGTTCATTATTTATTGTTCTTTATTTTCATCAAATCTGAAATCAAAAATCGTTAATCATCAATCAAAAATCTTTACCGCGATTTAAAATACCCTAAAAGTTTTGTTACATAATTCTCATCAACCCTTGTATTAACAACTCCTGACCCTGATTTGCTAAACGTATCTTTAAAATATTTTACTTTTTCGGCATAATATTTTTCATAATTTATTCTCACGGTTTTTGAACCTGTATTTATCAATTCAATTTTTCCAGATTCGGCGTCTAGCATTTCTACCATTCCAATGTCTGGCATTTTTTCTTCACGAATATCATACACTCGAATTCCAGTAATATCGTGTTTCTTTGAGGCAATTTTTAGCGTATGTTCGTAATCATCTGACATAAAATCGGAAATTAAAAACACAATTGCTTTCTTTTTTTGCGTTCCAGATAGAAACTTCAAAGCCATCGAAACATCGGTTTTGTTACTTTTTGGTTTGAATTCTATCAATTCACGAATAATTCTCAAAACGTGTGAACGACCTTTTTTTGGTGGAATATATAGTTCGATTTGATCAGAAAACAACATTAAGCCAATTTTATCGTTATTTTGAGTTGCCGAAAATGCCATTGTAGCTGCAATTTCGGTTACAATATCTTTCTTGAATTGCGATTTGGTTCCAAAACTTTCTGAACCCGAAACATCGACCATCAACATCATTGTTAGTTCACGTTCTTCTTCGAAAACTTTTATGTGTGCTTCATTATATCTTGCGGTAACATTCCAATCGATTGCTCGAATATCATCGCCATATTGATAAGGACGAACTTCTGAAAAAGTCATTCCTTTCCCCTTAAAAGACGTGTGATATTCTCCCGAAAAGATATGATTGCTCAATCTTCGGGTTTTAATCTCGATTTTTCGTACTTTTTTTATGAGTTCTTTTGTATCCATAATGAATGATGATTGAAGATTAACGAATTTAGATTTTAGATTTCTTGTAAATCTGCAATCTAAAATCATCATTCAACAATCTAAAATCTTTTTTAAGGTACTTCAACTTCGTTTACAATCTTATTAATTATATCGACAGTCGTGATATTCTCAGCTTCGGCTTCGTAAGTCAAGCCAATTCTGTGGCGTAAAACATCGTGAACCACTGCGCGAACATCTTCTGGAATTACATATCCACGACGTTTGATGAATGCATAACATTTTGCAGCAGTTGCTAAATTAATACTTCCACGTGGCGAAGCACCGAAACTTATGAGTGGTTTTAGACTTTCTAATTTATATTTCTCTGGATAACGAGTGGCGAAAACAATATCAAGAATGTATTTTTCGATTTTTTCGTCCATATAAACCTCACGAACTGCCTCTTGCGCTCGCAAAATTTGTTCAACAGAAACAACAGCATTTACTTTATCGAAACTTCCTTTAAGATTTTGGCGAACAACTAATCTTTCGTCTTCCATTTTTGGATAATCGATAACTGTTTTTAACATAAAACGGTCAACTTGCGCTTCTGGCAAAGGATAAGTTCCTTCTTGTTCCACAGGATTTTGAGTAGCAAGAACCAAAAACGGTCGGTCTAATTTGAAAGTCGTATCGCCAATAGTAACTTGTTTTTCTTGCATAGCTTCTAATAATGCCGATTGTACTTTGGCTGGCGCACGATTTATCTCGTCAGCAAGAACAAAATTTGCGAAAATTGGTCCTTTTTTTATAGAAAATTCGTTGACTTTGATGTTATAAATCATGGTTCCAACTACATCGGCTGGCAATAAATCGGGTGTAAATTGAATTCGGCTGAATGAACCTTGAATGGCTTGTGATAAAGTATTGATTGCCAATGTTTTTGCCAAACCTGGAACGCCTTCTAACAAAATGTGACCTTGACCTAAAAGCCCGATAAGTAATCGTTCGATCATGTGTTTTTGACCAATAATTACTTTGTTCATTTCCATTGTCAATAAATCGATAAAAGCACTTTCTCTTTCAATTTTTTGATTGATTGCGCTAATGTCTAAAGTCGAATTCTCTTCCATTTCAAATGTTTTATTGGGATAAAATTTGTGTGTTTTATTTAACGGTGCAAATTGAAATTTTTTTTAGAAGTTTGTTGTTAAAAATTGGTTAAAACTTCGATTCAATATGCAATTTTAAGGTTGATTTATGATTGTATTTTCTTATTTTTAAGGATTGTAAATAGCAAACAATAAAAATAGTATTTTTATTGCAAAATTTATACTTTGTAAAAACATAATTTAATTTTAATATTTAGACTATTTATGAATAAAATATACAAACCATTAAGGAATTAAGTTTTAACTTAGATTACGCATTAGCAATCTATTACAAACAATTTCTTCTGCAAAATTTGGCACTTACTCATTTTTTAGACCTTAACATATAACATATGTTTTCATTCTA
>JAYTMQ010000103.1:0-18312 GCA_043728355.1 Bacteroidota bacterium
AATTTCGGCTAACGAAAAAAATCTAATTTATAATTTAGATAACAATACAATTGTCGTCAATAAAGATACAATTCGAATCGAAAGTCCATTTATTTATTCGTTTGACGGATTGATTGAAAATAAAAAAATTCAGATTCACTTGTCGAATAATCTAACTGGCGAATTTGGTGGTTATGAAAAAACTGCATCGGTTTATATTGATGGCGAAGAAGAAATTTTTGGATGTTATTTCAAAAAAGATAAAAATAGCAAAGAGGAAACTGCCGATGTAACAACTTATTATTCAATGAATAATGACAATACAATAATTTGTAAATTAAAACTTTTCAATATTTCTAAACCCAATATGTTTATTGATTGTGAATTTAATGGTAAAATATATAAAATAAATCCAAGTACAACATTTCCGAGTTACAAATGTTTTGATGAAATAAATTACACATTATCTGATTGCAGAAAGCAATTCAAAAAAGAAGAATCTATGCGAGAATATGTTCCACATAGAAACTATACTTTTTTTGCAGAAATCGTTTCCAATGATGAAAAATTTGACAAAATGGAGTCTGAATTAA
The DNA here is from genome assembly GCA_043728355.1 of Bacteroidota bacterium. Taxonomy (GTDB): domain Bacteria; phylum Bacteroidota; class Bacteroidia; order Flavobacteriales; family Flavobacteriaceae; genus Flavobacterium. The sequence continues at coordinate 573 of JAYTMQ010000103.1, forward strand.
AATATTTATTTCAAGATTCATTAGATGTTGAGAATCACAAAAATTGGAAACATCAATTTCAAGAAAATAAATCAAAAGACGAAGAAGATTGTTATACTTCAGAAACAATTTCGACAGTCGTTCCAGTATTTATTGACGAGAATATATTTGTAACTTCCAGTTATTCATACAATTATATGGGCGGTGCACATGGAATGATGGTTACCAACTATGAAAATTATGATTTAGAATCTGGAAAAATAATTGAATTGAACGAAATTTTGAATTTTAGTTCTACTGAATTTAAAACTTTCTACGAAACTAAACTCAAAGAAACCTATGCCGACGGCATGCTAAATGAAAACGATATTCCAATGTCAGACAAATTTTTTATATTACCAACAGGAATCGTTTTTTCGTATGCGCCTTATGAATTAATGGGTTTTGCAGCTGGTGAGCCACACATTTTTTTTAGTTATGCAACATTAAAACCTTTTTTAGCAAATAATTCTATTTTAGAAAAATATTTGATGGAAAAATAATTTGTAGATAAACAATTAGTTCAAAACATTTAAAAAAATGACACGAATTTCACTTATTAACACGAACTCAATATAGATTTTTTTATTTAAAACAATATAAATAATTTAACTGACAAAATTCGTGTAAATTTTTGCAATTAGTGTCAAATATTTTTTTATTTGGTTTTTAAGAACAACGAATAATTTATAATTTTTAGCAAATAATTTTGGAAAAACTCACACTTTTCGACACACTCAATGACCGCCAAATCGAAGCTGTAAAAGCCGAACAAAAGCGGATTTTGGTATTGGCTGGTGCTGGTTCTGGAAAAACCAAAACATTATTGCAAAAAATTAAATATCTTATCGAAGAAAAAAAAGTACAACCGTCGGAAATTCTTGCAATTACTTTCACGAAAAATGCTGCTAACGAAATGATTGATAGATTGATTATCGATGCAGATAAATCAGGAGAATATGAAAGAATTATTTTCGATAAAAAACTTCAATTTTCAGAGAAAAATAAGCAAAGATTAGTTTATGCAAAAAAGTTCAAATGGATTGAAAACTTAACAATTCGTACTTTTCATAGTTTATGCTACAAAATAATGCAAAATTATGGCGTAAAAGAATTTGATAATAAATTCAAGATAATATCTGAAGATAGGAAAAAAGACGATGATCCAATGTTGCCTTTCGCAGCACCAGAAACAAGTTTCGAAGTTTTTCATAAAATTCTAATTCGAGAATGCGAAAAAAACGATTATTTATTGACATTAAAAAAATACATTTTAGATTATGTTGTAGATAAAATTCATACCGAAAAGTTTAAAAATCTTAACTTATATACAGACGGAAAAATATATACTACTCTTCGTGGTGAAAAAGTTCGTTCGAAATCTGAACAATTTATCGCAGATTGGTTATTTCGACACAGTATTAATTATCAATACGAACCGCAAATTAATATTAAAGATTTCGATTTCAAACCAGATTTTTATATCGAAGATGCTAACCTATATTTAGAACACGTTTCCAATAAAAGTTATCCTTCCAAAAATAAAGTTGAGCAATTTAAAAAAGGAAATATTTTGTGTGTTCGAACCTACGAAAAAATGACCGAAGATTCGGCACTTTTTAGCTACGAGTTAGATAAAATTATTAAAGGTCGATTGTCAGAAAATTATAAATCGGATAGAATTTTATCTTACCAAGAAGAGTTCAGTCGCTATCAAGAAGAAGTCAAAGATTTTATTTATCAATCCATTCGAATATGCGATATGCTAAAAGTCGAAGGTTGCAATTGGGATAAAATATTTATAAAATCACAAGAAGATCAACACGAACGAATCAGAATTTTTTATGCAATTGCCATGCCATTGGTCAAAGAATTTGTAGGTTATTGCACCAATAAATCTTATTTGGATTTTAATGATTTAATAAGCAGAACTGTTCTTTTATTCAAGAAAAACAAAGACATTCTTCAGAAATTTCAATCTCAATATCAATATCTTTTGGTTGATGAATTTCAAGATGTAAATAATTTACAAGTCGAAATGATTAAATTGATGATTACCGCCAAAACACAACTTTTTTGCGTGGGCGACGATTGGCAAAGTATTTATGGCTTTCGAGGTTCAAATGTTGATTGCATAATTAATTTTGATAAAAATTTTAAAAACTCCAAAACCATTAAACTTAACCTAAATTATAGAAGCACACAAAGCATTGTAGGTGCAAGTAACGAAGTAATAAAACACAATAAATTTAAGATTGAAAAAGAAATTTTTGCATCGAAAATGTCTAATTTCAAAATTGTTGAATATGCTGGAAATAATATCGATGAAAATGTTGCGTTTTGTACCGAAAAAGTAAGACAATTAATAAAAGATGGATTCAAAAATGATGACATTTTGTTCCTTTATCGCCGCAGCAAAATGTACCAACCTTATTTTTTTGCTTTAAAAAACGAAAATCTAAAAGTTCAAAACAAAACCATTCACGGTGCTAAAGGACTTGAAGCCAAAATAGTTTTTATAGTTGGTTTGACCGATGGATATGGCGGTTTTCCTGATATTTGGCTCGAGGACAGAATTTTTCAAGTCATAAAACCAGCCAATCACGATAGTTTGATGGAAGAAGAGCGGCGCTTGTTTTATGTAGCCATAACTCGAGCCAAAGACCAACTTTATTTGATAACCGAAAAAGGCAATTCGTCCAGATTTCTTAAAGAAATTCCGTCAGAGTTTAAAGAAATTTTTTCAGAATCTTATGAGAAAAAAGAAGATTTTGTTATTTGTAAAAAATGCAGCAAACAAGTTGAAATGATTTTTGAATTTTGTCCGTTTTGTGGCAAGAAAAAATAATAATTTGAAGTTTATAAAAATATAGTTAAAAAAATAATAAAATGACAAACACATTTGGAAAAACTTGGTGGGGCGAGCAATGGTTGTACTCTTTAAGTAACATTGATTATGAAGACAGGTTACCACGTGGCAAAAGTTATGCCAACAAAGGATCGGTTACCAAAATTGACATTAAAGAAAATAGAATTAGTGCCAAAGTTGTTGGAAGCCGACCAAAACCTTACAATGTTGATATAATCCTACCTCCATTTTTTGATCCTGAATTGAGTAATTTTATTGTTCAATTATCCAGAAAACCAACTATAATTTCCAAGTTGCTGAATCGTGAGTTAGATCCAGAAGTTTTAACAATAGCCGAGAATTTAGGTCTAAAAGTTTTTCCAAAACAATGGACCGATTTCAAAATGCAATGTTCCTGCCCAGATTGGGCCGTGCCCTGCAAACACTTGGCTGCAGTAGTTTACAAAGTAAGTGCCGAGATAGATAACAATCCGTTTTTGGTATTTGAATTGCACAACGTTAATTTAATAGCAGAATTAAATAAGCTTGGAATTTTTGTAAATCAAACCTATACCGAAATTCCAAAATTAACCGATTTGTATTTTGATACTAAAAACAAAAAAACACCTAATTTCATTGACGAAAATGCTTACACAAAATTATCATTTTCTAAATTATCGTCAATTCACGAGCCATTAACTGCCTTGTTGGTTGATTTTCCAGCATTCTATCAAGGTTCAGGAAATTTCAAAGAAAAATATTCGTCCAAAATTGCTAGAATTGTTAAAGCAGCTCAAAAAGTTGTTCAAGGCAAAATTTCTTTAGAAAATTTGTTTCTAAAAGCCAATATTCAAGAACAAAAAATTAACAAGCATTCCAAAAACACCATATCGATTGACGAAACCTATCAATCTAAAGTTTTCGTGAACGAAACCCAATTTTCGTTCCTTGGTTTTTTGCAGCAAGTTTCGCAAATTAGTTCCTCAAAAACTTTCGATTATCAGCCATCTACAGCATCGTTGCACACAATTTTGCATTTTGCAATTCATCTTTTGGCTAATGGAGCCGTTGTGCCACAAATTGTTCAATTGCAAAATAAATCATTTTCAATACGCTGGTTACCAGCAATGATTAGCAAAGATGTTAGGATTTTGGTCGAAGAATTAGAATTGATTTTACCTCCAAATGTTTTTGTCTGGGAAGAAAAAAACAAACAAATTGCGATTAATAATAATCAAGCATTTAATTTGTTATCGTTGTTCCTTTCGGAAATTATTCACATTCTCGAAGATTTTCCAAACGATGATTTGTTTTTAAATTTATTTTTCAGAAAAGAAACGTACGATTTCAAAAAACCAGGCGAAGACGCATTAAGCGGTGGAATTTCGGCTTGGATTCAAAAATATTTTATTACACAAGGCAATTACAAACCCCAAATAGTTGTTGAAGAATTGTCTAACGAAGATTTCAAAATCAACATCAATATTAAAGAAAAACAGCAAGATGCAATGGCATTGCCTTATGATTTAAAAGATATTTTGAATCTTAAAAAATTTGATAAAAATCGTTACGAAATTTTACAAAGTCTAACTCAATTGAGTAGTTTTATTGGCGGATTAGACGGTTATATTAACAGCCAAGGTTCAGAAAATATTTTAATGAACAATGAAGTTTTTACTCCGTTTTTGATGCAAATGATTCCTGCTATTCAACTTTTGGACATCGATATTTTACTCCCAAAATCATTACAAGATATTCTAAAACCCAAACCAAGTCTCAAATTAAAACAAAAAACCAAAGGAAAATCATTCATTGGTTTAGGCGATTTGTTTTCATTTGACTGGCAAGTAGCTATTGGCGATACGCTGTTGAACGAAGAAGAATTTAACAAATTACTAAAAAAATCAGCAGGATTATTGAAGTATAAATCCAATTATATCTATGTCAACCAATCCGATTTAGAAAAAATTCACAAGCATTTTGCATCGACCAAAGAACTATCCGCTTTCGAAATGTTGCGTGCCTCCTTGAGTGGTGAATACATGGGTACCGCCATTGGCTTGACCGATGAAGTAAGAGATTTAATTACCGAGTTGACTAATTTTGCCGAAATCGATTTGCCAAAAGGCATCAACGCACAACTGCGACCATACCAACATCGAGGATTTTCTTGGATGTACCGCAATGCCAAAATCGGTTTCGGATCGGTACTTGCCGATGATATGGGACTCGGAAAAACCCTGCAAGTCATTACCACTTTACTCAAATACAAAGAAGAAGGATTACTTGACAAAGAAAAAGCACTGGTCGTTGCGCCAACCGGATTGTTAACCAATTGGCAAACCGAAATTGAAAAATTTGCACCAACTTTGAAAACCAAAATTTATCATGGAACAACTCGAAAATTTGATAAAAACGATGATTTTGATGTCCTTATTTCATCTTATGGAATTGTAAGAAGCGATGCCAAAGAACTCAAAAAGAAAAAATGGCATTCGCTAATCATTGACGAAGCACAAAACATTAAAAACCCCAATACCGAACAAACCAAAGCCATAAAAACCATTGGAGCCAACCATTTTATAGCCATGAGCGGAACGCCAGTGGAAAACAGATTGAGCGAATTATGGAGCATAATGGATTATAGCAATCGTGGATTTTTAGGGAATCTAAAAGAATTTAATGACAACTATGGCAATCCAATTCAACAATTTAACGATGTAGCCGTTGCCGAAAACCTCAAAAAAGTTACGGCACCATTCATGATGCGAAGACTAAAATCAGATAAGTCTATAATATCCGATTTGCCCGACAAAATCGAAATGGATTGCTATTCGATTCTAGCTAAAGAACAAGCCAGTTTGTACGAACAAACCCTGCAAAAAGCCATGCAAGACATCGAAGAAATGCAAACCAACGACAGTAAAGCTATGTTTGTGAGACAAGGTCTTGTATTGCAAATGATTATGGCTTTGAAACAAATTTGCAACCATCCAACACAATTTCTAAAAAATAATATTTTGGAACCTTCAATAAGTGGAAAAATGGATTTGCTTTTTGACAAACTAGACAGCATTGTCGAAAGTGGCGAAAAAGTATTGATTTTTACGCAATATACCGAAATGGGAAAATTGCTAAAACATTTCATAACAGAACGTTACAAAGAAGAACCACTGTTTTATCACGGTGGTTGCAACCTGAAACAACGCAAAGAAATGGTCGATGGATTCCAGAATAATCGAGCAGATAATATTTTCATTTTGTCGCTAAAAGCAGCAGGAACAGGACTCAATTTAACGGCTGCCAACCACGTAATTCATTATGATTTGTGGTGGAATCCAGCGGTAGAATCTCAAGCAACAGACAGAGCTTATAGAATTGGACAAAAAAGCAACGTAATGGTGCACCGATTTATAACCAAAAACACATTTGAAGAGAAAATAAACGCCATGATACAATCCAAAAAAGCATTGGCCGAAATGACCGTATCGACAGGCGAAAATTGGATAGGAAACTTGAGTAATAAGGAATTGAAAGATTTGTTTGTGATTGGTTAAAGTAATTTGGGCGTGACCCCGAAGAAAAATCGGGGTCAGGCTCTACGTTTCCGCTTTTTTTTAAAAGGCAGAAAAAGCCTTTAAAAAAAAGAGCTCCACTTCGATCCTTCACGCAAAACCCAATATTGAAAAATTACTTGAAGAAGAAAAATTAAAAGCAATACCAAAAATGATAGACTTTATTTATTTAAAAAAATCAGGATTATATACTCGATTTGCCAGAAAATATTCAAAAATTGCCCAGCCTATTTCGTATTATTTGCACCATACACCAATTATAGAAAAGGGTTTTACCGTTCTACATTTAATGCAAATTCTAAAAGAATATGAAAAAGATGTTGATTTAGTTTTTTTGACTTATTCTCGAGGTTACAAAATTGATGCCTATTACCAAGAAATAATTGCACCATTAACCAAAGAATTAAAACATAAAATTGATTATTTAGAATTTTCGTGGGAAGGTTCTATTTGGAATGAAGCAGAATTTGGAAAACCAAAATACGAAATGTCTGAATATGTTCATATTACTGGCAAGAAAAACAATAGCAAAGAAAGATATGGATTTGGTCTTGGTGATTTGAATGAAATAAAAGAGGCAACATTCAAATTAGACAATAAAATCGAGTTTAAAATTACAGATTATGGCGAAATTTGGGACGAAAACAGAAAACCCAAAACCAAGATTTTCTTTAAAGGAACAAAACCATTTGTTTTTGAAAACATTATTGGTACTTTTATAAACGAAATAACTTATTACGGTTATAAAGATAATAAAACAAAATTTATAGAAGAATTAGAAGAAAGCCGTGAAGAATCAAAATTAGGCGGAGGAACACCACTTGAGGTTTTGCAACTAAAATGGAATAAAGAAAGTTTGGACCAATGGCAAAAGAAAAAAGACAGTAAAAACAAGACTTTGAAACTGGAAAAACTAGAAAAAGAAATTGATTATTTAGAAAAAGAAATCGAACGAATGAAAATTGAAGACAAGGATAAAAATTATAATTTTGAGTTTTAGTTTAAAGAAAATATATTTAATATGGGACAGTTTTTAGCAATTGGATTAATAACAAAACAAATTATACCTAAAGATCAGTTAGAAAAAGGTAAAATTTCTAACGAAGAATTGATCTCGAAAATGCAAAAAGAATTGCATTTCAATCCAGTAATTTTTGACTTTACTGAAAATGAAAAAGATATAGTATTCAAATTAAAAAAAGAACTTTTCGAAAGTGAATTAATTCCATTTCTTGAGAAATTTTATCCAATGATTTATACTAACAATAATTCATATCTAGAAACTTTAAAAGAATTAAAAAACTCTAAATCAGAAAATTGGTTATCATTAGCCGAAGATAAATCTTGCGAAGAATTTCAAATAGATAATTATGGAATGGAAGATAATTTATATTTCGAGAAAGCTTTTAAACCAAGAGTTAGTGTTTATTACGAAAGCATTTTACTATCAATGGAAGGAAAAATTATGATGGAAAGTTATGGGAGACAATTTAATTTTTTAAAACTTTGTATGATAGAAATGTTCAAAGAATTTAGATTGGCTAATGCGTTGCGGGTTTATATTACTGGGTAGGATTAAGATAAATTTTAGATAGCAAAAACAAAAAAAATGAGTTATTTTTGTAAAGTTAAAAATAATTAAGAAATGAATAAAAATGATAATGATGAGTTTGATGAAATAGAAAACGAATTAAATGATGATGTAATTATCGAAATTCCTTTTGACCCTAATAAAATTAAAGTGCAAACAAAATCATATTCTATTGGACAAATCGTTCAAGATTTAGAAGATAAAACAATTGATTTAGATACAGAATTTCAAAGGCTTCCAGGTTTATGGAATAATGAAAAAAAGAGCCAATTTATTGAATCATTACTTTTAAATTTACCTATTCCAACATTTTATTTTAATGAAAAAGAAGAGAATAACTGGGAAGTAATCGATGGATTACAACGAATAAGTACAATTTATGCTTTTTTGGTTGAAAAAAAATTGAAGCTAACAGGTTTAGAATTCTTAAAAGAATACAATGATTTTACATTTGAAAAATTACCAAATCCTTTGCAAAAAAGAATTACTAGATTTGGTATAACAATCTATATAATTGAAAAAACAACACCAGTTGAAGTGAAATTTCATATTTTTAAAAGGGTAAATACTGGTGGATTAATGCTTACTCCGCAAGAAATACGTCATGCAATAAATCAAGGAACTCCAGCTGAATTAATTGCAGATTTGGCTAGAGGAAAAGACAATAAATTACTTGATGGAACAATACGAGTACGGAAAAACAATGATGGTAAATTTATAGATTTAAAAGTAACCGAAGAGGGAAAATCATTTGTACAAGCAACTGAGAATAGAATTAATCCAACAAGAATGGAAGACCGAGATTTTGTAACTCGTTTTGTAGCTTTTTATCTTATTCCTTATCAAGAATATAAGCCCGATTTAGATTCTTTCTTGATTAAAGGTATGCAAAAAATTAGAGAATTAAGTAAAACAGATATTGATAATTTAAAATCGGATTTTAAAAGTGCTATGAATTTAGCATTTGAAGTTTTTGGGAATGATGCTTTTAGAAAAAGATTTAGTGAAGCAGATAAACGTAAACCTATAAACAAAGCTCTTTTTGAAGTTTTAAGTGTAAATTTGGCAAAGTTATCTCCCAATTATCGTGAAAATATTAAAACTAAAAAAAATGCTTTTAAACTAAAATTAATTGATCTGCATAATACTAAAGACGGAAAGTTTGTTCGATCTATCTCACAAGGAACAGCTCAAAAAGATTTAGTAACTCAAAGGTTTACAGATATTGAGAGAATTATTAAAGAAACACTAGAAAATGATTAATTCAATACAAATAGTAAATTTTAAATCTCACAAAGACACAACAGTTCATTTGAAAAGTCTTACTGTTTTTTGCGGAGAAAACGGCGCAGGTAAATCTTCATTAATTCAAAGTCTTTTATTGTTAAAACAAGCACACAATAAAAGTAAATTACATGAACATTTAAGTCTGAACAAACCTCTTTGTGATATAGGAAAAACCAAAGACGCCTTGCATGAGTTTAATGATGGCGAAAACAAAAATGAAATTGCTTTTATAATTGCAGATGAGGATATAGAATATTCTTGGATTTTTGATGCTTCAAAAGAGTATGATTTTTTGACAAGAATAAATGATATAGCCGATAGTTCAGGTTATGAAAGTCTTTCTTTGTTTACAAATAATTTTCAATATGTAAGCGCAGCTAGAATTGCCGAATACGAATCAGACGATTATGAAGTCTCTTTTAATAAACAAGTTTCAATTAAATTAGGCAAAGGAGAATTAACAGCACATTTTTTATACCAATATCAAAAAGAACTAAAAGTCAATATAGATTTACTTCATTCTTTAGAAAACGACCCTTATTTATTAAGTCAAGTTACCGCTTGGCAACGCGAAATAAGTAAAGGGGTTAATGTTTTACCTAAAAAAGTAGGTGAAAATTATGAAATTAAGTACAGTTTTGACGTTCCCGATTATGGTCAAACCCAAGAGTTCAGCTCTGCAAATGTAGGTTTTGGACTTTCATATACTTTGCCAATTCTCGTAGCAATTCTTTCTGCTAAGAAAGGTGCATTAATTATTATTGAAAATCCCGAAGCGCACTTACATCCAAATGCTATAGCAAAATTAACAGAATTAATATGTTTAGCTGCACAAGCAGGAATTCAAATTATTCTAGAAACACATTCTGACCATATAATCAATGGGATTTTGGTTCAATCAAAAAAATTTGAGCAAGGAGAGAAAGGAATCGATAGAGAAAATGTTAGTATTTATCATTTTGATAGAGATGAAAATGAACATTGTACTCAGGCTAAAGAAGTAAAAATTGAAGAAGATGGACTAATAAGATATCCACCAAAAGGTTTTTTTGACCAATTTTCTATTGACAGACGATTTTTATTAGATTTTTAAGATGGGAGATTTTATATTTTATATACATTCCGATATTTTAGCCTTGAATAATTTTTCTAACGAAAACATCAAAAATTTCTTAAAACAAATAAATCCTATTTTAGAAATTGGTCGAAAACTTCAAGCAAATGTTTATTACTCATTTGAAGATAATTTTGAGTTAAAAGAATATTTTAATGATCCTGCATTCAATAAAGATTTCAGTAAAAGTCAAGCCAATAAACTAGACTTATTACTAGAAAATTTTATTCAAAATAAAGAACTTAATCATTTATTTAAAATTCATTTTTCTGATAAAAATTCAAGTTTACAACCTGTAAAATTTCCATTTCTAAATTCTAAATTTGAAAATAAAAAATTAGTAATTTTTTCTATGAATAAAGAAGCTGAACATAATTTATTGTTAATAAAGTCTAATGATGATTTTGAAAAAGTAAAAATAAATTCATTCAATAATTCTAAAGATATTTGGGAATTTATAAATAAAAACTTACCTAATAGATTGTATAATTTTAACCCTAAACACGGAAACAAAAATACAAAAGCAATTTCTCCAAATAACCAAAATTCGTCACAATTATTGTGCTCTGATCAGACTGCACAAGAATTATTAAACAATTCAATTTTTGATTTACGGGTAAGAAATTGGTGTTATAATTTTGATGATATAAACCAAACTTATATCATTTTTCCTTGCGAAGGAGAAAATCCACAAAATAAATATCATGCTTTCCATATTGATAAAGATACAAATAAATGGAGGGAAGAGATTCCAAATTCAATATTAAAATATTTCAATAAATGAAAGACGAAGAAGAAGAAATAAACGAAAACGAACAACTTCAAAACGAAGAATCAACAAATGAAATAATTAATGTTGATAAAAATCATTTCGAAGGCGAACATTTTTATGAAAATGAACAAGATTCAGACGAAACCATAACCAAAGTTACAGGAATGTACAAAGATTGGTTTTTAGATTACGCTTCGTATGTAATTTTGGAGCGTGCTGTTCCTGCAATCGAAGACGGATTTAAACCAGTTCAACGCCGTATTATGCATTCTCTCAAGGAATTAGACGACGGTCGTTACAACAAAGTAGCCAATGTTGTCGGGCATACTATGCAATATCATCCGCACGGCGACCAAAGTATTGGCGATGCAATGGTGCAAATTGGTCAAAAAGAATTATTGATTGATTGCCAAGGAAACTGGGGAAATATTCTAACTGGCGATGGTGCTGCAGCATCAAGATACATCGAGGCTCGATTGTCAAAATTTGCTTTGGAAGTTATTTACAGCCCAAAAATTACCGATTGGGGCGTTTCTTATGATGGTCGTCGTGCTGAACCGAATAATCTACCTGTAAAATTCCCACTTTTATTGGCATCAGGAGCCGAAGGAATTGCAGTTGGTCTTTCGACAAAAGTTTTGCCTCACAATTTTAATGAATTAATCGATGCTTCCATAAAAATCTTGAAAGGTAAACCATTCACAATTTTTCCAGATTTTTTAACTGCTGGAATTGCCGATATTTCTAATTATAACGACGGTCTTCGTGGCGGTCGCGTTCGTGTTCGTGCCAAAATTGGACAATATGACAAGAACACGTTGGTCATTACTCAAATTCCGTTTTCGACAAATACTACAACTTTAATTGACAGTATTTTGAAAGCCAATGAAAAAGGCAAAATTAAAATCAAGAAAATTGAAGACAATACCGCTGCCGAAGTTGAAATTCTAATTCATTTATTTCCAGGTGTTTCGCCTGATAAAACAATTGATGCACTTTTTGCATTTACGGCTTGCGAAACTTCGATTGCACCTTTGGGTTGCGTTATCGAAGACAATAAACCACTTTTTGTTGGTGTTTCCGAAATGTTGAAAATTTCGACTGATAGAACCGTCGATTTATTAAAACAAGAACTCGAAATTCAGTTAAATGAACTCGAAGAACAATGGCATTTCTTGTCATTAGAACGCATTTTCATCGAAAATAGAATCTATCGTGATATTGAAGAGAAAACCACACGTGAAGATGTAATAAAAGCAGTTGATGATGGTTTGAAACCATTTGTTAAAAACTTAAAAAGAGCAGTTACCGAAGACGATATTTTGCGTTTATTAGATATTCGAATCATGCGAATTTCGAAATTTGACAGCAACAAAGCACAAGACAAAATCGAAGCACTCGAAGGCGATATTGAACAAGTAAAACACGATTTAGAACATTTAATCGATTTTGCAATTGCCTATTTCACTCGTCTCAAAGAGAAATACGGAAAAGGTCGTGAACGATTGACCGAATTGCGTTCATTCGAAAATATCGAAGCCACAAAAGTTGTTTTGCGAAATACTAAATTGTATGTAAACCGTGAAGAAGGTTTCGTTGGAACTGGATTAAAGAAAGATGAATATGTTTGCGAATGTTCTGATATTGACGATGTTATAGTATTTCTTAGAGATGGAAATATGATGATTTGTAAAGTCGATGAAAAGAAATTCGTCGGAAAAGACATTATTCACATTGCTATTTTCGATAAATCGGATAAGCGAACGATTTATAATATGATTTATCGAGACGGAAAATCGGGTCCATCGTACATAAAACGTTTTAATGTAACTGGAGTTACTCGTGATAAATTATATGATTTGACCAATGAAACCAAAGGTTCTCAAGCGTTATATTTCACTGCAAACCCAAATGGCGAAGCAGAAGTTATCACCATTTTATTGCGTCAGGTTGGAAGTGTCAAAAAACTAAAATGGGATTTAGATTTTGCTGCAATGGCAATAAAAGGTCGTGCTTCGAAAGGAAATTTGGTTACTAAATATCCAATCAAGAAAATCGAAATCAAAGAAAAAGGAATTTCGACTTTATTACCACGAAAAGTTTGGTTTGACGATACGGTTCAACGTTTAAATACTGATGCTCGTGGCGAATTATTGGGAGAATTTCGTCCAAGCGATAAAATTTTAATCATATCTCAAACCGGAAAATTAAAAGTTATTACACCGGAATTATCCACACATTTTGATGAAGATATGGTTGTTCTGGAAAAATGGGTACCTAACAAACCAATATCTGCGATTTATTATGATGGCGAAAAAGAACGTTATTATGTAAAACGTTTCTTGGTTGAGGTAGAAAATAAAGAAGAAAGCTTCATCACCGAACACGAGAAATCTCAACTCGAAATTGTTGCTACAGATTATCGACCAGTTGCAGAATTAGTATTCACAAAAGTAAAAGGAGTTCAAAAAGAAAACCAAACTGTTGATTTAGAAAGTTTCATTGCTGTAAAAGGAATGAAAGCCCTTGGGAATCAATTGACAACTGATAAGTTAAAGCAAGTCAATATGTTAGAACCATTATTTTATGAAATTCCTGAGGAAATTATTACAGAAAATATAGAAGTCGTTGGAGAAACTGTCGTTGATGAAATCGAAGATATTGAACCTGATGATGATGGTCAAATAACTTTGTTTTAGATATAAAAAAGCCCACAAGTTTATTTTTTTGTGGGCTATTTTTTGTATTACCTGAAATTAATTCATCAAATCTGAATCTTTCAATTTTTCATCGATAGTGTTATTATGTAATTTGACTGGATTTTTAGATTTTTTCATTTTCAAATTCAAGAATTCTACAAATAATGAAAAGAATATCGAGAAGTACAAATAACCTTTCGGTATACTATGTGCCTCGGTTCCTCCAAAGAATCTGAAACTTGCAAGATGTGAACCTTCGGCCAATAACATAACTCCAATTAGAATTAAAAATGATAATCCAAGAATTTGAATTGTCGGGTGATTATTGACAAATTTACTAACTGGACCAGCAAAAATCATCATTATCACAATTGAAATAATTATTGCCATAATCATTATTTCTAATGCTCCAGTTGGACCAAATCCTTTTGGAGGCAATTCTGAGCTTACTAAACCGATTGCTGTCAAAATACTATCAAATGAAAAAACAATATTTAATAATGCAATTTGAATTATTGCTGAAGCTAAACTATTACTAGCTTTTCCTGATGCGCCTTCTTCTTCACCTTCTAATTTATGATGAATTTCGGTTACCGATTTATATAATAAAAACAATCCACCGCCAAAAATAATAACGCTTTGACCTGTTAATTTGCCTGCCAAAAATCCAAAATCAAAATCATAAAATGAATTTTTTAAATTCATTACCCAAGTAATTCCAAAAAGTAATATAATTCTGAATGCCATTGCTAGCAAAAGTCCAATTCTGCGGGCTTTTGGTTGGTCTTCTTCTCGCAATTTTCCTGAAACTATTGACAAAAATACAATGTTGTCAATTCCGAGAATTATTTCTAAAAAGGTTAATGTTAATAAAGCTATCCAAGCACTAGAATTCGATAAAAGTTCAATCATTTTGTTTTATTCGTTATTTGTTAAAATGTTTTTTATCAAAAAAGTTATACTTTTAGAAAAGTCAGATTGTTACAAAACATCTGAAATTTAAATTTTATTTGCTGTTCCTTTTTCTTTTTTTTCGCTACCAACGAAAGAATATTCAAAGGTATAATTTTTTTTGGTTGTTGAAAGAATTCGCATTGAAATTGCTTTTTGTTCTTGCATATTTTTAGGGTGTAATTTTTTTAATACAAATTCACAATCATTAACCCAACGAATCGATGCTGTGTCGGTTTTACCTTCGTAAGTTTCGATTTGCAAATTTTCTGTTCGTTCGAAAATAGTAGTTTTTTTTGTATCATCAATTTCTTGAACGAATTCAAATTTTCCTGTTTTGTATAATTTGCAATCGCATTCTTTTTCGTAACAAGAGAATAATATTAAGAAAATTGGAAGGATTAAAAGTTTTTTATAAATCATTTTCTTTGTTTAATTCGTTTTTTAATTGTTCTAAGGTTGGAAGGGCATTTTTAATTTCTTCGGAAAGTTCTGTATAGGAATATTCACTTACGCCCATTGGTTTATTAATGTCTTTCAAAGCAAAATCGACAACTAAATTATTTTTAGTTTTGCATAATAAAATGCCAATTGTTGGTTTATCAAAATCTGATTTTACAAGTTCATTAATTGCTGTTAGATAAAAATTAAGTTTTCCTAAATATTCAGGCTCAAATTCGGTTACTTTCAACTCAATAACTATGTAACATTGCAGTTTTGTATGATAAAAAAGTAAATCTGTTCGAAATTCTTTACCACCAACATTTATTAAAAATTGTCTGCCCATATAGGCAAAACCTTTTCCTAGTTCTAATAAAAAATTCGAAATATTGGCAATTAATTGATTTTCTAAATCTCTTTCTTTTACTCTTTTTCCAAAGATTAAAAAATCAAAATTATAAGGATCTTTTAGTAAAGCAACTGCTAAATCACTTTGTATTTCAGGTAAAGTTTGTTTGAAGTTTGTAACTGCTTTTCCTTGTCGATTAAACAGATTGGTTTCGATTTGCATTTCTAAAACGGCACGACTCCAATTGTTTTCAATGGTTTGTTGAATGTAGAAAATTGCCTCAGCAATGTTTTTTATTTTCTGAATAATTAAAATATGATGTCCCCAAGGAATTGAAAATAGTTGATTTTGCAATTTGGAAACCGGTTGTTGCCAAATTGAGTTTTTAGTAATTTCTAATTCGCCAACAAGTTGCTGGCTTTTTTTAATTTCATTAGCATTAGTGTTTTCTAATTTGGCAACAGGTTGTTGCCAAATTGAAATTTCAAAATAAAACTCAAAAAATGACTTGCAATACCGTAAGTTTTTTGCAGAAAACCCGCCAATATCTGGAAACTCAGATTTTAAATCATTACTCAATTGGTCAATAAAACCTGTTCCCCATTTTGCGTTTTGTTGTTTTCCGACAATTTCTTTGCCTAATTCCCAATAAAGCATAATCAATTGACTGTTAACTGCCAATGCTGCTTTTATTTGGCTTTGCTTGATTTTTGTTTTTAAATCAACAAGCCAATTTCGATAATCGGAACTTACAATTAATTCCTTCATTTATTTAAATTTTTTTAATTCATCATCAATAAAACTTATCTCTTTAGAAAATTTATCAGAATTATATTCATTAGATTTATTTCTCGGAATTGAAAGGCTTTCCCAATCTGAAGTTTTTAGCATTTTTGCATAAAAAACAATTTGACCAACATGGTATGGATAATGTGCTAATTGTCTGTTGATTGCGTCCAAAACGGTTTGACCTTCGTTTCGGATATATATTGAGGTAGAAAGTTGTTTGGGCTCAATTGAATTTAATGCTCCAAAAAAACAATCCCAACCTTTTTCCCAAGATATTAACAAATCTTGTTTTGTTGATATTGTTTCTTCGAATTCTGAATCGCGATTGCGCCATTCTTTTTCGCCATCGGTTGTCAAAAAATCAGTCCAACGCGAAAGCATATTTCCAGACAAATGTTTTACGATTGTGGAAATGGAATTCGTATCTTCATTCAAACTAACAAATAATTGGTTTTCCTCGAGTTGATTTATGGCTTTCTCGCCAAGAGTTTTGTAGTACAAAAATTGCTTTTTTACACTTTCGAGATAATTGTTATTAATTTCCATTTAAACAATTTTTAATTGATTATAATATCATATTTATCTAATAATCCTAAAATCCCTACAGTAGAAAATTTTGCTTTTTTCATCGGGTTAAATTCTGGATCTATTTTGTAATTAAATGCGGAAGTAAAATCGGCTCCAGCCAAAATGGTTTCGTTAAAAATAGCATTGTCAAGATTACAATTTTCGAAAATTGAACTCGTGAGATTAGTTCCTATAAATGTAACTTCTTTCATAGAACACGAATTGAATTTGGTTTTTACCATTTTTTTATTAGCAAAAGAGGCATAATCCAAAACGCAATCTTGAAACTCGACTTGAAACAAAAAATCATCGCAATTATGAAATAAAATTCCGAGCAATTTGCAGTTTTTGAATGAAACGGTTTTCAAACTCACATTCATCATTTGCAACATCGATAAATTGCAATCAATAAATTCGCAATCAATAAATGAGTTGTATGAAAAATCGGCATTCGAGAAATCGCAATTCTTGAAAACACAATCTTCGAATTCCCGATTATTGAGTTTAGCATTTACAAGATTTACTTTTTCGTAAGTTTGGTTTATATTTATTAGGTTTTCCATTATAATTTTTTTGGTTTTCTTGAAGTATATCGAACACGAAGAATTAAAATAGAATTTTGAGTAATTTGATAAGAAATCATATAATTGTAAATTAAATAAACCCTAAAACTTCCATTATTTTTGGTTTTTAAATCGTCAAGTTTATAAATTTCAGGATTAGTTTCAAGAATTTCTGC
>JAYTMQ010000104.1:0-3992 GCA_043728355.1 Bacteroidota bacterium
TCAAGTAGCTATAATCTACGCTGGTTCTAAAAACTTATTGAGAAACGTTCCTGTAAATAAAGTAAAAGAATTCGAAAAAGATTTTATCGAATACTTGAACAACAAACACAGAGATACGCTTGATGCTCTAAAAGCAGGAAAATTAGATGATAACATTACTGATGTTATTGCTAATGTTGCTAAAGAATTATCGGCGAAATATATTTAAAAAAGTATTAAGTGGAAAGTATCAAGAATTAAGACATCTTGTTACTTTTTACTTAAATCTTAATACAACACTATGGCAAACCTTAAAGAAATCCGTAACAGAATTACTTCCGTTTCATCGACGATGCAAATTACATCGGCTATGAAAATGGTTTCGGCTGCAAAACTAAAAAAAGCACAAGATGCGATTACAGCAATGCGACCTTATGCCGAAAAATTAACCGAATTATTACAAAATCTTTCATCGACACTTGATGGCGATATTGGTGGAGAATTCACTACACAACGTGAAATCAAAAAAGTATTGGTTGTTGCCATCACTTCAAACCGAGGTTTGTGTGGCGCATTTAATACGAATGTAATAAAAGAAGTTAAATCTCGTGCAGATTTTTATAAAGGAAAACAAGTTGATGTTTTTGCAATAGGTAAAAAAGGAAACGATGTTTTGACCAAAACTTTATCGGTTGTTAATAATGAAAGTTCGGTTTTTGATGCTTTGACTTTTGACAATGTTGCCAAAATTGCACAAACTTTGACTGATAAATTCACAACTGGCGAATACGACAGAATTGAAGTTATTTACAATCAGTTCAAGAATGCTGCAACTCAAATCGTTCAAACAGAACAGTTTTTGCCTCTAGCGGCTAACAAATCTGATTTACCTGTAATGACTGGCGATTATATTTTTGAACCATCAAAAGAAGAAATCGTGTTGACTTTGATTCCAAAATCATTGAAAACACAATTGTACAAAGGAATCAGAGATTCATTCGCGTCTGAACATGGAGCACGTATGACGGCAATGCACAAAGCAACCGACAACGCAACCGAACTTAGAAATCAATTGAAACTGACTTACAACAAAGCGCGTCAAGCAGCAATTACTAACGAAATTTTAGAGATTGTTGGTGGAGCAGAGGCTTTGAAAGGGTAGATGATTGCAGAATAGTGAATGAAGAGTTCTAGATTTTAGATTTATATGAAAATCCTAACAATAATTTTGTTGGGATTTTTTTTGTTCTTAATAATTTAATTTTAATTCATTAAATTTGTGTTTTAAAATCAAATAAAATGTCTATAGTTTATAAACTTTCAGATTTAGATTTAACCAAAACTTATAGTTATGCAGACTATTTACTTTGGCAATTTAAAGAACGTGTTGAATTAATAAAAGGCAAAATATTCGAAATGAGTCCAGCACCATCTCGTAAACATCAAGTTGTTTCGAGAATATTAAATCGATATTTAGATCGATATTTTGAATTTCAACCTTGTGGCTTATATTACGCTCCATTTGATGTTCGATTGGTAAATTTCAAGAAAAGCACTGATGATAAAAAAGTTTTTACAGTTGTTCAGCCAGATTTATGTGTAGTTTGCGACGAAAGTAAACTTGATGATCGAGGCTGTATTGGAGCTCCAGATTTAGTAATTGAAATTTTATCTCCAGGCAATTCTAAAAAAGAAATGGGAATAAAATTTAATTTATATGAAGAAAATCACGTTAAAGAATATTGGATTGTCGAACCTGCCGAAAACTCAATTTTTATTTACACACTTCAAGAAGGTAAATACATAGGATTAAAACCTTGCATAGAAGGCGAAAAAATAACAAGTCCACTTTTTCCTGAACTTGATTTCGAGATAGAAAAGATATTTGAGAATGTTTAATTTATCAATTTAAAAAATCTTAATCTAAAATTTAGTTTGGGATTTTTTGTTATTTCAAATTCAAGAATTAATTTATACATTTGTAATTAAATATAAAATTATGAGTTCTTTAATTACTAATTTTTCGGATTTAGATTTAACAAAAAGTTATAGTTATGCTGACTATTTACATTGGCAATTTCAAGAACGTGTAGAACTGATTAAAGGATTTATTTCTAAAATGAGTCCTGCGCCAAGTTCATCCCACCAGACCGTTTCAAATAATTTATCGGGAGTTTTTTATGAAAATTTAAAAAAAAAAACTTGTAGAGTTTTTAATGCGCCATTTGATGTTCGATTACCATTAAAATCCGAAAAAAAAGATTCAACAGTTGTTCAACCAGATTTATGTATTGTTTGTGATGAAAATAAAATTGACAAAAAAGGTTGTAACGGCGTTCCAGATTTAATAGTAGAAATAATTTCTCCTAATAATAGCAAACACGATGTTGATACCAAATTCAAATTGTATCAAGAAGCTGGCGTAAAAGAATATTGGTTAATAGAACCCTTCGAAAAATTATTACTGATTTTTACACTTAAAGACGGTTTATTTATCGGATTGAAACCTCAAACAGAAGATGAATTTGTTAATAGTCCACTTTTTCCTGAATTTAAAATTGCACTTGAAGATGTTTTTTATAAGGTCTAGAAAAGAGCCTTGGCAATACAAAATTAATACTAAACAATGCTAATTTCTAGATTTATTTCGGATTCCAGCAATTAATTTTGTTGGGATTTTTTCATTTTTTCTCCAATAACTTTACAATTAAATCATTTTGTTTTTGAATGAGTTCGCTAATTGTTTTGTGATTGTTAATGAAAACTTCTATTATTTCGGGCGAAGCAGCATAATTTATAGTCGAATTGTTCGGATAAATAACATATTGATTTCCTTTAAATTTAGCATTTCCAAAATTAATATTGTCTACATTTTCGAGTAGTTTGTAAACATCGGTTTCGAAATAGTCACAAATTTTCAAGAGATTTTCGGCGCTAGGTTTGGCTTTGTCAGCTTCCCACTTGCCAATCGCTGCTTGTGAAAGTTCTAGTTTAAAAGGAATAGCAGCTAGTGATTCATTTTTGGCAGTGCGAAGATTTCTTAATTTGGTACCTAATGTCATTTTGATATTTTTTTTTGGCTAATGTAAAAAATAAACTTTAGTTGTCAAAATTTAAAACTTTAGTTAGCAAATGTTAAAATGTTAAATAGCATATTTGTAATTGTTAAAATTATTCTTATTTTTGATAAATTGTTGAGTCGACGTAACAATTTGTTGATTTTTGAAATTTTAAGATAAAATTTTTATTAATCGTCTAAAACCAAAAAAAGATGAAAGCCACAAAAGAAATTAAAAAAAAGAAAGTTATCGCTGATTTACTTGAAAAAAAATTTAACCGATTAGACAAACTAGTTGGTGGAGTTGGATGTGGAAACGGAAAAGGAGAGCAACATTGTGAAAACAGATGGCCAGAAAAATGTTGGATCGCAGGATAACAAAATTTAAAAGGAGGTTTAAAACCTCCTTTTTTGCTAATTTATTTAGAAAATGAAATTAATAAAACCTATAACTTATTACAATGAAGATGTTGTTTATCGTTTTATGAACATATATAATGTTGAAAAAGAAGAGGCAGATTCAATTTTAGAAGAAACTATAAAATTTTTAAGTTTATCCTCTTTAGATTTTAACTTTTTTATTGATGATTCGATGCTTATTATAGATGAGATGTGGCATAACTTTATTCTTTTCACAAATGATTATGGTAAATTTTGTTTTGAAAATTTTGGAAGATATATACATCATCAGCCAACAACAAAAAAAGAAAAAGAGGAACAACAAATTAATAAAAATCAAAAATTAGAAGAATATAAAATCAGGACAAAAAAACAATATGAAATAATTTACGATAATTTTGGAGAAGAAACATTAAATAAATGGTTTGTTTATTTTGCAGATAAATATTCTGCAGAATATATTCAACAATGCTTCGTAAGAAACTAATTTAAATAATTGATTTTCAGTAAAATAAGTGTTAAATAATTTGGCAAAACCCGTGAAATTTCGTAATTT
>JAYTMQ010000105.1:0-6024 GCA_043728355.1 Bacteroidota bacterium
GATCAATCAATTTATTCGAATGTTCGGCATTAACCCGAACTTAACGAAAAATAAAAAAATCATCAATGAGCTAATGGATTATGGTAAAATTGCAGCCTAGATTTCTTACGAAGTATTGTTTATTATTCAAGGAAATAAAGATGAAAAAGTTAAAATTGATAATGCTTTTAAATTTTACAATATATTGAATTCAAAAAAATTCACAACAAAACTGATAGTTTATGAAAATGAAGGACATAGTTTAGATAATGTAACTGAAAGTTTATTCTATGAGATTACAGATTGGTTGAAAAAACATTTATAAATTTTTAATGCTTCCTAAAATATTTCCATTTTTCAGACAAATAGATTACAGAGACTGCGGACCAACATGTCTAAGAATGATTGCCAAACATTATGGCAAAACTTTTTCAAGAGAATTTCTTAGAGATCAAGCAAGTATTACACGAACTGGAGTTACTATGGCTGGTATTGCGGAAGCGGCAGAAGCTATTGAAATGCGAACACTTGGTATGCGCATTTCGTTAGAAAGTTTGGTTAACGAGGCACCAACACCATTTATTGTTCATTGGCGTCAAAAACATTTCGTTGTAGTTTACAAAACATCTTCTAAAAAAATTCATGTAGCTGACCCAGCTCAAGGCCTTGTGCAATACAATCATAATGACTTCAAAATAGCATGGACAAACTCAATAGATGGCACTGGTTTTGCCTTGTTGCTTGAGCCTAATACAAACTTTTATAGTCTTGAAGATGACAAAACCAAAGTCAAACAATTTTCGTTTCTAGTTCCTTATTTCCGACCATATAAAAAATTGATCCAACAAATTTTTATTGGATTAATTGTTGCTACAATAATACAATTTATCTTGCCGTTCTTGATGCAGACTGTCATAGATGTTGAGGTTAACAATCGCAACATTCCGTTTATTTACTTGATATTAATCTCGCAATTAGTTCTAATTATTTCGCAAATGTTAGTTAGTATTTTTCGAGAATGGTTGCTCATTCACATTACAAGTCGTTTTAACATTAAAATGATTTCGGATTTTTTGTTCAAAATGCTTAAACTGCCAATATCCTATTTTGATACACGAAATACTGGCGAACACATTCAAAGAATTGCAGACCATAACAGAATTCAGAATTTTGTTTCTTCATCTAGTCTGAACATGATTTTTTCTATGGTTACTTTCATAATTTTCAATTGTATTTTGGCCTATTACAATCTAAGAATTTTTATGGTTTTTATATTAGGTGCTATTTTGTACACTTCATATACGTTTTTTTTTCTAAAAAAAAGAGCTGAATTAGATTACAAACGTTTTGATGAGACCTCACAAAGTCAAACAAACTTGTTACAAATTATAAGTGGCGTTAAAGAAATAAAAATAAATAATTCGCAACGCAAAAACCGATGGAAATGGGAGTTTACTCAAATTAGTTTGTTTAAAACTTCGTTAAGTTCATTAAAATTAGCACAATACCAATCAATTGGATCAACATTTATAAATGAATTAAAAAACATTACAATTACTTTTCTTGCTGCCAAAGCTGTTGTTGATGGTAATATGACATTAGGCATGATGATTTCTACACAATTTATAGTAGGTCAATTGAATTTGCCGTTAAGCAATTTTATAGCATTTATTCAAACTTGGCAAGATGCTAAAATTAGTCTCGAAAGACTTTCGCAAGTACACACTCGTGACGACGAAGATATTTTAAGTTTAAACAAAGCCAAAGAATTGCCCGAAAATAAAATTATAGAAATAAAAAATTTATCATACAGATATGGTGGAAAATCGACACCGTTTGTTTTAAAAAATATGTCGTGTACAATTCCTGAGGGAAAAACTACAGCTATTGTTGGCGCAAGCGGAAGCGGAAAAACAACTTTAATGAAATTGTTATTGAAGTTTTATGAGCCAACAAGTGGTTCGATTAACATCGGTTCGGTTGATTTGAACAGCATTAATAATGACTTTTGGCGCATAAACTGTGGTGCTGTAATGCAAGACACATTCATGTTCAATGATACCATTGCAGGAAACATCTCGGAATCTGAACAAAACGAAATGATTGACCGTGAAAAATTAAACAATGCAGCATTTGTATCTAATATTGAAGATTTTATTGAAAAATTGCCCAATAAATTCAATACAGAATTAGGTTCGTCAGGAATTCGTTTGAGTGGTGGGCAAGAACAAAGAATCATGATTGCAAGAGCGGTTTATAAAAATCCGTTTTATTTATTTTTTGACGAAGCAACGTCTGCACTTGATGCCAATAACGAAAAAGTCATTATGGAAAATCTAAACAATTTTATTAATGGTAAAACGGCAATAATTGTAGCACACAGATTGAGTACAGTTAAAAATGCCGATAATATAATAGTTCTCGAAAATGGAGAAATAGTTGAGCAAGGCAATCACGAAACATTGACAAAATTAAAAGGGAAATATTACGAATTGGTAAAAAATCAATTAGAGCTTGGGAACTAGAATATGGAAGATTTAGATATTAACGACGGCTTAAAAATTTATAGCGAAGAAGTTCGAGATGTACTTTCTGATCCTCCAAAAGCAATTTTGAGATGGGGAAATACTATTTTACTAGGATTTGTATTAATTTTATTAGTTTTATCTTACATAATTAAATATCCAGATATAATCGTAACACAAATAATAATTACAACAAATATTCCTCCAGAAAAACTTGTTACAAAAGTTTCGGGTAAAATAAAAACCATTTTAATAAAAGACAAATCAATAATTACAGCAAACACACCATTAGCAATTATAGAAAATTCAGCAAATTTTTTAGATATTTTTAAACTAAAATCCATTACAGATTCAATAAATATTGATAAAAAACCATTTCCATTCAACGATTTCCAAAACGCACAATTGGGCGAAATAGAAAGCGCTTTTGCCATTTTTCAGAAAGAAAGCATTGCCGACGATTTGAATAAAAACTTAAAACCATTTCAGGTTAACGGAACTGCACAAAGTTATGAAGCAATTCAACTTCGTGAAAGGCTAAGTTTGCAAGAATCTCAAAAAAGCATCAATCAAAATGAAATGGCTTTACAAAAAAGCGATTTAGATCGTTTTGAAACTTTATACAAAAAAGGGATAATTGCTACCCAAGAAATTGAAAAACAAAGATTAATCTATTTGCAATCTCAAAGAAATTACAAAAGTTTGCTAAGCAATATTTCTGCACTAAAATCATCATTAATTGAACTAAATCGCAATTCGAAAACCAATACAATAAACGAAAACAAAGAAAACGTAAATTTAGAACGCAACGTTATTCAAGCATTTTATCAACTCAAAAAAGCGATAAAAGACTGGGAATTGAATTATGTTTTGCGCTCATCGATTGCGGGAAAAGTAACTTTTTTGCAAGTTTGGTCAGAAAACCAATTTGTTACTGCTGGCGACAATGTTTTTTCGATTGTTCCAATTAATAAAAGCGATTTTATAGGCAAACTAAAAGCATCAAACTTGAATGCTGGTAAAATTCAGGTCGGTCAAAATGTAAACATTCGATTGGCAAATTTTCCAGATCGAGAATTCGGAATGTTAGGAGGAAAAATAAAAAATATTTCGCTTACACCAGATAAAGATGGTAATTTATTAATTGATGTTATCTTGCCGAAAGGTTTGCAAACATCTTACAACAAAAAAATTATTTTTCAACAAGAAATGTCTGGAACTGCAGAGATTATTACCGAAGATTTGAGATTGATAGAAAGAATTTTATATCAATTTCGAGATGTTTTTAGGAGATAGACTTATATACAATAGACCAAATCCCAATAATTAATTTGTTGAGATTTTTTTATTTTAAAATATTTCTATCACAATATTGGTTTTGTTTTATTAGTTTTGTGGTTTAATTAAAATGTATGTCGATAGTTTATAAACTTTCAGATTTAGATTTAACCAAAACCTATAGCTATGCGGATTATTTGCTATGGCAGTTTCAAGAACGTGTAGAATTAATAAAAGGAAAAATATTCGAAATGAGTCCAGCTCCTTCAAGAAAACATCAAGTTGTTTCAAGAGTGTTAAATCGATATTTAGATAGGTATTTTGAGTTTCAACGATGCGGTTTATATGATGCTCCTTTTGATGTTCGATTGATTAATTTTAAAAAAAGCACAGATGACAAAAAAGTTTTTTCGGTTGTACAACCAGATTTGTGTGTAGTTTGCGACGAAATTAAACTTGATGATCGTGGTTGTATTGGAGCTCCAGATTTAATAATTGAAATTTTATCGCCTGGAAATTCTAAAAAAGAAATGGGCATAAAATTTAATTTATACGAAGAAAATCATGTCAAAGAATATTGGATTGTTGAACCTGCCGAAAACTCTATTTTTGTTTATACTTTAAAAAAAGGAAAATATATTGGCTTGAAACCTTGTATAGAAGGCGAAAAAATAACAAGTCCACTTTTTCCAGAACTTGATTTCGAAATAGAGAAGATATTCGAAAACATTTAAAATTACTTTTTTAAAAAATGTATCTTGGCAATTAATTTTTATTGGGATTTTTTGTATTGTTAAATTTCTTATCTAAATTTGGAAACATTCAAATCCCAAAAAATGAAAAAAATATTACTCCTAATTTTTATTATAATTTCAAATTTTAGTTTTACTCAAAATCCAACCGAAACCCAAAAACTTGTAGTAACTTGTAAAGTTTGGGGTTTCTTGAAATATTATCACCCGAAAGTTGCTAATGGCGATTTCAATTGGGACAATCAACTTTTTGAGGTTTTACCAAATATCGAACAAGCCAAAACTAATCAAGAATTTTCATTAGTAATAGAAAACTGGATTAATTCTTTGGGTGAAATAAAAGAAATTGCGCCTATACCAACTCCAAAAGATGTTGAATATTTTGATAAAAACTTTAATTTGTCTTGGTTTAACAATAAATTATTTTCCAAAAAACTTTGCAAAAAATTAAAATTTATTGAAGAAAATCGATTTCAAGGAAGTCAACATTACATTGGAGGTGGCGTTACTGAAATGTTTTTTATAAAAAACGAAAACTATTCTGAATATAAATACATCGAAAAGTACCACAGAATTCTTACGTTTTTTGCTTACTGGAACATAATTGAATATTTTTTCCCAAATAAATATTTGATGGATACCAAATGGGATATTACACTTTTTGAGATGTTACCCAATTTTATAAATGCAATAAATGAAGATGATTTTTTTTTGGCGTTCCAAAAATTAACAGTAAAACTTAATGATACACACGTATTTTTTCATGTTTATAAACCAAAAGATCCAACAAAAACATTAAACTATTTTCCTGCAAATTGCAGAATAATTGACGAGAAAATAGTTGTAACAAAAATTTATTCAGATAGTTTAGCTAAAGCAGATGATATTAAAATTGGTGATGTTATAACAAAAATTAACGATAAATCAATTAAAGAGATTATTTCTGAAAACAGAAATTTAATTGGTGGCTCCAACGAAGCATCTTATTTGAATAACTTAATAAGTCCAACTCTTAGTAGTTATGAAGACAATTTTAAAATGGACTTTTTAAAAGATGGTAAAATAAACACTCGTATTATAAAAATATATGATTATCACGATTCTCATAGAAATCAATTTTTAAAAGGATATCCAAAACTGGAAAAGTTTAAAATACTAGAAAATAATATTGGTTATGTAAATATGAAAAGAATTATGGTTGCAAATATCCCAGAAATGATTGAAAAATTATCAAACACCAAAGCAATTGTTTTTGATCTAAGAAATTATCCAAACGCAACTTTATATGATATTGCAGATTTTATTTGCCCTAGCATTAAACCTTATGCGATTTTCACCTATCCTGATTTGACCTATCCAGGAAAGTTCTATTGGTCTGAACCTAATAAAATCGGTAAAGAAAACCCTAACAATTACAAAGGCAAAGTTATTGTTTTGGTCAATGAACAATCAATAAGTCAATCAGAAGAAACAGCAATGGCATTTCAAAC
>JAYTMQ010000106.1:0-3738 GCA_043728355.1 Bacteroidota bacterium
TTTTTGGTAGTCGGTTTTTCGACAGGATTGGTTTTTTGGTGTTTCCATTGTTTACTAAAAGTGTTTAATTTTTAGTCAACCTATTTCAGTACGACACAGGCGACACGATTGTTTACAACGCCGATTCGTTTAAAACTGGAACCGAACGCAAACTCGAAGATGTCTTGAAAAAATTACCAGGAGTTGTCGTCAATAAAGATGGTGAAATTGAAGTCGAAGGAAAAAAAGTAACCAAATTAATGGTCGAAGGCAAAGATTTTTTTGACGGCGATACCAAACTTGGTGTCAAAAATATTCCGGCAGATGCAATTGATAAAATTCAGGTTTTGAGAAATTTTAACGAAGTCGATGCGATGAAAGGTTTGGGCAATGACCAAGACAATATTGCAATGAATATTAAGCTTAAATCTGGTAAAAAGAATTTCTGGTTTGGCGATATTACTGCTGGAATTGGAATTGCAAAACCCGAAAGTCGTTATCTGGTTAATCCAAAATTATTTTATTACAACCCAAAATACAGCTTGAATTTAATAACCAATTTCAATAATATTGGAGAATTGCCACTAACGGTTCAAGATTATTTTAAATTTACTGGCGGTTTCAAAAATATGATGAAAAAAGGCGGTTCGAGTTTTAATTTGTCATCTAATGATTTGGGAATTTCGCTATTAAGAAACAATCGAGCCAAAGAAATTGAAACCCAATTCGGAGCAACGAATTTTGTGTACAACATTACCAAAAAATGGAGTTTGAGTGGTTTTGGAATTTTAACCTCATCGAAAACCGAGTTGGAAAGTTTTTCTCAAAGTACAATTTTAAGAACTGGCGTAAAACAAAAAAACGACGAAAATAGTACTCAAAATAACAACTTAGGTTTATTCAAAATCAGTTCGACTTATAAACCTAATTCTAAATTGCAAGTCGATTACGATGTTTTATCGAAAATATCCAGACAAGACGAACAATCGAACTCGTTTCGGGAAATTATTTTTAATAATTTAAATTCCAAAGAAGATATTTTTTCATTGAAAAAACAAGATCCAACTTCGGTCAATCAAAATCTGAATTTATATTATACTAAAAACGATAAAAACATTTTTGCTCTAGAATTACAACATTTGTACCAAGACGAAAATCCGTTTTTTAATGCCAATTTGCAAAATCAAGCGTTTAATTTATCAGGAATTATTACTGGTCAAAACCGAAATGATTTGAATCAAAACCGATTTGTAAAAACCAATAAAACCGATGCTAAATTGGATTATTATTATATGGTTACGCCAAAAAGCAACATCAATTTGACATTTGGAATCACCAATTCTCAGCAACAATTCAACTCGAATATTTATCAAATTTTAGATAATGGTTTCAGCAATGAATTATCTAATCCAGAAAATAACAATCGAGTAAAATATAGTTTTAACGATGCTTTTTTAGGTTTGCATTACAAGTTTTTGACTGGAAAATTTACGTTAACCCCAGGATTTAGTTTTCATTCCTACGACACAACCAATACGCAATTGGGTTCGGATTTTAAATTAAATTTCACAAGAATTTTGCCTGATTTTTTCGCTTTGTATCAAATAAAAAAATCAGAAACTTTGACTTACAATTTTTCATTAAATAATGATTTTACAGATATTAATCAATTGGCAGCAGGAAAAGTTTTATCCAATTTTAATAGTTTATTCCAAGGAAATCGTGAACTAGAAAATGCCACTTCGCAAGTTCATTCGTTAAGATATTTCAAGTACAACATGTTTAATTTCGAGAATATTTTTGCCAATGCAACCTATTCCAGAAAAGTCGATGCTGTGAAAACCAACGCAAATTTTGTTGGAATAAATCAATCATCGCAACCATTCAATTCGAATTTTGCCGACGAAAATCTGTTCGGAATGGCGAGTTACCAACGTTCGTTTTATAAATATTACAAAGCTTCGGCAAATGTAAATCTGAATTGGGCAAAATTTTATAATATTCAAAATAATATTCAACTTTCAACCGAAAGTTTTACGCAAAGTTATCAGGCAAAATTGGCAACTAATTTCAAGAAATATCCTAATTTAGGATTAGGTTTCGAAAAGCAAATCAACAAATACAGTGGTCAAACTTTTTTTACCGATACGCCATCAATAAATTTAGATTATTACTTTTTAGATAGTTTTTCGTTTGTGACCGAATATGAATACAATTCTTATTACAATTCAGACAAAACAGTCAACAATTCATTTGATATTTTGACTTCGAGTTTGATTTTTCAGAAGAAAGACAGCAAGTTCGAATATAAAATTTCTGGAACTAATTTACTAAATACAACATCGTTAAACGACGATAATTTTTCGCAATTTGCAACGAGAACATCGCAATATGTCGTGCAACCACGATATTTAATTCTTAGTTTGAAATATAATATGTAAGTGTTTTCACGAAAGCGAAATAGTTTAACAAAAAATATTATGCACGCATAGTATATTTATCAAAAATTAATTTGTAATTTTGTATACAAATTTGATAATTATACAAAATATGAAAATATTAGTTTGCATCAGCCACGTTCCTGATACTACTTCCAAGATTAATTTTGTCGAAAACGATTCACAATTCGATACTAATGGCGTTCAATATGTAATTAATCCAAATGATGAATTTGGATTGACTCGAGCCATTTGGTTTCAAGAGCAACAAGGCGCAAATGTTACCGTCGTGAATGTTGGTGGACCAGAAACCGAACCAACTTTACGTAAAGCATTGGCAATTGGAGCGAACGAAGCAATTCGTGTTAACGCAGCAGCAACCGATGGTTTTTATGTAGCCAAACAACTTGCCGAAGTAATTAAAACTGGAAATTATGATTTGGTAATTGCAGGAAAAGAATCATTAGATTATAATGGTGGAATGGTTCCTGGAATGATTGCTGGACTTTTAGGATATAATTTCGTAAATTCTTGCACTGATTTAAAAATCGAAGGCTCATCTGCGAAAGCGGCAAGAGAAATAGATGGTGGAAAAGAATTGGTTTCGACTACTTTACCATTAATAATTGGTGGACAAAAAGGTTTGGTTGAAGAAAAAGATTTACGAATTCCGAATATGCGTGGCATTATGACTGCAAGAACTAAAGCGTTAACTGTTTTAGAACCAATTTCGGCAAATGCAGAAACCAAAGCAATAAAATTTGAAAAACCAGCACCAAAATCAGCAGTAAAATTAATTAGTGCTGACAATTTGGACGAATTAATAAATTTATTACACAACGAAGCTAAAGTGATTTAAGATTTTAGTCCCGATGCTTCGGGAGCAGATTTTAGATTGCAGATTGCAAGATTGAATTTGAAAATAAAATCATTAAATAAAAATCTATTAAATAAATCAAGTTTTTAGTTTACAGATTCTGAAATCTGAAATCTAAAATCTAAAATCTAAAATAATTATGTCTATATTAATTTATGCAGAATCAACCGATGGAAAATTCAAAAAAGTAGCTTTTGAATTAGCGTCTTATGCCAAAAAAGTAGCCGAAAGTTTATCGACAACCGTTACGGCAGTTACAATAAACATGTCTGATGTTTCAGAATTATCTAATTATGGTGTCGATAAAATTTTGAAAGTAACCAATGATAAATTGGCGAATTTTACAGCAAAAGCTTATGCAGATGTTGTCAAACAAGCAGCACAAAACGAAAATGCAAAACTAATTTTATTATCATCTACAACCGATAGTTTGTATATGGCGCC
>JAYTMQ010000107.1:0-5608 GCA_043728355.1 Bacteroidota bacterium
AACCTGAAACCTGAAACCTGAAACCTGAAACCTGAAACCTGAAACCTGAAACCTGAAACCTGAAACCTGAAACCTGAAACCTGAAACCTGAAACGTGCAACCTATCTCCGAATCCTATTTCCAGAAATAATTCCTTTAAGTTTAGCTTTTAAAT
Organism: Bacteroidota bacterium; assembly: GCA_043728355.1. Lineage (GTDB taxonomy): Bacteria > Bacteroidota > Bacteroidia > Flavobacteriales > Flavobacteriaceae > Flavobacterium. The sequence goes on from JAYTMQ010000107.1 coordinate 155, forward strand.
CTTCGCCACAATCAAAAACCATTTGTTCATTGCTTGGAAACTGAACTGCTCGACGATCAAAAAATCTCATATAATCAGGTTCGCAAGCATTTCTATCACCATTAAAAGTGGAATAAATATTCTCAAAAGTATATTCGCTTGCAAGCGGATAAGTGTCAATTAATTGATTGGTTTTAAAATCAATATAATCAACTTTTGCTGTTACTTGAACAGTTTTAAATTGACGAAATTCGTAAATATTTATTCTAATATTTTTCATATTATCGACATTTACAGGATTTCCTTTGTCGTCACGAACTTGTTTTCCATTAGCATCTAAAAGTGGTTTTGTACCATCTTTTATTTGTTTTTCTTTAATAAATTCTCGTTCCTTAACTTGTTCTGGCGAAATATTTATTTGTCGGAAATTTACAATTAATCCAAAATCATATTTGACATCTTTAACCTTATTGTTGTGATAAACTGTCCATTTATCGTCTAATCCAAAAGTGCTAAAATCTAACAAATCATTTTGCAATCGATTCGGAATGACCATATTAGTCTCGTTTTTTGTATAAACATTTACATAATCAGTTCCTTTAAGTCTTGCTTCTGACATTAATTTTACAGCATCTTTATAATTCGGATTTATTTTATTCAGATATTCAAAATCATCGTGAGCGCGACGAATTATCATTTTATCTTTGGCAACCAAAAGTGCTTTCGAATTGTCATATAAAAATTTAGACAATGCGTTTTTCGAATTTATTATTTGGTCTGTATAATTATCAAATGGGAATTTAGCATTGCGATTTTCTTTCATCAAAAACAATGGTAAAAGCGGTCTAATTTGTTCTTGCCTAGCATTCAACTGATTATAAAGATTAAAAACCTTTTCTAAATTATTAGGATTTGAATCTTTTGTCAAAGCATCAATAGCGCTTAAATCTCGCTCTTTTGCTTTTGCAAATGCTTCCTCAAGTAAATAAATATAATCTTGTTTACGTTTTTTGTCTTTGTTGTTTTGTAAATTCGAGACTGAATTTGCAATAGCATCATCATAATTTCCGGAACTAATTGCACCTTGAATTTGCTTGGTTGCACATGATGCGATAAAACAAAATACAGATAATAAAAGTAAAATTTTCTTCATAAGTTATGTTTTTTGGATTGAATTTAGTTTGTTATTTATTTCATAAACCAAAAGTCAAGCCAAAGTTTTTTTTAAATTAAAAATTAAAAAATTGATTTCAAAAAACTGCAATCTGAATTCTGCAATCTAAAATTTCTATTTCCTCACAAACGGCGGCAACAATTTGCTTGAAACTTCACCAAAACCAATTCGAACTTCTTTGTTTTCACAAAAACCAGTCATAATAACGGTGTCGTTATCATTGATGAATCTTCTTTCGGTTCCATCATTCATTTTTATAGGATTTTTTCCAGACCAAGTCAATTCTAACATAGAACCAAAACTATCTGGTTTTGCTCCAGAAATTGTTCCAGAACCCATCATATCTCCAGAATTTACTCGGCAACCATTGCTGGTATGATGCGCCAATTGTTGCGACATTGACCAATATAAATATTTAAAATTCGATTTCGAAACTACTTTTGGAGCAACATTTTCTGGCGCAATAGCAACTTCGAGATTTATATCAAATGTATGTTTTCCTTTTTGTTGTAAATAGGGTAGTGGTGTAGGGTCTTGATTTGGACCCTTAGACCTAAAGGGTTCAAGCGCATCCATTGTTACAATCCAAGGCGAAATTGAAGTTGCAAAATTCTTTCCAAGGAACGGACCAAGTGGTACATATTCCCATTTTTGAATGTCGCGCGCACTCCAATCGTTCAATAAAACCATTCCAAAAATATAATCTTCGGCTTCGTGAACAGGTACATTTTCGCCCATTACATTAGCATCAGTTGTTATAAATGCAGTTTCTAATTCAAAATCAATCAATCTCGAAGGACCAAAAACTGGCGATGTTGCCCCATCGGTCATTAATTGTCCCATTGGTCGGTGAACCGGAATTCCGCTTGGAACAATTGTAGAACTGCGTCCGTGATAGCCAACAGGAATGTGCAACCAGTTTGGTAAAAGGGCATTTTCGGGATCACGAAACATTTTTCCGACATTAGTTGCATGTTCTTTACTCGAATAAAAATCGGTGTAATCGCCAATTAAAACAGGCAATTGCATTTCGATTTCATTCATCTTAAAAATAACAATTTGACGTTGTTTTTTATTATCACGAAGTTTTGGATTTTCTGCATCAAAAATATCTGCAATTCGATTTCTGACCAATCTCCATGTTTTTTTTCCATCAGATATAAAATCATTTAAAGTATCTTGCATAAACATATCGTCGGTCAATTCGATGCCTTCAAAATAATTTAGTTGTTGCAAAGCACCCAAATCAATTGCGAAATCTCCAATTCGAGTTCCCACAGTTACGACGTTTTCTTTTGTTAAAAAAACCCCAAAAGGAATATTTTGAATTGGAAAATCAGAATTCGGAGCGACTTCTAACCACGATTTTCGGTTAGTATTATTGGCTGTTATTGGCATTTTAAGTGTTGATTAGTTGTTGAAAATTCATTTACCAAATATATCATAATCTGATTATTATCCAAACGTTTTTTTGTATTTTTGTAATCAAATTTAAAAATAAATCAAAATGCAACACGACTCAATAATTTTCGATTTGATAAATGAAGAACAAGACCGACAAATTCACGGAATTGAACTCATTGCTTCTGAAAACTTTGTTAGCGACCAAGTTATGGAAGCTGCAGGATCTTGTTTGACCAACAAATACGCCGAAGGCTATCCTGGAAAACGTTATTATGGTGGTTGCGAAGTTGTAGATGTTGTCGAGCAAATTGCTATCGATCGTGCCAAAGAATTGTTTGGTGCTGCTTATGCAAATGTTCAACCACACTCTGGTTCTCAAGCAAATACAGCAGTTTATCACGCTTGTTTGAAAGTTGGAGATAAAATTCTAGGATTCGATTTATCGCACGGTGGACATTTAACTCACGGTTCGCCTGTAAATTTTTCTGGACGTTTGTACAATCCTGTTTTTTATGGTGTAGAAAAAGAAACTGGTCGTTTTGATTACGATAAAATTCAAGAAATTGCAACTCGTGAAATGCCAAAAATGATTATCGCTGGAGCATCTGCTTATTGTCGTGATATGGATTTTGAGCGTTTTCGTAAAATTGCTGATTCGGTTGGAGCATTGCTTTTAGCAGATATTTCGCATCCATCGGGATTGATTGCTAAAGGTTTGATGAATGATCCAATGCCTCATTGTCATATAGTTACAACCACAACGCATAAAACTTTGCGTGGCCCACGTGGCGGATTGATAATGATGGGTAAAGATTTCGAAAATCCGTTTGGATTAAAAACTCCAAAGGGCGAAATCAGAATGATGTCTTCATTATTAGATTTAGCCGTTTTTCCTGGAAATCAAGGTGGACCATTAATGCACATTATTGCGGCAAAAGCAGTAGCATTTGGAGAATGTTTGACAGATGAATTTTTTCATTATTCGATGCAAGTTCAGAAGAATGCCAAAGCAATGGCAAAAGCATTTATGGACAGAGGTTATGATTTAATTTCTGGCGGAACCGATAATCACATGATGTTGATTGACTTGCGAAACAAAGGAATTACTGGTAAAGAAGCCGAAAACGCATTAGTAAAAGCCGAAATTACTGTTAATAAAAATATGGTTCCATTTGATGATAAATCGCCATTTGTAACCTCAGGAATCCGAATTGGAACACCAGCAATCACAACTCGTGGTTTACTTGAAAATGATATGGAAGCCATCGTAGTTATGATTGATAAAGTTTTAATGAACCATACCAACGAAGCTGTTATTGAAGCCGTTGCTGATGAAGTTAACGAAATGATGGGCGAACGAGCGATGTTTGTTTTTTAGAGAAAAAAGTTTCAAGTTCCAAGTTTCAGGTTTCAGGTTCAACAACTTGAAAACTGAAACTTGAAACAAAATAATTAAAAAAAATGTCAACATTTAGATTACAACTTCCTACTGACCCACGTTGGGTAAATATTGTCGAAAAAAACATTGAGGAAATTCTATCGGATCACGCTTGGTGCGAACAAAAAGCAGCTTCAAATGCGATTACAATTATCACTATTAATTCAGAATATCCTGATTTGGTGGCTGATATGCTGGATATTGCCCGAGAAGAAATTGAACATTTCAAAATGGTTCACGATATTATCGTGAAACGAGGTTTAACTATGGCTCGTGAACGAAAAGATGAATATGTTGGAGAATTGGCACAATATATGAAACGTAGCAACAACGGAAGTCGTGTTTCTGGATTTGTCGAAAGATTGCTTTTTTCTGCAATGATCGAAGCCAGAAGTTGCGAACGTTTCAAGGTTTTGTCAGAAAATATTCAGGACGAAGAATTGTCAGTTTTTTACAGAGAATTAATGGAAAGCGAAGCAGGACATTATACTACTTTTATAACTTATGCCAGAAAATATGGTCAAGGAATCGATGTTGAAAAACGTTGGAGAGAATGGTTAGATTTCGAGGCTGGAGTTATTGCTAAATACGGAAAATCGGAATCAATTCATGGTTAAATAGTATGAAGTGTTCAGTCTATTTTCGATTCATTAAACTTTTTTTGCTAATTAACTTAGTCACTCTCAAATCAGTCAAATTTTTTTAATGACGAAAAATCTCAATTTACTTAATAACCAAATCATGTTTAAACAACAATCCTTTAACTTCTTTAATCGAGAAAATAGCTTTCTTTAATTTGGTTTTCGATGGGTCAATCGTATAATTATAGCTCGATTTGAAATTGGTTTTGTTAGCAATAGCTTTATCAAATTCGCTGCGGTACAAATCGCAATTATCAAAAATTACTTCAGTTAAATCGGTTGCCATAAAATCTACAGCAATCAAACTGCAATCTTGAAAAGAGGTACCTTTCATTTTTAACGTATAAAATTTCGAAAAATCAAGGATACATTTGTTAAAGGTTATTGCAAAAATAAATTTATCGCACATTGCAAAATTCACTTCACGAATTTGACAATTATTGAAAATTGCGTTTCTAAAAGCTACATTTCCTATTTTCGTATTGTCTAAAATACAATTATTAAAAGTACAATCAACAAATGCAACTGCAATAAACAAACATTCAGAAAAATTACAATCGTTGAAAGTACAACATTCAAATTCTTTTAGATTGAAAAATTTCTCTCCGAAAATTTGATTATTATGTTCAATATCAATGAAATATTCTTGCATTTGTGAATGATGATTTAATAGAAAACAAAAACGCAATTATCTTAATTTTCGATAATTGCGTTTTTTCGTGACCGCGGCTGGATTCAAACCAGCAACCTCTTGAGCCGTAATCAAGTGCGCTATTCAGTTGCGCCACGTGGCCTTTTTTGTGAGTGCAAAGATAGTT
>JAYTMQ010000108.1:0-8039 GCA_043728355.1 Bacteroidota bacterium
ACTGGAATAAATCCTAAATCGTTACTATCGCCAGCCACAAAAAAGTTGGTAAAACCAGTTGTTAAAGCCAACGAATAGCGTTTGGATAAATCGAATTGCAATCTGGCATCGGCGCCAAGACCGAAACCGAAAGGTTTATTGAGAACATAACCAGTATTGAGTCCAAGACCTAATCTGAAACCTTGTTTATAGTTGCTTTTTTGTGCATTTGTGGCACTTGTTAGCAATAGAAAAATTGCAATCGCTAGACATTGATTGATTGTATTCATTTTGATTTTTTGATTTGATTGATTGAATTTAAAACGTTTTAAATAGACTTTTAGTATAAATAATTTAAAAAAATTAGCGAATTAGCAGTAAATATTTCAAAAAAAATGCTCTGAAATTTTCAGAGCATTTTGAAAAAAAATAAAAAAAATTATTTTACTGCAATTTTTTGAGCAATTTTCCTGTCACCAGAAATAATTTCTACAATATAAATTCCAGTATTATTGATTGGTTTAATAGCAATTTCGTTATTATTTTCTGTCAATGAAATTATTTTGTTTTCAATCATTCGACCTTGCATGTCATAGATATTCAAATTTGAATTATCTAAATCAATACTTGATTTAATATTCAATAAACCCTGATTTACTTGACTTGCATTGATTTCGAATGTTAATTTCGAAAATTGTTCGTTAGCTAGTGGCAAAAAACCTAATCCTGCCCAAGTTGTTGAAACGCTTATTAATCCTGTTTTACCAGTCGGCAAATTGCTATTTGAGTTCTGTCTAAATGCCATCATTCGTATTGATCCAGATTGATCAACAAAATTAACATTTGCTAATTGATTATTGAATGCGTCTGGACTTACTGGTTGACCAGCTGCATAATTTGGATCTACATATACTGCTATAGAATCATCGGTAGTTCCGGGTAATTGATTGAATTTCAAAATTATTAAATGATCAGATCCTAAAGCTAATAAATTAGGTGCATAAACGATTGGGTTTCCACTTCCTGCTTTTGCAATTCCAACTTGAAAATCAAATCCATTTTGTTTTATAAACATTCTAAAAGCAGTTTCAATGAACGAACCATTGTTATAAACTCTAAAATGGTCTTGTGGAGTTGTAGATGAATTGGCAATATTTACAACCATTCCAACATAAATGTCTGGAGTTGTAATTACTGGAAAAAATGTACCTACTCCATCAGAATTTTGTCTTAATTCAGCACATTTTGTTGAACTACCATAACCCGTATAACTTACAGGTGATGCTAAAATTTGAGATAAAACACAACCAGTTCCAGAACAACCGCCCGACCCTGGAAAACCAGCACTAGTACTATTTGACCATGTTCCTTGACTTGTCCAAGTGGCAGGTGCTGTATAACTCGAAAAATCATCTCTAAAAACATTCTGCCCATTCGAAAATCCAAAGGTCATTAAGGCCAAAAAAAGTAATTTTTTATTCATAATATTATAAATAAGTAGATTAAACATTTCACAAAAATAAATTAAAAATCAACAAAATCAAGTGTTTACAAAGAATTTATATTCCAAAAAAATGAAGTACTTTTGCAACTTAAAATATAGAAGTGAATTTATCTACTTATACAAAAGAGTTTTCTTACAATTTGAAATTGGCTTATCCAGTAATTCTCGGAATGCTAGGTCATACATTAATTGGTATTGTCGATAATTTTATGGTCGGAAACCTTGGTTCGACTGAGTTGGCTGCTGTTTCGTTGGGCAATAGTTTTATATTTATTGGAATGTCGCTTGGTATTGGTTTTTCGACAGCAATCACGCCACTTATCGCAGAAGCAAATGCTGAAAAAGACACCAAAAAAATTCGTACAACTTTTCATCACGGATTGCTATTGTGTACTATTTTAGGCATTTTAATATTTGTTTTTATTGTTTTATCTAAATCGTTAATGCAATTCATGAACCAACCGCCAGAAGTTGTTACAATGGCTTCACCTTATATCGATTGGGTTGCTTTTTCGTTAATTCCTGTTGTTATATATCAAGGTTATAAACAATTTTCTGATGGTTTAGGAAAAACAAAATATTCGATGTGGTCGATTTATTTGGCAAATGTTGTGCATATTATTTTTAATTATGTGTTGATTTATGGATTTTGGATTTTTCCTAAATTGGGTATTCTTGGTGCAGCATTAGGAACAGTAATTTCTCGAATAATGATGGTTGTTTTTATGCATTATTTATTGAAATATGATTCAGAGATAAAAAAATATTTCAAAAATTTTACATTCAAAGAAATTAAAAAATCAATTTTAAATAAAATTATTAATCTTGGTTTTCCATCAGCAATGCAAATGCTGTTCGAAGTAGCGTTATTTACGGCAGCAATTTGGCTTTCAGGAACTTTAGGTAAAAACAGTCAAGCAGCCAATCAAATTGCTTTGACATTGGCATCGACAACGTTTATGTTTGCAATGGGTTTGAGCGTTACGGCAATGATTCGAGTTGGCAATTACAAAGGGTTAAACGATTATAAAGGGTTGATAATTACTGCAAAATCAATTTTTTTATTGGCAATTATTCTTGAAGTAATTTTTGCGATTTTTTTCTTGACATTCAATAATTATTTGCCTCATTTGTTTTTAAATATGGACGATAAAACTCAAGCGCTTGATAATCAAGAAATCATTTTAATTACATCGAAATTGTTATTAACAGCAGCTATTTTTCAAATTTCTGATGGCATTCAAGTCGTTGTTCTTGGTGCTTTGCGTGGTTTGCAAGACGTCAAAATTCCAATGTACATAACATTTGTAGCGTATTGGATTGTTGGTTTTCCGATTTCATATTATCTTGGGAAATACACCGAACTAAAAGCTGTCGGAATCTGGATTGGGCTTTTGGCTGGATTATCGTTTGCAGCAATTTTTCTTTACATAAGATTTAATCGATTGACTAAGAAGTTGGTTATTGAAAGTGAATTGTAAATTCAAAATTTAGATTGCAAGTTTAGAATTTAATTTATCTTTTGTTTACTTTTGCAGAACTTACAACATAGAACTTAGAACATAAAAACAAATAAAAATAAATGGAATTACCAAAATTTTTACTAGGCGACAACACCGATTTTCCAGATGATATATTCATCATTCATCTTGATTATCCACGATTTATAATCAACTTGAAAGACGATGAAGTCGAATTTATGGAAGAAGCCGAAGACCTTGACGAAGCAGAGCTTAACACCGAAATGGAAAGTTTAATCGTTCTTGCCAACGAGTTTTATGATAGAGAAATAAGTCTTTATGAAGAGTAAAAAAAACCCCAATTTCTAATTAAGAAATTGGGATTTTTTCTAAGTATTATTTTTTTAATAATTTTTCTAAACCAGCTGGAGGATTGTCTCTGTACATTTCTGTTTCAAAATCATTAAAAATTTCGGGTGAACTTTGATAAACTTTAAAATGAGTTTCTCTTGTTTTTCTTGGACTCATTGCAATTAAATCTAATGCTTTTTTTAGTAAAGGCTCGTTTGCATTGCCAAGAATTCCAAGGTTTGCAATGTTTTCTTCCACAATATAGTTTGGTACTAGTCCGTTTTGATAATCACCAAAGCCGTCACGATTGGCAACTTTAAAAGTTAGTGGTTGCATTGCGTATTTATGACTTTTATTGATACCCGATTTTCCAATAATACTTGGAGAGTCATATAATGTTATAGAACCAGAATTTTTTCCAATAGTTGTTGTTCCAATTTGAATGACTTGAATATAAGGTTTTAGTCCATTTATTATTAATTCGCTAGCAGAGGCTGTTCTACTAGTTGTTAAAATATAAATTTTAGTCAAATTAAGATTATTTGCTAATGTACCATCAATATTATTTGTAAACAAATTAATTAATTGACTAGGATTAGTAGATTCTAAATAAGATTGAATTCTAGGATTCCAAATTTCTTTTGCAAAAACTTGATTGTCAAATTGACCTGTTATCATACTTGCTAAATAAGCAGATGTTTGAACAGAACCACCACCATTATATCTTAAATCTAAAACTAAATCAGTTACATTTTGTGATTTTATTTGCCCAAAAGCACTATTTAATTCTTGATTGAAATTAGCAGTAAACGAATTGTACATTAAATAAGCTACTTTTTTTGTTCCAACTGTCAAAAGTGTATTTACAGCAACTGGGTTTTCGGGAATTTGAGTTTTTGTAAAAGCAATATCTATGCCGTTTGGAGTAAAAGCACCGCCGTTGAAATTAGCAAAATTTAGTGTGAAATTATCATTTGCAAATATAGTATTCAAATTTGCATCAGTAATTTCAATGCCATTAACCGCATAAAATAAATCACCACGTTTTACATTTTTTGTTGATGCGTCGGAACCTGCAATTACATATCTAACATAACCTATTAATGGTCCAGTATTACCACTTTTATATTTAAAACTTGTAGCCAAACCACTAGTTTTTCTAATTCCGCTTAATAGATTTTCTAAAAAAGTATAATCGTCAACCAAGACGCTAAAACGATCGATTGCTTGCCCAGATCCTGGAAATAAAGCAACTGGTTTATACAACAATTGTTGAAAAGCATTTTCTGGAGAACCTTTTGTAGTTAAAAAATTGTTTAATGCAATAGGATTTGCAAATTTATTATCTGCCAAATCAGGAACATTAGCTTGGTACAAATAATAATAATTTAATCCACGCCAAATAAAATTCTGAACAACGGTTCCACTATCTTCAAACAATTTATCATCGTCATCAGTACAACTTTGTAATCCAAAAACGAAAATTAATAATAAAAAAGAAAATTTAAAAATATTTTTCATAGATGTTTAATCATTTATTCGTGTAAAAATACAAATTTTTAAATAATTTCATATTTATTTGTAACAAAAATAATAGTAGTTCGTCTTGATTATAACAACCAATATTTATGAACCAAGTTGAATTTATAAAACTAATCAATCCATTTAAAGACAAATTGTTTCGTCTTGCCAAAAGATTGTTAGTCAGCACCGAAGAAGCTGAAGATGCAACTCAAGAAATTTTGGTCAAATTATGGAGTAAAAATGATGGCTTAGATAAATACAATAGCATTGAAGCATTTGCAATGACTATGACTAAAAATTATTGTTTGGACCAATTGAAATCGAAAAGAGCACAAGTTTTGAAATTAGTTGATGATAATTTTGACAACAATCAAGCTAATTTGCAAAAAAAATTAGAAGACGAAGACAGTTTAAATTGGATTAAAAAAATAATGAATAATTTGCCCGAACAGCAAAAATTAATTGTTCAAATGCGAGAAATCGAACAATATGAATTCGATGAAATTGCTAAAATTTTGAATATGAATGAAACTGCAATAAGAGTTGCACTTTCGAGAGCAAGAAAAATAATTAGAGAAGCAATTACAAAAACACATAATTATGGAATACAATAATATAGAATCGCTTTTAGAAAAATATTTCGACGGAGAAACAAGTATTGAACAAGAAAAACAATTGACGAATTATTTTTCTTCTGAAAATGTAGCGCAGCATTTACAGCAATATCAACCAATGTTCAAGTATTTTGAAAAAGAAAAACAAACTATTTTTAAACAAGAAATTGTTTTGAAATCTAATAAAAAGATTGTTTGGTTTTCGATGGCAGCATCGGTGATTTTATTAGCTGGAATCGGTACGTTTTATTTAATGAATAACAAACAAGCAAGTCCAGAAGAAGGTTTAGGAACCTATAAATCTCCCGAAATCGCATTCGTAGAAACGCAAAAAGCGTTGCAAATGTTATCATCTAATGTAAATGTTGGTATTAATAGTGTGGCTTATATTGGAGAATATCAAAATACAAAAAACAAAATTTTTATAGAATAACCAGTTTCAACGCCACCCTGAGCGCAGTCGAAGGGCAACTTCAATTTTAATAACAAATAAAAAAATAAATTAAATGAAAAAATTTATAATCACATTCGCAATATTACTAGCATCGAACACTTTTTTCGGACAATCAATTTTCGATAAATTCGATGGGCAAGACAACGTTACATCAATAATCGTAAACAACAAAATGTTCGATTTGATGAGCAAAATAAAAGTAGAAGGTTCTGATAAAGAAACCCAACAATACATGAATTTGTTAAAAAAACTTGACAATTTGAAAGTTTTTATGACCAACAGTAATAAAGTTGCTGCTGATATGAAATTATCATCAGATAGTTTTTTGAAAACGTCTAAGCTTGATGAATTAATGCGTGTAACTGATAACGGTCGAAATGTAAAAATATTTGTCAAAGCTGGAGCATCTGATTCTCAAATCAAAGAATTATTTATGTTTATTGAAGGTTCTGGTAAAGAAAATCAAACCGTAATTATGTCCTTAACAGGCGACTTCGATTTGAATGAATTGTCAGCATTAACCAACAAAATGCATTTACCTGGTGGCGATGTTTTGAAGAAAGCAGCAAAAAAATAATCAATATGAAAACTTCTATTATAACATTTGCAATTTGTAGCTTTTTTATAATAAGTTGCAACTCTAAAACAAGTTTAGAAAAATATTTTGTAGAAAACACCGAAAATAAAAACTTTATTCAAGTTGATGTTTCTCCAAGTATTTTAAATATTGAGAAAAGTAAATTAACTATTTCTGAGCAATCTGCATTGAAATCTTTTAATAAAATGAATGTTCTAGCTTTTAAATTAAGTGATAAAAACCAAACACAATTCGAAACCGAAAGAACCATAGTTGCAGAAATTTTAAAAGATGAAAAATACCAACAATTAATGAAATTTGGTTCTGGAAAACAAGGCGCACAAATTAGTTATGTTGGCGATGATGAACACATTTCCGAATTTGTGGTATTTGGAAACAGCAAAGAATCGGGTTTTGCGATTGTTCGAGTTTTAGGAAAAGATATGAATCCTACTTCGATAATGACAATGTTATCGGTTTTAAAAAGTTCTAAAATTGATTTGGAACAACTTAAACCATTGAAAGATTTAATGAATTAAAAATATAAAAGTGAGGTTAGTTAGATTGAAGCGTTTGCAAATTTTGTGAACGCTTTTTTTATGATTTCAAATTTTGGTCAGATAAATATTAAACAAAAAAATCGCATATAAATAATTTTTATTTACATGCGATTTTCTTTGTGACCACGGTGGGATTTGAACCCACACGCCCTTGCGAGCACCAGCCCCTCAAGCTGGCAAGTCTACCGTTTCTCCACGTGGCCATGGACTAAAAAAAAAGTTGCTCACCGCGGCGAACAACTTAGTGACCCGACTGGGGCTCGAACCCAGGACCCCATCATTAAAAGTGATGTGCTCTACCAACTGAGCTATCGAGTCTCGCTTTGAAAATTTAACACTAAAACCATACGCCGCAACGAACAACTTTGTGACCCGACTGGGGCTCGAACCCAGGACCCCATCATTAAAAGTGATGTGCTCTACCAACTGAGCTATCGAGTCTTTTTTTGCCTTTCAACGCGGGTGCAAATATAGTGCGTATTTATTTAATTTTCAAAGCAATTTTTATATAAATTTACCTTTTTTTATGTTTTAATGTTAATGCCTTTAAACATAGGGTTTCACTATGATTCAAAAAATAGTTTTGGTTGGATACATGGGCTCTGGAAAGTCTACAACGGGCAAATTATTAGCCGTAAAATTGCAGCTTCCGTTTGTTGATTTAGATGATTATATCGAAAAAAAAGAAAATTTGACCGTAGCACAAATTTTTTCGCAAAAGAGCGAAATATATTTTAGGAAAATTGAAGGCCAATATTTTTCTGAACTAATGCATAGTCAAGAATCTTTTGTGCTTTCGCTTGGTGGTGGAACACCGTGCTACTCTAACAATCATTTATTGTTGCAAAACAAACAATGCCAATCTTTTTATTTGCAAGCTTCTCTCGACACATTGGTTACAAGGTTGCAAGCTAACCGAAGTAAAAGGCCACTACTTGCAGATTTGTCGCACGCCGAACTTAAAGATTTTGTTGCTAAGCAACTTTTCGAGCGCAGTTATTTCTATATGTTTTGTA
>JAYTMQ010000109.1:0-6620 GCA_043728355.1 Bacteroidota bacterium
CATAAATTTACACCTTTTAGGTGAGACTACCAAAGCCCTGAAGCTTTATTTTTAAAGACTTTAGGGCTTTTTAATTAGTTATGTTGCGAGTTTTGGGTTATATTTAACTGATATAGAAATTATTAAATTGAAATTTAACACATAAATTACTTTCCTTACATACTTTTTTTATATTTTTATCGTTGTAGAATATCAATCAATCAAAAATATGGGAAATAATACTTTAACAAGGCGTCAGTTATTTCAAAAATTGAAGTTAAATTTCGCAAAAAAAGCATCAGATATTGATCCGTTGTTCGAAAAATATTCACGAAAAATTTATAACGGACGAAGATCTTCTTCATTCAATTATTCTAATAAATCAATTTCTGATACTATTTTAGATTTAAATCGTGTCAACCCAGTTTTAACGGGTTTAAATCCTTATTTAGGAACTTGGACAGATCGAGAAGCGTTGCATTTATTGAAACGAACAGGTTTTGGTCATAAGAAAAATGACTTGGATACACTAGTGAATCTTCCTTTTAATACCGCAATTGATTTGGTTTTGAATGTCTCTAATGTTCCACCAAATCCGCCAGTTAACACGTATCAAAATCAAGAACCCGATGAAAATGGTTTGCCTTATGGAGCCGATTGGACTAATAGTGCATTTATTGATACTGAAATGGGTAACGAGACAAATGGTAAAAGATTAGAAAATCTTGGATCTTGGAGTTTAAATCTCGCATTGAATCAAGATATTACAATTCGTGAGAAAATGTCACTTTTTTGGTATCATTTTATACCGATAGATTTCGAAGCAGTTAATCAATCGTCAAATGAATATGTAAACACAAATTCAGCAAGAATTTGTTACAAGTATATGAAAATGTTGCGGGAATTTGCAACTGGAAATTTTAAATCATTGATTCGCAATATGGCGACTCAGCCAGCAATGATGTTTTATTTGAACAATCAAGCCAATAAAAAAGGTCAACCTGATGAGAATTTTGCTAGAGAAATAATGGAACTTTTTACGTTGGGTAAAGATGTTACAAATGTATATTCGCAAAATGATGTCGTACAAGCTGCCAAAGTACTGACTGGCTGGCGTGTTCAAAACTTGAATACCAATACTGAATCGACCAATTTTATATTAAATCGTCACGATACAACAGACAAACAATTTTCGGCTTTTTTTAATAATACAATAATTCCGAGTTCTGGTGCAGCAGAAATTGATTTATTTATCGACATGATTTTCTCTAATTCAGAAATTGTTTCTAAATATATATGTAGAAAAATTTACCGATTTTTTGTATATTACGACATCGATGCTAACATAGAAACTAATGTTATAATTCCATTAGCACAACATTTTGTTGACAGTAATTGGGAAATTAAACCAGTTTTAGAAAAACTATTCAAAAGCGAGCATTTTTATGATATGGCAAATCGGGGTGTTTACATAAAAAGTCCACTTGACTTTGTAGTTGGAGGTTTAAGAACATTTAATGTAAATTATAATCTTTCTGATCCAACAAACCTTGATGCTCAATATGAATTGTTAACTAATTTTAATTATAATCTTTTTGCAATGGATCAAGCAATGGGAAGAATTCCTAGTGTTGCTGGTTGGCAAGCATTTTATCAAAAACCATCATTTCACGAATATTGGATAAATTCAAATTCTATTCAGCGTAGGTTTGGTCTGATGAAAATTATTATGTTTGGATTTGATCTTGATCAAAATGGATTATTTAATAGAATAGAGGTAGATCATATAGCATTTGTACAACAATTTGGAAATGCAGTTTGTTCAGATCCAAATGAATTGGTTAACGAATGTATTAAATATTTGCTTCCGATTGATTTAAGTATAGAACAAAAAAACTTAATTAAATCGCAAAATTTATTAAATGGTCAAATTTCTGATGGATATTGGACTGGAGCTTGGTTAGATTATATTTCGAATCCAAATGATGAAAATTTCAAGAATATTGTTAAGACAAGACTTTACTTTTTGTTGCAAACAATCGTCGATTTTGCTGAATATCAATTAATGTAAATTTTATTTAAAATGGAAAGAAGAAAATTTTTAAAGACAACTGCATTATTATCAGCACCATTATTGTTTAATAAAATTCCGATAATGGCATCTTCACAAATAGAAAGTAGCAATTTGCAATTAATGGCAACCGCAGCTGCCGAATGTGGAAAAATTTTGGTCATTATTCAAATGAATGGAGGAAATGATGGATTAAATACAGTTTTTCCTTTAGATCAATGGAGTAAATTATCAAATGCAAGATCAAATATTTTAATGAATGAAAGCCAAGTTTTAAAGTTAAATACTAATAATTCTACAGGTTTACATCCGGCAATGTCCGAAATGCAGAAAATGTATAACAATGGTCAAATGATGATTGTTCAAGGTGTTACTTACCCAAATCCAAGTTATAGTCATTTTCGATCAACCGATATTTGGTTTACAGCATCAGATTCTGATAAATCATTACAAACAGGTTGGTTAGGTCGTGCATTAGACAAAAAGTTTCCAGGTTTTCCATTGGATTATCCAAATCCAGATATGCCTGATCCATTAGCGATACAAATTGGTTCGACTTTGCCATTTTCGTTGCAAGGACCAACAATCAATTTGGCATACAGTGTGCCAAAACCTGAAGATTTATTAGATGTTATTAATGCTACAACCGATCCAGCTCCGAATACTGATTACGGAAACGAATTGACATTTTTGCGTTTAATGAAAGACCAAAGTAATGTTTATAGGTCTGTAATAAAAAAAGCTTATGAAGTTCCAAAACCGTTATCAGCTAATTATCCAACCGAAAATAAATTGGCAGCTCAACTAAAAATTGTAGCTGGACTTATTAATGGTGGATTAAAAACGCCAATTTATATTGTCAACCATCCAAAAACACACGATACTCACGAAGATCAAGTTCTAGATATAAACAGGAGTCAAGGAAAACAAGCCGAAAATTTATCGATTTTATCGCAAGCAATTGGAGCTTTCCAGGAAGATTTAAAAATAATAGGCAAATCAGACAAAGTTTCTGGAATGACATTTAGCGAATTTGGTCGAAGGATAAAAAGCAATGGAAGCCTTGGAACTGATCACGGTGCAGCTGCTCCAGTTATGTTTTTTGGAGACAATCTAAATGTCGAAGCTAGTAATATTGCAGGTTCGACCTATCCAGTTTCTGGAATGATTGGTAAATCACCTTTATTGCCAGACAATGCAACAGTTGACGATCAAGTGCCAATGCAGTTTGATTTCAGACAAATTTATAGTACAATAATGCAAGACTGGTTGTGTATGACAGAAGATCAAGCCAAAATTGTTTTGGGATCTAAATTTGAAAAATTACCAATTTTTAAAACAAAAACTTCTAAAATTATAGATACAGACGAAAATGACGATAGCATTTTTGTCGTATATCCAAATCCAGTTATTGACAATCAAGTTAATATTCAGTTTACAAGACTATCTAGTGGTCTAGTAGAAGCAGTACTATCGAATATTCAGGGTGTTAAAATTTTTGAAAAAGAATTTCAAATCGAAAATCAGCAAATTAGTTTTAGAACTAATAATTATTTAGCTACTGGAACATATATTCTGAGGTTAAAATTTAATAATAATGTTTATTTCAAGAAATTAATTGTTCAATAATACATTAGTAAAAATTCAATATAAAAAAACCTTTCTATAAATTTAGAAAGGTTTTTTACTGAAAATTAATCTCTTTTTGGAGCATTTTTCTTTTCGCGTTTTTCTTCTTTTTTCTCTTTTGCCGTTTTTAGAGGTTCTTTTTTAAGCGTTTTTTTTGCATCTTGACTCTTTGCCATAACTTATGTATTTAGATTTTTATTTTTAATATTTTAGTAAATATAAAAATATTTTAATTACAAACAAATTTTTAAAAACAAAGAAACAAATTAATCTATAATAATTTTACAGCTTCTAGAATAGCTTTTCGAGATTCATATTCTAAATCATCGTATTCCTTCATTATTTTTTCTGGTAACAAACCAATTCGGTCTCCTCTTAATGATTTTCTAATGTAATCAAGACTAAAACCATATCTTTCTTTAATAACAATCAAAATATCTTGATTGTAAATCCTTCTAATTTTTAAATTTTCCTCCATTTTAATTATAGTAGTTTTTTTACAAACTTAAAAAAATAGTTCAAAAAACAATCTTTTAAAACAGTTAGATTTTAATTAAGTCGATTAAATACGTTTTTTATAGATTAAATACATTATTTACATAAATCCTTAATATTTTTTATTAATAATGTATCAAAAAGTATTTTTCGTTGATTTTTTAAAGATTATGTAATAGTTTTATTTCATTTTGTGTCAAAAAACATATTAAATTTAACATATTTATTCATTTTTCTATTACAAATGCTTCAATTTATAGTTAAAGTTTGAATTATTTATAATCACTCAATAAATTTTATATAAATTTGAAAGCAAATTGTGTTGTATTATTTTAGATACTTACTGCTACAATCTAAAGTTTTTTGGTAAATATTAATTTTCAAAATTGGAAAAATAATTAAGAATAATAATAATTAAAATGTTAGAATTTTTTACAAGATTAGATTTTTTTATGTCCTATTCTGGATTGAATGACAATAGAGTTACTGTTGAATGTGAAATATCAAACGGACTTATAGGAAAAGCTAGAAAAAGAGGTTCTTTGTCCCAAGATAATATTTCAAGAATCCTAAAAAAATATAACAATCTCGATGCTAATTGGTTAATGACCGGAAAAGGTGAAATGATTATTGAAAGTATCGATCAAGACTTAAAATCAATTCCGATTATTAAAATTGAAAACGTTATTAATTTCAAAAACAAGAAAATATCAAAATCTTTGTCACATAAAGACAACAAATTTGTGCCGTCTAATCTTATGTCTGCCGATTTTTTAGTAGAATTAAGTAATAAAAGCACTTCGCAAAAATACAATAATGGAGATTTTCTAGCTTGTAAAAAACTAGAAATAAAAGAGGTATTCTATCAATGGAATAATGTTTTTATACTTGATACCAAATTTGGAATCTGGATAAAAAAATTAGTGAAAGGAAAAGATGATAGCCATTTATTGATATTATCTGAAAACCCAAACCACGATCCATTCGAAATAAGAGTTTCTGAAATAAATGCAATTGCTGTCGTTTTAGGAGTTGTAAAATTAGAATAGATTTTTAGATTTTTTTAAAAATTATTACCGATCTTTAGTAATATTTTAAAAATTAAACTTATTTCAGAAAAAAGTTCTGCAAACTATGAATTTTTTTCAACTTTTTTTAAAATAATTTATATTAAACCTTTTCAATATTTTAAAGTCTTAATTAAAACTAAATTATTTTATTATGAATAAATTTATAATCATAACACTTGCCACATTATTATTGATAAGTTGCAGTTCTAATGAAACTATATCTGAACCAATAAGTAATCCTACAACAATAGAATCAATTTATTTTCCACCTTTAACTGGAACTAGTTGGGAAACAAAATCAATAACAGATTTAAATTGGAAACAATCTGGAGTTCAGCCACTTCAAGATTACTTGCAATTAAAAAAAACGAAATCATTTATAATTTTAGTTAATGGAAGAATAGTTCTTGAAAGTTATTTTAATGATCATAATGATTCCACAGTTTGGTATTGGGCAAGTGCAGGCAAGACATTAACAGCAACAATAACCGGAATTGCGCAACAAGATGGTTTGATAAATATTAACAATAAAGTTTCTGATTACATAGGAAATGGTTGGACAACTATGCCTTTAGCAAAAGAAAACCTAATAACTTGCAAAAATTTACTTTCAATGACTTCCGGTATCGATGATGAGTTTTCGCCAGCTCAAGCAGTTGACCCTACATATCTTAAATATTTAGCAGATTCTGGTAATCGTTGGGCTTATCATAATGTTTATGTAAAACTACAAGATGTTGTTGAACAAGCAAGTGGTCAAACTTGGTCTAACTATTTTAATGCCAAACTTCGCAATAAAATTGGAATGACTGGATCGTGGATAACTTCTGGGAATAATGAGGTTTATTGGAGTTCAACCCGAAGTATGGCAAGATTTGGATTACTTATGCTCAATAAAGGAAAATGGGAAAACAATCAAATATTAAATGAAAATTATTTTAACGAAGCTACTAACACTTCACAATCAATAAACCAAGGTTATGGTTATTTATGGTGGTTAAATGGAAAATCGAGTTATCGTTTGCCAAGTTCACAACTCGAATTTAATGGAAGTATAATTCCGTCAGCACCAAATGATATGTTTATGGCATTGGGTAAAAACGATCAAAAAATCTATGTAGTTCCGAGCAAAAAAATGGTAGTAATCAGAATGGGCGAGGCAGCCGATGATACGAATTTTGCTTTATCAGGATTTGATAATATTTTATGGCAAAAAATAAATGCGTTGTATTAAACTTTAGAATAATTTAAATATTTAGTAACTATTCAGCTATATTAAAAAAAACATAGTTATTAACAACTCTTGATTGTGATTTAGAAAAAACCTAGGTTTTATGAACAATTGTTGATTATTAATTAACAACAAATTGTTCTTT
>JAYTMQ010000110.1:0-8033 GCA_043728355.1 Bacteroidota bacterium
GCTTGTATGCCGTTACCAATTGCAATATCGTTGCCAATAAAACCTGGTGCAGTTCCAATTTGAAGTTTATTTTGTAAAGTTCCTGTATTTCCTAATCCTAAATTACCCGTTCCTTTTTGCAAAGTCATTTGATTTGTACCATTATTTGTAGAAAAATTCAAATCAAAGTTATTATGAGTTTGCAAAAAAGCACTACCTGAAGTATAGAAACCAATTTGTGGACCTGCAGAACCCGCTTGTTGAGCTATACCAATACCTGAACTTTCTACAGTAAATTTATAGGGTATTGAACTTGCTACTCCAATACCTACATTACCACTATTTAGGTTACCAATATCATTTCCAGTAGTTGTCCAGTTATTTGGTGTGCCAGAATTAGCAGCAAATAGCGCATAAGGCACACTCGCTAATTGCGAAGTTCCCGCAATGGTATAATTTGTTCCACCTGCTGGATCGGTTTCAGTTTTTATAAAATAAGGACCGTTTGACCAGTTGATACTTGCAAAAGTTCCAGATAAAACCGTTCCACCACCAATTTCGAAAGTTGCTAATCCATTAGCATTGGTAGTTGGCGTATGTCTTTCTGAATAAACTACTGTTCCTGAAGCTGATGTTTGCAAAACGCTAATTTTGACACCAACTGCGGTGTTGGCGATTAATGTATTGGCAGCGTTTCTAACAACTGCTTGATAACTCATTTTTTGCGGTGCTTGTGCTTGTGCTGAAAATAGAGTAAAGAAGATAGAACATAGAAATGCTATTTTGCAAAATTTTTGAGTAATTGTTTTCATGATTTTAATTTTTTATAATTTTAAAAGTTTTGATTGTTTTATTGTTTTCAAATACATTCAATAGGTAAATTGCTTGTGGCAAGTTTTCCATTTGAATTTGAGTTTCTTGATTGTTAATTTTTTGAGATTCAAGTAACTTTCCTGTAATGTCTGAAAGGTTAAACTGCAAGTTTTCAAAATTGAAATTACCTACTTTCAAATTCACAATCGAAGTCGTTGGATTTGGATACACCGTCATTGATAAAGTAATTTCAGGAAAATTGTCTGTTCCAAGAGTTACAATTTCAAATGGTTGTTGCACACCTTGATTGACCGTTCCACCTGAACCTGTTGCAGTTGTGTAAGCAACCTGACCAATCGAATAACTTACTGTTCCGCCAATGCCTGTTGCGTTTCCGCCACTTGCTATTAAGTCTTTTTGTGCTTGGGCATTTTGAATTAAAAATCCAAATAGCATTAATAATAAGAGTTTTTTTGTTTTCATAATATTATGTATTTTAGTTTATTGTGTAAAATTCAATAACTTTAGTATTTAAAAAAAACCGAAAAGGACGAACGACCGAATTAAATGACGGATGACATGGATTTTCGATGAATTGCTTGTTTGTCGGGTAAAATGTTTGTTTCAAGTTTCAGGTTTAGTCTTTGTTTTCAGTCTCGGTTGACTATTTTTAAATTAGAGATTTTGAAATCAATATTTAATTCGACATTCACTATTCAAAAAAAGGTTTGTCATTACAACAAACCTTTTCATCAATAAAAACAAAAGTTCATGAAAACTTTTTCTTTTAATAATTGGTTAAATTTTATGCCAAACATAAATATTCTACATTTTTAACTGTAATCTGTAAACTAACATTAACCACTAACCACTAAAAACTCAGTTCTTAACAATCTTAACTATTTGTTCTTTATTCTCAGAACTTATTCTAACCAAATACGAACCGCTTTGTATCTCAGAAATATCAATTTGTGTTTTTAAATCATCAAAATTTTTGGATAATAATTCTTGTCCAAGTAAATTAATTATTGATACTTTGGTTATTTTTTCGGAATTTTCAACATTCAAAATATTATTTACTGGGTTTGGATAAACTTTTAGGTTGCTAAATTCAAATTGATTATTAGCTAAAGCAGTTGTGGTTATGTCTATTTTGAAATTACCTTCAGGAGCGTCAAAAGTACCATTCCAATTTCCAACATTAACAAAATAATTGGCACCAAGAGTTGATAAAAATGTTACTGTTTCGTTATCGCCACCATTCAAACCACTATCTGCTGAAGCTACACAACCTAAACCAGCATTGCAAATACCATCGTAAATATCAATTTGTGGGTCAAATAAAATATCAACATTAGTAACTGCAACTGTAATATTAGAACCATTGCCTGTAAAACTATACCATACTCCATCATTCATACCACTTAATCCACAACTCAAAAAACCTGCATTGTTAGAAGTTGCTTCGCCACGAACTTGCACATTAGAATATGGCAATGTTACAGCGTTCAATGCACCTGAACAAGCATCGTTAACTGGTGGCGAAGTGGTGTCAATAATTGTAACAATAGTTTCATTAAAATCAGTTGTTGCGCCATTAGTTGGATTGATTAGTAACAAGTTAAATGTTTCTAAACCTTCGGCAATAACATCTGGCAACAATTGAATTGTTATTGTTTTTAGAGAATTGTCTCCATCTGCCCAAGTTAATGTTCCCAAAGCTGAACCGTAGTCTATATTACCAAGTGCTGAGCCATCATTTGGCGCATAACTAACCGAAGAAACCCCATTGGAACCACGATTTCTGCTGACTGTTATGTTAATCGATTGGTTTTCGTAGCCATAGTTAAGTTCTGAATTAAAATCAAACTTAGAAGGTCGTTCATCAGTAATTTTTATCGTAAAATTGCCTTCGGGCAAATCCTGTGTTCCACTAAAATGACCCACATTTACAAAATATTGAGTATTGCTAACTGTTGCAAATGCAGCTGTTTCTCCAATTCCATTTGCACCATTATCTACAGAATCAACACAGGCTAAACCAACCCCTGTGCAAGACCCAACATAAACATCTAATTGTGGGTCGAAGGTGGCTTCTACACCAGAAACAGCAACTTTCATTGGCCCACCAGTGCCATAAAAAGTGTACCAAACTCCGTCATTCATTGGGTTGGTACACTGCAAGAAACCAGCATTGTTGGTTGCAAACTGTGCTTGTGTTTGCACGTTAGTAAACGGCAAAAATTCTACTCCAATAGCTGTTGAACATGTGTCGTTTGGTGGCGTATTGTCTATTCCAAACTTAATATTTGGGCGAATTGTATACACATCTCCATTGGTTGCTGGAGTTGTTCCAAACCAAACTTGAGCAGCTCCAGGCGACCAAAAAAATTCTTTATCAGTAGGAGAATTATCTACAATTCCACCAATTATTTCAATGGATACTTTTAAATTTCCACCAGTATATGTAAATGGCGAAGATAATGTAGTGGATACCCAACTAGATTGACCAATTGGACCAGAAAAATTAAAATTTCCAATGGTTAAATATTCTGGATTCAAATTTTCTAACAAGAAACTTTGAGCAACAAAGTTTGTTTGTGTAGTATTTGAAATAGAAACACTAGCAAGTGTGGCAAAAGCATTGGAAGATATATTAACCGCATAAAATGCTAGAGAATTTATTTTTGTGCCAGTTGCTAATCCAAGCTCTGCTGCGGTATAAATCATAGATGTAGCATAAAAATCGCCAGTTACTCTTCCTAAAGGTAGATTTTGTATGTTTGTTGGAGTATTCCCAGCAGGAACGATAACATCTTGTGCGAATATTGGTTTTGAAATTAATAAAAACATTATTAATGCTACTAAAGTTTTCCAAAACGGAATCTGATTTTTTTGATTTACAAAGGAATTGTCTTTCATGATAATTTGATTTTTAGTTGAATTTTTAATTGATTTTTTCTAGATTGAAATTAAAAACAGTTCCACCCAGCGTGATGGCTTTAGTTATATAATTTTGAGCATTATAGAGGTAACTTATTTCTGTTGTTTTCGATTCCATAAATAATCCATCATCGTACTTTTCGGTTACTCTTTTGGTTATTTGATTTTTAGATAATCTAGAATTTAGAAAATAGGCAGGTTTAACATTATTATAGGTATAAATTATTTTTTCTATTAATAAATAAATAACTGGAATATTACTTTTATTGTATTTTTTAGATTCAATTTTATTTCCATTTGAATCATAAGTATAATTGTATTTAAACTCATCTGATTCATCGACAATTAAAAGATTATTAGCATCGTAAGTATAATTATTTGATTTGCCATCTATTACGCTCCAAACTTGAGTGAGTGTATCAAGTTCATATTCGGTTGATGTCAATGGTCGTTTTGCAGTATTGTTAGTAAAAACTTTTTTAGTTGTTTTAGTTGTCAAATAATCAGTTTCTATTTTTTCTTTAACAGCGTTATTGGCATCATAAACATATTCTACGAATAGAATCGCAACTTGAGTTGAATTGATTCTGACCACTTCATTGATAAGATATCCTTGCGAATTGTATGTAAAATATTCATCTGTATCGTTATCAAATCTTTGGTTTCTGATAACTAAATTTTCTGAATTGTAAGTAAATTTCTCAGTAATTAGATTATTTACATCAAAAACTTCTTTAACACGAAATTGTGGTATTGAAGGATTTATAACTTGTGGATTTTCGTCTTTAGAACACGAAGTCGAAAAAATGATGAATACAAAGATTAAAAATATAGATTTTAGTTTGAAATATATTTTATTGGTAAATTGATTATTGCTTTTTTGGGTTTTGTAAAATGTTGTTCTCATAACGGTTTGATTTTAATTGATTTATAATGAATCAAATTTGCAACAACTCATTCAATTAAAAAATGCCCAACGGACGAAATGCAAAATTAAATGACGGATGACATCAATTTTCGATAAGATGCTTGTTTGTCGGATGAAAAGTTGTTTCAGGTTTCAGGTTACAATTTTGTCATTACTAAAGAATCTTGCATAAAATGAGCAACATTATTGAGATTCCTTCAGAATGACAAATTGATGCTGAAACGTGGTTTTGAAAATGCTAAAACCTACGTGCAATTTTGTCATTCCGTAGGAATCTCAAACAAAATAAGCAATAGCATTGAAATTCCTACGGAATGACAAAATGACTCTTAAAACTACAAACTATTCTAAAAACCATATTTAACCCCTAAATTAAAACCAAACGAGCCAAAAGAAATTGATTCTGACGTTCTTTTTTGTGGAGCATTTGGGTCTGGCACAAATGAAGGGTCTTCTTCAAGCTCATCAAAATATTCTTCTCGAACTGGGTTTACAATTAATGAAGTTTTATCAACCCCGTTTTCAGAAAATTGAGTAAAAGTTTGTTTTTTGGGACTGTAACTTAAGTTGATAAAATTGGTGTCCAATGAAATTAATAGGTTGTTACCTAAATTATAATTTATTCCAAATGCACCAGTATAACCAACTGCAAGTCCACCATCGTATAAAAAAGTGTACTGTCTTGAAAGCACAGCATTACCTAATTCAACATTATTATTTATTGAAATTTTGCCCAAAACAAGTCCAAATTTAATAAAAGGGTCTATTTTTTCGAATCCAGCAGATACAATTAAACAAGGTTTTATTTGTAACATTTTAGAATTAAAATTATTAATAGTTCTACTATTTGAAAGTCTATAATTGATGTCACTTTCACTTTTTAAATAAGAGACTGCTACTTCAGAACCTAAATATTTATTGAAATTATAACCAAAGCTACCGCCATAACTAATACCAGAACCCATATTAAATTTAGAATTTGAACTTGTTGTTGTTGTGCCATTTTGTTCAACATTAAATCCTGGCCAACCTAACCGTAAAAAACCTGTATTTATGTTTTCAGTATTTCCAGATGATAAATTATAACCAGAATGAATTGAAAAATAAAATCGGTTTTTAGGTTTTTGTTCTTGGGCAGTTATTTGCCAAGAAAATAAAATTATTGCTATTATTTTAAATATTTTTTTCATTTTTATTGATTTAAAAATTATATTGTAAACCTATGTTCAAACCTATGCTGCTCATTCCTTTAAAAATAGCTATTTCTTTTTTGGGTTCGTTAACATTTGCAGTTGGTGCACCAACAGTGGTGATTATACTTTCTACAAATTCGGTTTCAATTTCAATGGTTTTTAAGCTTGGTAATAAATCTATACCGTTTTTAGTATTTTCAATTACTGTACGGTTTTTTGGAGAATAAGTAAGTTTTATATAATTTAATTCTCCAAAAAGGTTTATTTTATTGTTTATTTTATAACTAACACCCGCGCTAGATGTAAACCCAGTACCTATTCCGCCAAAGAATTTAAGTGCATAATTTCTTTTGTCTGTTAAATCATTAGATTCATATTTTTCAATAATGTTTCCTGTGCTTACAACCAATCCAAATTTGGCATACGGATTTATTTTTTCGTAACCAGCATCAATAAATACTGTTGGTCTAAATTGCAGCATTTTTGTTGTAAAAGTCGAATTAAAATAGGTTCCATCGAAACTACTAGATTCGTCTTTGGTTTCTCCCATCAAATAATTAATTCCCAATTCTAAACCAAAATTTTTGTTGAGGTTGTAACCCATATTCAATCCAATATTAGTGCCTTTTCCATAAGATAAATGAAATACTCTTTGCCGATACAAAGTAGGTGAGGGATTTTCTGATTTGTAATTGTAATTAACATTTGCACCAGCAGGTAAATTATATCCAGCATTGAAACCTATATAAAATTGGCTATCGCTTGAATTAGTTTTTGGTTCCGCAATTGTTTTGTTTTTAACTGTTTTTGGTTGTTGCACTTTTTGCGCAAAACATATCTGTATTGATATAAAAAACATCAAACACAAGGTTTTTAAAGTTTTATTTTTCATGATTTATTTTATTAATTTATTTTTTCTAGAACATTGGTCGAATACAAAACGCCTTCTTTATAGGTTTTGACAACATAATTTTCGGTATTGTAGTCATAGGTAAAATTTTCGGTTTGAGTATTAATTGGTGTGTTTTCCATATAATTAACTATAGTCGATTTTGATATATTATTTTTTGAAAGTACCGAGTTTTTATAGTTTTTTGGTTTGATGTTATCATATTCAAATGTGCTTTTCTTTTGATTAATAAACTGCGTCGCAAGAGTATATTTGAATAAATTATCTGCTATCAACAAATTGCCACGACTGTCATAAGTATTAATGGTTTTCGTTAATTTAGCTAAAGTTTCTGTTAACTTGCCATTTGAATCATAAGTATATGTTGCAGCTTCATTTAAGAATTCTTGCCAAACAGTTACATTCCATAAATATTTTCTTAATGATTGGTGTTTGCCGTTTAGATTTGTATAATTCCATTTTAGCTTATCGCCATTGTCATAAGTTCTAATTTCTTCTGTCGATAAACCAGTTGCATCGTTGGTGAAATTAGCAACACAATTCGATTCAGAACTAACCTGACCTGTTTTGGTAGTTTTGGTCAAAAATCCATTGACATCGTAAACATTGGTTTCGATTGCTGAGCCAGTTGTAATTTTAGTAATTTGGTTTTGCAAGTTGTATTCAAAAAAAGTTTTGGTTGCATCAGCAAAATCAATTTGCTTGATTCGATATTGACTTTCGACCGGTAGTTGGTTTTGTATAACAACATCTTCATCTTTAGAACAAGAGAATAATAATGTTGCCAATGCAAAAATTGTAATTGTGTTTTTTAAATAATTTTTCATGATTTTTTGTTTCTAAATATTATTGCTTCGCCAATTCGCACTTTGCTGCGTCAAATCGTAATTCAAGGCTCGGGTATGTCTTTGATTAAACTTCGAGTCAAAATTGCGACAACGCATTTAATTAAAAAACCACCAACGGACGAAATGCAGATTTAAATGACGGATGACATCAATTTTCGATGAGTTGCTTGATTGTCGGGTGAAAAGTTGTTTCAGGTTTCAGGTTGCAAATTGATGCTGAAACGTGGTTTTGAAAATACTAAAACCTACGTGCAAATTTGTCAATCCTGATGAATCCCACATAAAATGAGCAACATTATTGAGATTCCTACGGAATGACAAAATAATACCAAACACTTTTATAATATAGTCCATATATCATCAAAAAAAATATAACCATAACCACAGATAGACATTACATCTTTTTTGGTAGTCGAATT
>JAYTMQ010000111.1:0-33973 GCA_043728355.1 Bacteroidota bacterium
GACGAAGCCAATTGCGAAATCGAATTGCCGTATATTATAAAAATAGATCCAAGTCCAGTTTTACCTAATTATGAAAACATTTATAAATGTATTGGAGAATTTTATACATTATTGCCATTAGATAGAATATTAAATCCAATTATTAATTATTACAGCAGTACAAATTTTATTTCTGCAAATATAATACCCGAAGGAACAAAAATTTTGGCTACACAAACTATATATGTTCACTCAGAATCAGGATTATTGCCTTGTACAGATGATGATGTTTTTACAGTTTATGTTGGTTTGCCGAGTCCAACACAGGTGGTAGAATGCCAAAAATATACTTTGCCACCATTACCTGTAGGTAAATATTATCCAAATGCTGGCGGACCTAGTGCATCAAATATTGAAATTACTGTTGGTACAATATATGAAAGTTCCATGAAAATTTATCATTATGCAAAGTCAGATCCAAATGATTTGCCAGTTTCTAATTGTATATTTGATGAACCAATTAATATAAAAATTATTCTTCCAGTTGTTCCATCATCAATAAATTTAAATGTTACTGCTTGTGGCATCTATAATTTGCCAACATTGCCAATTATTCCAGTTAATACAACGGTTTCTCCAAGTCAATCTTATCAACAATTTTCATATAATACAAAAGCAGATGGAACTGGAATAACTATTAATTCAGGTTCAATTATCTCAGTAAGTCAAACAATTTTCGTTTTTGTCTCTGATGGAATATGTAAAAGAAGTGTTCCAATGGTTATTGATATTAAACCTTATCCATTAATTCCACTTTCGCCGATTTATCCAAAATGCGAAACTTTTTCATTAACTAAACCAACCAACGTCGAGTTTTATTACGGACCAAACCGAACTGGTGGAATTGTGCCTGATAATACCGTTTTTACCCAAGACATTAGAATATATGCCTATTCAGAAACATCTGCAACGCCACCGTGTGGATTGGATTATCCAATTGATATTCAGATTTATTTTACCAAAGCAATTCAATATCCAAATATTTCACAATGTGTAAGTTATACACTACCAGCAATTATTCAACCAAATGCTGACGATAATAATGCTTATTATTCTGGTTCAAGACTAAATGAAGGAACTTCAGGAATACTTTTACCGCCTGGAACAATATTTAAATTAACAGAGACAGTTTTGCCAAATGGAACTATATTACCAGTCGTTCAAACGATATATGTCTACAACAAAAAAACTGCAAGATTTCTCTGCGAAAATGAAAAAACTTTTACCATAACAATAAGTTTAAATCCAGTAGTGTCTCAACCTGCAGCTGTTATTGCTTGCGATAAATATATATTGCCTCCAGTAGCAGTTGGTAATTATTTCACAGGAAATGAAGGTACTGGAATCGCTTATTTTGCTGGAAATGAAATCAATGCAACACAGACTTTGTATGTTTATTTTCCTGGAAATCCAAATGTAGGCGGCTGTTCTCCAAGTCAAAAAAGTTTTGGAATTACTATCAATAAAGTTGATAAATTAGCTGATGTTTCAAGATGTTATGGCTACACATTACCAGCTTTAACATCAGGTAGTTATTTTACAGGATCCAACGGAACAGGAACTCCAAGAGCTGCTGGGTTTAATGTTTTGACAAATCAATTAATTTATATT
Source organism: Bacteroidota bacterium (assembly GCA_043728355.1). GTDB lineage: Bacteria > Bacteroidota > Bacteroidia > Flavobacteriales > Flavobacteriaceae > Flavobacterium. The sequence goes on from JAYTMQ010000111.1 coordinate 1,651, forward strand.
TATAAAAGATTTTCAACAGGTGTTGGTACTTTTTGCGAGAGTCAAACTAGTTTTAATGTAACAATTATTCCAATTCCAGTTATAAATACGGTGTTAATTGCTAATAGAACATTTTGCGACACCGATGGCGATAATGATGGAAAAACCTTAACAGATTTAACACAATACAACACTACAATTCTAGGAACACAAACTGGTAGTCAATTCTCGGTTGCTTATTTCGAAACACAATTTGATGCTAATTTGAATAATAACCCAATTGTTGGACCAACTTTACTGCAAAATGTTTTTGTTAGAGTAAACAACAATACATTAAATCCGAGTTGTTATGACGTAAAACCATTTGATATTATAGTCAATAAATTGCCAGAACCTACAAATCCTGAAAAATTGGTTATATGTATTAGTAATTCGACAGGAGAAATTTTGAATTCAGTTAACGTTGATAGTGGTTTGAGTGCCAATAATTATACTTTTGTTTGGACTGATAGTACCAATGCAACAATTAGCACATCAAGTAATTTGCCTACTATTGTTGTCGCAGGAACTTATTCTGTAGTTGCAACAAATAAATTGACTGGTTGTGTTTCTGAAAAAGTTACCACAAAAGTAATTTTATCTCAAATCGCAATTGCGAGTTTTGCATTGAGCGAAAATTTTTCAGACGATCAATTTGTTACCATAACAGCCGAAGGTGCAGGTGGTGTTTACGAATATCAACTAGATGATAACCTCTTTCAGGACAGCAATATTTTTACAAATGTTCCTTATGGAAATCACGAAATTACTGTTCGTGACAAAAACGGTTGCGGCACTACAATTGTGCCAATTTTGGTAATTAACTATCCGAAATATTTTACTCCAAATGGAGATTCGGTTAACGAATATTGGAATGTAATTGGGTTAGAAAACGAACCGAATTCTAAAGTAAGTATTTTTGATAGGTCTGGAAAATTAATAAATCAAATAAAAACTACAGATATTGGTTGGGACGGAAGATATAACGGAGAACTTTTGCCATCAACAGATTATTGGTTTGTTGTAAACTATGTAGAAAATGGAATTCAAAAAGTTTTTAAATCTCATTTTACTCTTAAAAGATAGAATTTTAATGCTTTAAATCCTTGACAGTTAAGAGTTAAGAAATCAACTTGAAGATAATATTCTTAGCTTTTAAAAAAAATAATTATTTAGATTTTTGTACGAAAAATAAAAATAAATTTTTATTTTTGCAAAAATTTAAATAAAAAAATCATGAAAAAAATTATTCGAGTATTATTAGTAAGTATGTTATTTATTGGTTGTTCAAAAGATGAGGAAACAAAAGCTGTAACAGAGGCCGTTGTTGACAATTCAACTATTTTAACTTTTACTAATGTTGAATTATCTCAAACAGCAACAAGTTCTACTTTTGGTCGTTACTTCTCAATTAAATTGGGTAAAACTTTAAAACAATCAGAAGTGACAACTGCAAACGGTGCTGACATTGATTTTGTTTACGTAGGTTCAAATAGTAACTTTATTTATTTTGCAAGCCCCGATGATACAGATTTCCAAATTGCAGGAGCTAAAAAATCTCTTTTTAAAAATTTTAATAGTGGTTTTAGTGTAGCAGATTTTGATGCGATAACTTTAACTGATGATTCTAAATTAAAGAACCTAGATGTTGTTGATGACGATAATGCTATTGGATAATTAACTTTTCCATTAATAGTAACATTCAAAAACGCTACAGGAAAAAAGGGAGTTATTAAATTGAAAGCTATAAATGCTGATAGGTTATTAGTTGACATTAAAGTGCAAAAATAAAATAATTTTATTAAGTTTGTAATAAAAATAATTCATTAAAACCCTCAAATGTAATATTTTAGAGGGTTTTGTTATTTCAATAAATAAATAAATCGAACTAACAACATTCGCCATCAAAATAACTCAATATTTTTTCAAAATATATTTTATTGTTAATTAAACCATTTTTATTAAATGATTTAAAAGTTACAGAAAAAGGTAATTCTCCAACAAAATCTTGATCAACATATTTTAATACATATTCGTGAATTGTCATTTGAATAAATTTAATTACGCAAATTTAATAAAACTAATAGTATAAACATTTTTCCGTTTTCAAATAGTTTAATTAAAATTCAAATCGCTTAATTTATTTCGTATGGCATCAAAAGCTTTAAAAGTTCTATTATAGACAATTTTTTCATTTACATTAAATTGTAAAGCAGTTTCTTTAGTGTTAAAATTCTCTTTCCAACGATAATTGAATATTTTCTTGGTCAAATCTGGTAAAGTATCAAGTACTAAATCAATAATGTCATGAATTTCTTTTTCATGAATTTCTTCTAAAATATGTGAATAAAAAAATCCTGATTCGATTCTATTTTGTTGAGAGGATTGGTCAATTAAAAATTTGTTTTTCTTTTGAGCACGCAAATAATCTAAAATTCGAAAAGTAAAAAAATGCAACATAAAATTTTTAGCATCTCCATCAATATTAGTTTTAATTAAAATTGGATTTATCCATAAATTTGACCAAAAATCTTGAGTAACTTCGTTTGAAATTTCTAAATTTTTAGTTCTATTAAAAACCCATTTATACAAAAGCGACGCATATCTTTTGTAAAATTCATTGAAAGCAATTTCGTCTTTACTTGCAATTTTATCTAGCAGTTTTTGATCAGATATTTTCATTTCGATAAAATCTTTATGTTTTTCTTATCTATTTATATAAAAAACACATCATCAAGTTTTTTTTGATGACAACTTTTTAGAATGTATTTGTGGAGAATTGCAAAATTAGCTCAAACCTAATAAACCAATATTATTAAATAGTTATATAAAAACACTTGTTTTAAACAATGATTATTATGAGTTTAAAAAATGAATTTCCTTTTTATTTTTTTAATAAATCATTCTAACAGTCTTGTTTACAGTCGTTAACATTTAATTTACAAAGTATTAACGAAAAGACTATCTACTTGATAAAGAAAAAACTGGATTAAGATACGATTATCTTTTAGAAGCATTAAATCAATCACAATCAAATCAATTACAATCATCATGAATATTATTACAAACGAACATTTTCAAGGAAATTTAAAAAAACTTGTTCTAGCTCACAAAATGTATTCTCGATGTATTAACAACGAAACTTTGGCTAAAGAAAAAACAATTATCGAAAACAAAAATTTGAAATTGATAAATTCAGATTGTAAAATTAACGAACAAGATTTTGCCAAAAATTTCGATATAGTTTGGTTAAAATTACCAGACAACCTAAAATTTAGGATTAAATTAAGTAAAAAAATTAATTTGAAACAACACATTCTTAATCAATTTTCAAAACTTAGAATAGTGGATTCTATGTCAAAATTAAAAAATGCTTTTTCTTAAAACATTTCAATTCCAAAATTTACTTTATATCGGTTATGGTCTTAAAAATAAAATCAAACAAAAGCTATTTTTTTTATCTAATTATTTTATTAAATATGTCTTTACAACTTGCCTATTTCGATTCATTCGCTTCAAGCAAATTATTTTTAGATAATAAAAATTATTTGTTTATTAATTGCGATGCATTCGAAAATTCAAGTTTAAATAATTTTCAGCAAAAACAATCTGGTTTTCTAAAAGGAATAGTTACAGACAATTTGGGTTTGCCGATGTCTGGTGTAAATATTAGAATATTAGAGACCAATACAAGCACACAAACCGATATTGATGGCAATTATTCAATAAAACTTTTTCCAAGAATTTATACAATCGAAGCGAGTTTTATTTCATTTCAGACTCAAAAAATTTCCGAAATTGTTATTATTGAAAACAAAAGTATAAAGTTAAATATTGTAATGAAAGAAAGTACCAATGCACTTTCAGAGGTTGTTGTAACAACTAAATTTAAAAAAGCATCGGTTGCAGGATTGTATAATTTACAGAAAAAAGCAGTTTCGTTTTCTGATGGAATTAGCGCAGACTTAATTAAACAAACATCAGATAATAATGTCGCACAAGTACTCAAACGAGTTTCTGGAGTAACAATGCAAGACAATAAATTTGTGGTTATTCGTGGAATGAGCGAACGATATAACAATGTTTTACTCAACGGATCTTCATTGCCGAGTACAGAACCAAATAGAAAAAACTTTTCATTTGATATTATTCCGAGCAATTTAATTGACAATGTAATCGTTTCTAAAACTTTCACACCCGATATGTCAGGCGAGTTTGCTGGCGGAACAGTTCAAGTGAACACTTTATCGGTTCCAGAAGAAAAATTCTTCACAATTAGCATTGGTAGTGGCTATAATAGTCAAAGTTTTGGAAAAGATTTTTATAGTAACACACGATATAAAGACGATTATTTTTTTGGAACCGACAAGCGAGATTGGTTTAAAAATGGTTGGTATGATAAATATAAAACTGTATACACTCCAATAAACAATCCAAGTGATCCATTAAGTTTAGTAAATCCAGAACAAAATAGGCTCGCTGGAGAAATTCCAAACCATTGGGGATTGCAAAAATTTAATGGAAACCCTACACAAAGTTTTGGAATTGTGGGTGGAATGCCGCATGAGTTTAAAAACGAAAGTACAATTGGTTTTACTGGTGCTTTTATCTACCGCCACGATGAGGAGAGAGAAGATTATGACTTTCGAGCCCGATTTTCTGAACTGTATTCTATTGAAGGTGTTAGATCTTCTTTTGTAACAGTAACTGCTGGATTACTTAATATTGGTTGGAAAACTAAAAACCATCGAATAGATTGGCGCAACTTATATAACCGACGTTTTTCGCACGATAATACACGTCAACTTGACGCTGATCCAGTAGAATTAGCAGATAGACCAAAAGATAAAGTACTTAATTATTCAAGTGTTGTAAAACAAAATACACTGTGGCAAACACGTTTAGAAGGAGAACACAAGTTAGCCAACAAGAAACTTGTAATAAACTGGTTTGGCGATTTTAACCAAGTACAAAGGGACCAACCAGATGATCGTTTTAACGCTGCTTTTGTAGGTATAAACTCTGCTGACGGTTTACCTAATTATGAATGGATTACATCAGGCGCTAATTTTTTTAATGCCTTTAGAAGTTCAGGTATTTACGCTTCATTACTGAAAGAAAACAAACAGAATATTGGTGGTAATGTAGAATTTTCTTTCAAAGTAGCAGGCAACAATAATCAAAAATTAAAAGCTGGATATTGGGGTACTTTCAGGTCAGCAGATTTTAAACAGGTTTTATTAGCTGTTACTGCTGGACTTGGAGGAGGCAATTTTAATAATAATTTACAACTACCATTACAAGAAACTTTTACACCATTAAGGTTTATTTTGGATAATAAACGTTTAACTCCTCGCACTTTAGGAACAGGTGGTTTGCAAAATAAAAATGAAGACAATTATGAAGGAACACAAAATATTAATGCTGGATATTTTATGGGTGATTTTAGTTTTTTTAAAAATAAGCTACATTTTATAGGAGGTATGCGTTTTGAAGAAGCTTCAATGACTGTAAATACTGTCAAAAGAAAAGAGAGTGATGATGGGACTACTTTTACTTTTCAAGACGCCATTCTTAAATTCAAAAACCCAAATTGGTTGCCATCAGCTACACTAACTTATGATATATTGCCATCGCTCAAATTTAGAGCAGCTTATAGTAGAACATTAGCTCGAGCAGATTTTAGAGAACGATCACCTGTGAGTTATTTTGATATTCAAGAACGTTTTGAAGTGTCTGGAAAAGAAGGATTACAAGATCCATCAATCAAAAATTATGATTTTCGACTAGAGTGGTATCCGTCACCAGCTGAAATTATTTCTGCTTCTGCTTTTCGAAAAGTTTTTCGCAACCCAATAGAAATTTTAACTACATCAACTGGAACTGGAGACCGAGCTTACTATGTCAACCTTATTGATGCCAATGTTGAGGGAATAGAATTTAACTTTCGTAAACATTTTGGATTTTTAAGTAAAGGTCTTGAAAATTTATATCTAAACGGCAATTTATCAATACTACAAGGAAATGTAACCATAGGTGAAATTGAACTTGAAAGAAACAAGACACTTCCTCCCAATCCACGTCGCCGACCACCAAATGGATTCTCGCCTCTCAACTGGAATACGGGTTTAACCTATAATTTAGACAAAGTTGGAGCTAGTCTTAATTATAATTATGTGGGATATAGAATTCGTTTTGCTGGGGCTGAAGAGTATTTTGATCAATATGAAGTAGCTCGAGGCACACTAGATGCACAATTCAGTTTTAAATTGATTAAAAACAAAGTAGAAGTAAAATTGAATGCTTCTGATATAACTGCGGAGCCTTTTATAGTTTATATGAATATCAATAAAGATCAGGTAAGTAATCAAACTGGAAAAGAGTACAATGATGGTCAAGACAAAGTAATACGAAAAGGTTTAAATGGTACAACTTATTCTTTATCAATATCCTATAAATTTTAAACCATAAGAATAACTAATAAAAACCAAAATTATGAAAAATTTATTCTCAAAAAAATTCACGAAAAAAGATTTTTTTCTTACCGTTTTGTTAACAATGTTCTGCTTTACAAACCATCAATCATTTGCGAACATAAAAAAAGTAAAAACTGCTTTTGATATCATCACTTTACCAAATATTATCAATACCAATACAACATTAACACCCAATAATACTTATTTGTTAAACGGAAAAGTGGTTGTCAAAAACAATGCCGTGCTTACTATTGAACCTGGAACAAGAATTTTGGCAATTTATAAAGACACGCCAAGCCAAGTATCTGCCTTAATTATTACCCGAGGAAGTAAAATTCAAGCTGTTGGAACGGCAAACAATCCAATAATATTCACAGGCAGAATTGATGCAACTAATCCAGTATTGTCATTTGGCGATTGGGGCGGCATAATTATTCTAGGAAACGCCCCAACCAACAAACCAGCAACAACAATTATTGAAGGAATAAATGCTACAACGCTTCCAGTTGGTGTAACCAATTCTGATGTTAGTTATGGTGGCAATAATTCAAACGATAATTCTGGCACCCTTTCTTATGTTCGTGTTGAATATGCTGGAGCAGTTATTAGTCCAAACAACGAAATTAACTCTTTCACTTTTGGCGGTGTAGGCTCAGGAACTATTATTGACCATTTGCAAGCTTATAGAAGTGGAGACGATAGTTTTGAGTTTTTTGGTGGCAATGTTAATGGCAAATATTTAATCTCTACGGCAGCCAATGACGATGCTTTCGATTTTGATAATGGTTACACAGGCAAATTGCAGTTTTTGGTAGCAGTTTTAAATCCCAATGCACCATTTAGTTTTGACCCAAACGCAATCGAAAGTGACAATGATGAAACAGGAAGTAATGCAACGCCAATAACCAGACCAATCATAAGCAATTTAACTATTGTTGGAACCGCAAATGGTGCTTCGAATATTATAGGCAGTGGTGTTTTAAATGGAATAACAATTCGAAGAAATTCTGATATGGTTCTATATAACAGTATTGTTTATGGTTTTAGAAAAGCAATTTTGAATTTTACACCTCAATCTGTTCTAATTGAGAATAATATAATTGGGACCTTACCAGCATCGGTTGCAATTGCACCTTTCCCATCTTTTATTGAAGGAATTGCCTCTAATGTAACAATGTCAACATCAAATAATATTGTTGAAACAAATGCAATTGGACTTAGAATCGTAAATCCGTTTCAGTTTATAGGTTTTTTTAACAACGCTTTCAGATCATTAAGACCAACTGCACCGCCAACTACCACAGGAGCAAATTTTGATGATGACTTGTCGGATTCTTTTTTTATTCCAACATTCTATAAAGGTGCAATTTCGCCAATCAACAATGAATCATTTTATTGGATTGGTGGTAATTGGGTCAACAAATTTTTATTATAATTTAAAAAACAGCAAATAGGGAAAAAGTTAAACGCTACTCCTTTTTCCTTATTCAACCAAACTGAGTAGCAAATTTTAAAACTTTTAGATTATGAAGAATTTATTTAAGAAGTTGACAGCAAAAGTAGTTTTTGCATCGGTCTTGTTTGCAACATTTTCTTTTGTCGGAGAAGATTCGCATTTAAAAAAAGCCATCGAAAACAAGAAAACGGCTTCTAAAACAATGTTTGCAATTATTACATTGCCAAGTGTAATTACCGAAAGCCGAACATTAACTCCTAACAACACTTATTTGTTAAACGGAAAAGTTGTTGTAAAAAACAATGCAGTTTTGACTATCGAAGCTGGAACCAGAATTCTAGGGATTTTTAAAGCCAATCCTGAACAATCATCAGCATTAATAATTACTCGTGGAAGTAAAATTGTTGCTACCGGAACGGCTTCTCAGCCAATTATTTTTACTGGTCGTGTAGATGCTACAAATCCTACTTTGACTCCTGGCGATTGGGGTGGAATTGTAATATTAGGTAATGCGCCTACTAACAGAATTGCTTCAACACTTATTGAAGGTATTGTTGAACCTGCATTGCCAGTTGGTGTTACTAATGCCGATGTAACTTATGGTTTGGGTACAGATCCTAACGATAGTTCAGGAACATTATCTTACGTTCGTGTAGAATATGCAGGTGCACTTGTTACACCAGACAACGAACTAAATTCATTCACATTTGGTGGAGTAGGTTCTGGTACAACAGTAGACCATTGTCAAGCATATAGAGGTGCTGACGATAGTTTCGAATTTTTTGGTGGTAATGTAAACGCAAAATATTTAATTTCAACAACAGCTAATGATGATGCTTTTGATTTCGATTTTGGATATACTGGTAAATTACAATTCTTAGTATCTGTTCTTAATCCATCTGCACCTTATTCTGCTAATGCAAATTGCATAGAAAGTGATAATGATGCAACTGGAACTGCTGCTTTGCCTGTAACTCGTGCAGTAATTAGCAATCTAACAGTTGTTGGAACAACAGATGGAAATACAACTGCTGTAACCACTCCAGCAAGTGTTGTTTTATATGCAGCTAATTTGAGAAGAAATACCAATATTGTTCTAAGAAATAGTGTTTTTTATGGTTATAAAGAATTGATTAGAATTTCGACTCCACAAACATATATTTTTGAAAACAATGTGCTTGGAACAATTCCTGCCGGAATTGTATCAAATATTGCAACATTACCAACATCAAATAGTATTGGAGATGCAACTGCAGTTGGATTAAGATTAGTAAATCCATTTCAATTTACTGGGATTTTTAATAGCGCATTCAAAGCCTTGAGACCAACATCGGCGCCAACTAGTACAGGAGCAATTTTTGACGCAGATTTATCAGATCCATTTTTCACAACAACAACTTATAAAGGTGCAGTTCCAGCTACAAATACTACTGCTGCTTATTGGTTAGGAGATATTTGGGTAAACAAATTTTTACTATAAAATCAAAACAATCAATAAACAATTTAATATTAAAAATCGAATTTATAAACAACAATAATTAAAAACAATTTTAAAATGAAAACATTAAACATGATTAAACTGTACACAATTGGGGTTTTTGCCTTAATGAGTTTTGGAGCAAATGCCCAAACAAATCTTTTGTTAAATGGTAGTTTTGAAGGAACCATTGGAGCTGATAATTTACCAGAATCTTGGATTAATTTTGCGCCTCAATCTGCAATAAATTTATCTTTAGCTACTCTTCCTGCCAATGTTTTTGCTGGAACTAAAGCATTAAACATTTCTTTTGATCCTGGTACTAATATTGAAGGTGGTGTGTCTCAAACTATTTCGGGCATAACTGCTGGTAGTGAATATGATATAACTTATTTTTACAAATATACCGAAGCACTTGTTTTAGGTAGTGTTGGCGGAAGTTCGTTGCAATGGTTAAATGATGCCAATGAAGATGTACCACCTGTTGATGCTGACGCTTCTTTCTTTTTTGGTCAAGAATGCCCACCAATTTCACAAGGTATATTTCTTCCAATAGCTTTTAAGGTTACTGCGCCACCAACAGCAACTAAGTTATTTATTTTCTTGACGACAATTGGTCCACTTAAAAATTTTATTTTTGATGATGTGAAAATTATTAAAAGAAATTCTTTAGGATTAAATGAAATATCAAATGAAAATCAATTAAAAATTCATACAAAAGATAGTTCAGTTTTTATTTCAACCGAAGGTGGTGAAAAGATATTGGTTCACAATTTACTTGGACAAAAAATTTCAGAAACTATTGGACAAAAAAATAGTACAACTATAAATAATTTATCTAAGAATCAAGTTCTTATTGTGAGTGTCGACAATAAAACTCAAAAAATAATCTTGAATTAAATTATTTATCTAAATTAAAGTTATTTAACTAAACCTGACAAATTTTTTTGTCAGGTTTTATAAATTATAAAGAAAATGAAAAATATAAATTCTTTCAAATACCTATTAATTATTAGTTTTTGTATATTTTTTTCGTGCGAAACCGATGCAGAATATGAAGTAACTGATAGATTGACAAGTTTAAAAGTATCTATTCCGTTTTTAGAAAACAATACTGCCCGATACAGAATAGATTTTGGTGAAATTCAAGTGACTGATAGTTTACCTTTCATTGATGATTTTTCAAGATTAATTTCAAATAAAGCAGTTTTTATAAAAGAAAAAAATTTAATAAAAGATTTAAAAATATTCCGCAAGAATGCAGATGGGAGCGAAACATTCGAATCGAGTAATTTAGTTAATGCATCTAAAGAAATTCAACTTTTGCAATTAACTGATAATAGCAAGTTAGTCAATTTTAACCCAGTAAATCCAGACGAAAACAAGAAAACGCAAATTGCAACTCAGTTTTTTTATGCAGATAATATGCAACCAAACCAAGTAAACATTAGTATTATTGCAGTCGATTTTTATGCTTTGTTATTGGCATTTAATAATCCAAATAATGTGGCAACCAACAAAAAAACTGAGATCAAAAACTTTACTTTAGAAAAAAGTAAATTGAGCGAAATCATTTTTTTAGATTTAGATTTATTCAAACAAGTTAATGGAATAAATACAGTTTATTTATACAAAATTACAGATATTGAAACAGGAACAATTTTGCAAAATTATGGTATTGACAATGTTAGTGTATCAAATAGCAAAATAGAAATTCCGGCAAATAACAATCTATTTCCTAAATATAAGTATACTTTATTCAGATTAAAACACAATTCAACATTAATTCCATACAAATCTAACAGCTTGATTGTTGGTGATTTATGGTAAGTTTATTAGTTTTTAGTCTCAAATCTCGGTATTAAGTCAAAATTGAATTATTTCACAAAAAAAAAATCATTTGCAGACAAATGATTTTTTTTTTGTGAAATCTAAAATTACCATTTAATAATTGCGCTTGCCCAAGTAAATCCAGAACCAAAAGCAGCCAAAACAACCGTATCTCCCGATTTTATTTTGCCTTGTTCCCAAGCTTCGGTCAAAGCAATCGGAATAGATGCTGCTGTTGTATTGCCATACTTCTGAATATTGTTAAAAACTTGGTCATCACTCAAACCAAATTTTTTCTGAATAAACTGAGAGATTCTCAAATTCGCTTGATGCGGAATCAACATATCAATATCAGAAACTTGCAAATTATTGGCTTCAAGCCCTTCATTAATAACTTCTGCAAAACGAGTTACAGCGTGTTTAAAAACAAATTGTCCATTCATGTACGGAAAATAACTCACGTCATCAGGGTCATTATCTGCTAAAATATCTGTTACCCATTTGCCACCCATTCCTGGTGCTGCAACTGCCAATTCTAGAGCATGTTCTCCTTCAGAATGTAAATGAGTAGATAAAACACCTTTTGTCAAATCTTCTTCTCGAGAAACAATTGCTGCACCAGCTCCATCACCAAAAATTACTGCAACATTTCGACCACGAGTCGAAATATCAATTCCTAAAGATTGTAGTTCAGCACCAACAATCAAAATATTTTTATACATTCCAGTTTTAATGTATTGGTCTGCAACAGAAAGCGCATAAACAAAACCCGAACATTGATTGCGAATATCAAGTGCACCAATTGTTCTAAGTCCTAATTCTTTTTGTAAAGCAACACCTGGACCAGGAAAATAATAATCGGGAGAAATGGTTGCAAAAACTATAAAATCTATATCTTCTTTTGCTACTCCTGAACGTTCTATAGCAATTTTTGCAGCTTTAACACCCATTGTAGTTGTGGTCTCACCACTTCCTTTAACAATATGACGTCGTTCTTGAATTCCGGTTCTTTCTTGAATCCACTCATCGTTGGTATCAATTATTTTAGATAAGTCGTCGTTTGTTACTATGTTTTCTGGAACAAAATAACCAAGTCCAGATATTTTTGAATTATACATTTTTAATTTTATTTTGAGGAATAATTGAAATTATAGCCCAAATTTAAACATTCTGTAAAATTACAGCTACTTTTTTGAGATTAATTTTAAATATATTTATTTGAGAAATTAAGATATACTTCAGAATTTAATAAAATTTCAATTTCTGAATCAAAAAATAATGCTTTATCGTTATAAGTTGCTTCTATCAAATAATGATTTCCCCGAAAATAATTCTTTTTCACAATAACTTTCAGGTCTGAATTTTTAGTAATTTTTAATTGATGTGAATAAATTAATTTAATTTTTTCGTTAATTTTAATTTCATTAATTTCACCAAATAGAGAACCAATATATTTGTTTTCAGGATTTTCAAAAAGTATTTTTGGATTATTTTTTGCAACAATTTCGCCATTCCGCAAAACAATTGTTTCATCAGAAAAAGATAGAGCATCATTACAATCGTGAGTTGCAATAAGACAAGTTATATTATTTCTTTTTAGATAATGAAATAAATTTCGGCGCAAATTATTTTTCCTAAAACTATCAATTTGACTAAAAGGTTCGTCGAGTAATAATAGTTTTGGTTTTTTTGCAATAACCATTGCCAATGCCACTCTTTGTTGTTGTCCGCCACTCAAGAATTGTGCTTTTGTATTCGTGAATTCGGTCATTTCAACAATTTCTAGTAATTCGTTTATTCTAATTTGTTTTTTATTTTTATCACTATTCGATAAAAATTTACCTATATTTTCAGCGACAGTTATGTATGGCATAAGACCAAAATCTTGAGCTAAATATTTAATATATTCTTCGCCATAAATAAGCTTGTTTTTTGGTCCAAAAATTTGATTTTCTTCAAATAAAATTACTCCATCATTCAAATCATATAAACCATAAATCAATTTTAACAAAGTACTTTTTCCACAACCGCTTTCGCCAATAATTGCAATATTTTGACCAGTTTCTACATTAAAATTAATATTTTTTAATGTAGGAATTTGATTGTATGAAAACGAAATGTTATTAATTTCAAGCATTTTTTTTTAACGGTTAAATTCTATTCAAAATTAGACATTTTAAATTATTGAATTAGAGGAAAGTTTTATATTTTTGATAAATGAACACAAATTTCAAATTATTAGTTTCTAAAGAATAGTAATGTTTAATTTTTCTGGATTAAAAAAGCATAATTAATTGTTAAAATTCCATCAGTAAACTTTACAAATTTTAAAAAATTATGAATATTTCTTAATCAGTGTTTATTCGACTTTTATCATAAAGTTTCCAGCATTTAATACTTTTAATCCATAAAAAAAGCTGTGACTTTCGAAACAGCTTTTTTGATATTATTTTTCAATGAATATTAATTTCCTTCTTTTTTAGCATCTTCAATCATTTTTGCATTTGCAGTAATAGCAAATTCAACACGACGGTTTTGAGCTTTTCCTTCTGGAGTTTCATTACTTGCAATTGGGTCAGCAATACCTAAACCATTAGATATAAAGCGAGTAATATTTAATCCTTTTCCAGCAAGATATGTTTTAACAGATGCTGCTCTTTTTTCAGATAATATTTTGTTGTAATCTTCTTTTCCAGAACTATCTGTAAAGCCATAAATAACCATGTCAGTGTCAGCATAGTCTTTAAAAACTGGAATTAATTTATCTAAATTAGCTTTTGCAGTAGGAGTCAATGTTGATTTATTAACATCAAAACGAATTGCGTTCTCACCCAAAACTAGTCTAATTCCGTCACCAACTCTTTCTACTTGTGCACCAGGAATTGCAGTTTGAATCTCACGTGCTTGTTTGTCCATTTTATTTCCGATAACGCCACCAGCAACACCACCAATAACTCCACCCAGAACCGCACCAATTGCTCCATTTCCTCCACCACCAACATTATTGCCTATAACTGCTCCGAGAACACCACCAAGAACAACACCAATTCCTGCTCCACGTTGTGTTTTATTTGTATTTTTTGCGGCTTCGCAACCAGTTAAAGTTGTACTTAAACTAATTATAACTGCCATTAATATAATTGCTATTTTTTTCATTTTTAGTTTTATTTAAAATTAAATTGCTTTTTGAAATTGATAAACTACTTCCACTGATTTCCCGCCTACATTAATTCTATCAATCAATTGAAAAGAAGAATCTGTTTGGTTTGCTACCGACAATATTACACCTTCTTTTACTCTTTTGGCTTTTTCTCCAGCATCGATTAATTTCATTACAAATTGACCATCTTTATTGATGTACCAAGTAATATTTGATTCAAAAGCAATACAATCAGCCTTAGCTAAAGCCATTGTTCCTTTGTTGTTGTTAGAAACAAATTTCCAGTTGCTACCAACAAAACATTTTGAATCTGCAATGTCAAAAGAGCTAACTTTAATGTATTCTGAACCTGGATAAGTCACTGCACTAATAGTCCAGTTTCCTTTAATAGCCACTTCTGATTTTTTGTCAAGGCTTGTTCCTACGGGCGATTGTGTTTTGCAGGCAAAGCTTAAAATTGCCATTGCAAATAATAAAATGATTTTTTTCATTGTAATTTTTTTTGATTTCTATAATAGCAAAGATACTAATGTTAATTTTTATAGACTATCAAAAGACAAAAAAAATTCAAATAAAAAAAAATCAGCCAATTTGTCACTCTATATATTATTGGTATTCTATTTGAAATGTATTTTTTAAATTTAAAACAAATACAATTATGACAACAGGAAAAATTAATGTTTCGGTAGAAAACATATTTCCCTTAATCAAGAAATTTTTATACAGCAATCACGAAATTTTCTTGAGAGAGCTAATTTCTAATGGAACTGATGCCACGCTAAAACTAAAACATTTAACCAGTATTGGCGAAGCAAAAACAGAATATGGCAACCCAATTATCGAAGTTAAAATCGATAAAGAAGGCAAAAAGTTACACGTTATTGATCAAGGTTTAGGAATGACATCTGATGAGGTTGAAAAATACATCAATCAATTAGCATTTTCTGGTGCCGAAGAATTCTTGAACAAATACCAAGATTCTGCCAAAGATTCAGGTATTATCGGACATTTTGGTCTTGGTTTTTATTCTGCTTTTATGGTGGCTTCGAAAGTCGAAATCATTACAAAATCCTTCAAAGACGAACCAGCAGCTCATTGGACTTGCGATGGTAGCCCCGAATTTACATTAGAACCACATTCAAAAACCGATCGCGGAACCGAAATTATTCTTCATATTGCCGAAGATTCTTTAGAATTTCTTGAAGATTCTAAAATTTCTGGATTATTGAATAAGTATAACAAGTTTATGCCAATTCCAATTAAATTTGGAACTAAAACCGAAAGATTGCCTTTGCCAGAAGATGCTGCAGAAGATGCTAAACCAGAAGAAGTTGAAGTTGACAACATTATTAACAATCCAAACCCAGCTTGGACCAAACAACCAACCGAACTTTCTGACGAAGATTATAAAACTTTTTACCACGAATTGTATCCAATGCAATTCGAAGAGCCATTGTTCAATATTCATTTGAATGTCGATTATCCTTTCAATTTGACTGGAATTTTGTATTTCCCAAAAATGAGTACAGACATGCAAATTCAGAAAGACAAAATCCAAATGTATCAAAATCAGGTTTATGTAACTGATAATGTCGAAGGAATTGTTCCAGAATTTTTAATGATGCTAAAAGGTGTTGTCGATTCGCCAGATATTCCGTTAAACGTTTCACGTTCAGGTTTGCAAGCCGATAGTAATGTTAAGAAAATCTCGAATTATATCACTAGAAAAGTTGCCGATAAATTAAAATCACTATTCACAGAAAACCGTGAAGATTTCGAGAAAAAATGGAATGATATTAAAATCGTTCTTGAATATGGAATGCTTTCTGAGCCAAAATTCTACGAAAAAGCAGGTTCATTTGTGCTATATCCAACAGTTGATGATAAGTTTTTTACATTAGAAGAAATTAAAGAAAACTTAAAAGCCAACCAAACTGACAAAGACGGAAAATTAGTCGTATTGTATGCTGGAAATAAAGATGGACAACATTCATACATCGAATCTGCTAAAGAAAAAGGTTACGAAGTTTTACTTTTGGATTCTCCAATTATTTCACATTTGATTCAAAAAATAGAAGCTGATAACGAAAATGTAACTTTTGTTCGTGTCGATTCAGATCATATTGATAATTTAATCAAAAAAGACGAAACAACGATTTCTAAATTATCTGATGATGAAAAAGAAACCTTAAAAATATCTTTAGAAGCGTTTATTCCAAAAGCTTATTCGGTTCAATTAGAATCACTTGACAGCAACGCATCGCCATTTATAATCACGCAACCAGAATTCATGCGAAGAATGAAAGAAATGAGCCAATCTGGCGGCGGTGGTATGTTCGGAATGGGAAATATGCCCGAAATGTACAATTTAGTTGTCAATTCTAATTCAGCTTTGGCAACAACAATTTTGCAAACAACTGATAAGTCTGCCCAAGAACATTTGGTAAAACAAGCATTAGATTTGGCAAAATTATCTCAAAACTTGCTAAAAGGTGAGGAGTTGACTGCTTTTGTAAAACGTAGTTTTGAGTTGATAAAATAAGTATTAAGATTTTAGACACGAGCCTGAAAAGCACGAACTGGCGAAGCAATTAAGTATTAAGACCTGTGAGTTAATTCTTGCGGGTTTTTTTGTTTAAAATTTAAAATTTTTGTATTATAATTCTGCTGTAACTACATTAATTTTCATACTTACAGCAGATTATAAATTTTTTATAATCTGCTGTAAGTATATTTATTTTTATACTTACAGCAGATTATAAAAAATTTATAATTTGCTGTATCTATAATTTTTTATATATTTACAGCGAATTATAAAATTTTAAATTATGGTTGGAAGAGCAGAAGAGATTACATTATTCACAGAAAATTATACTTCTGAAAGATCAGAGTTTATTGCTGTTTTTGGCAGACGTCGTGTTGGTAAAACTTTCTTAATAAGATCTTTTTTTCACGATAAATATACTTTTCATTTGACAGGAATTGCTAACGCAACTTTAGAAGAACAACTCGATAATTTTCATGAAGCATTTAACACACAACATCCAAGAATAAGTACCAAGCCAGAAACTTGGCTAGAAGCTTTTGGACAAATAAAAAAATGCATCACAAAATCAAAACAAAAAAAGAAAGTCATTTTTATTGATGAATTGCCTTGGTTCGACACGCCAAAATCTAATTTTATTCGAGCACTAGAACATTTTTGGAACAGTTGGGCATCGGCAAGAACAGATATTGTGTTGATTGTTTGCGGTTCGGCTGCTTCTTGGATGATCAATAAATTGATAAATAACCGTGGAGGTTTGCACAACCGAGTGACGCAAAGAATGCGAATTGAACCTTTTACATTAAAAGAATGTGAGCAATATTCTAAATCTAAAAAAATGAATTTGGATCATTATCACATCATTCAATTGTATATGGTTTTGGGCGGTATTCCATTTTATTGGGACGAGGTCGAAAAAGGATTGAGTGCTACGCAAAACATCAATAAAATTTGTTTTTCGAAAAATGGATTGTTGCGAACCGAGTTTCAAAACATTTTTAAATCATTATTTAACAAAGCCGAAAAACACGAAATTGTTGTGGCAACATTAGCCAAGAAAACCAAAGGTTTTACGCGAAACGAAATTATTGAAGACTCCAAAATATCAGATGGAGGTGGACTTTCGACCATACTAAATGAACTTGAAGAAAGTGGTTTTATCAGAAAATATGTTCCGTTTAATAAAAAACTACGTGACAGTTTGTACCAATTGACCGATTTTTACAGCTTGTTTTATATAAATTTTATTCAAAACTATCAATTAACAGATAAAGATTTTTGGATAAAAGCAATCGATAATCCACAACATAGGGCTTGGAGTGGTTATGCTTATGAACAAGTTTGTTTGTCACACTTGGATCAAATAAAAAAAGCGTTGGGTATTAGCGGCATCGAAACCAAAACATCATCTTGGCGCAGTAAATCTATAGAGAATGGTGCCCAAGTAGATTTGGTTATTGACCGCCGAGACCAAGCCATAAATCTTTGCGAAATGAAATTTTCTATCAATAAATTCGAAATTGATAAAAAATATGATGAAGTTTTAAGAGAAAAAATTGGTGTCTTTAGATCAGATACCAAAACTAGAAAATCAGTTTTTATGACAATGATAACTACTTTTGGATTGCAAAATAATAAGTTTTCTGGCAATGTTCAAAATGATTTGAATATGGATATTTTGTTCGAATAAATGTTTTATCATGAAAAAATTAAACGTATGTATTAAATATTTTGTTTAATATTTATATTAATTTGTTAAACAGAATGGTTTTTTCATTACATTTATAAAAATTTAAACCACTTAAAAAATTATAAAATGTTTGACAAATTTAAAAAATCAGAATTATTTACTTTGATTGTTGTTGTAGTCCTAATATTTATCTCAGAGTATTTTTATGTCGTACTTGGCGATTGGCAACGAGCAATTTTCATTGGATTATGGCCGCCAACTATTATTGGATTATTAATTTTCTTTAACCTTAAACTGAAAAAATAATATGAAAAATTTAGACATAATAATATTAAATATAATTGTAATTTTTTGTTTCATAACTTTCTTTATTTCAACATTTAGAGCTTTTGAAAGTGTGGCAAAACAAGAAAATCCAAAACCCGAAAAACGAGGAATTATTTCAAGATTTCTATCTTATTTGCAAAGTTTAGTAAACGATTAATTCGAATTTAAAACAAAAAATGAATCCAATTCCTGAAAAATATCAAATTACAAAACACACAATTCAAGATACTTATTTGCTAAATGGCGAATTAAAAACTTGGAATGGAGCAACAACAGAAGTATATTCTACTATATCTTCGACTGAAAAATACGAACCTACTTTTTTAGGAACAACACCAGATATGGGGAAAAAAGAAGCGCTTGAAGCTTTAGATTCTTCAGTTTTAGCGTACAATAATGGTCAAGGTTCTTGGCCAACAATGAAGGTTATTGACCGAATTAAGTGTATGCAAAATTTTGTCATTGAAATGAAAAAAACACGAGACGAAGTTGTAAAACTTTTAATGTGGGAAATAGGCAAATCATTGGCAGATTCGCAAAAAGAATTTGATAGAACAGTCGATTATATAAATGATACCATCGAAGAATATAAGGTTTTAGATAGAAATTCTGCTAAATTTACTAAAAATCAAGGCATCAATGCAATGGTTCGTCGTGGTCCAGTTGGAGTTGTTTTGTGTCTTGGTCCTTACAATTATCCGTTGAATGAGACATTTACTTTGCTGATTCCTGCCATTATTATGGGAAATACGGTTGTTTTTAAACCTGCAAAATTGGGAGTATTATTGCTTTCGCCATTGTTAAATGCTTTTCAAAAAAGTTTTCCAAAAGGTGTAATCAACATTGTTTATGGTCGTGGTAGAGCAGTAGCAACACCGATTATGCAATCGGGAAAAATTTCTGTTTTGGCGTTAATTGGCAATAGCAAAGCAGCAATTGCATTACAAGACCAAAGTCCAAATAAAAATAGATTGCGTTTAATTTTAGGACTCGAAGCTAAAAATCCAGCTATTATTCTTGAAGATGCCGATTTAGACTTGACAATTCAAGAATGCATTTCAGGCAGTTTGTCATTTAACGGTCAACGTTGCACGGCCTTGAAAATTTTATATGTTCATGAGTCAATAGTTGACGAGTTCAATAAAAGATTTGCAGCCAAAGTTGATGAATTGAAATATGGAAATCCGTGGGATGAAAACGTTTTTCTGACGCCATTACCCGAAAAAGACAAACCAGATTATTTGCAAGAATTAATAGATGACGCTTGTGCAAATGGTGCGAAAGTAATTAATAAAAAAGGTGGCGAACGAACAGAAAATTATTTATATCCAGCAGTTTTATATCCGATAAATAAAAAGATGAGTATTTATTATGAAGAGCAATTTGGACCAATTGTACCAATTATTAGTTTCAAAAATATTCAAGAACCACTAGACGATATGGCAGAATCGAACTATGGTCAACAAGTGAGTTTGTTTGGAAAAAACATTAAAACCATTGCGCCACTTATTGATACTTTAGTCAATTTAGTAACTCGTGTTAACCTGAATAGTTCTTGCCAACGTGGTCCAGATATTTATCCGTTTACAGGTCGAAAAGATTCTGCGGTTGGAACTTTAAGTGTTTTTGATGCTTTGCGTTCGTTCTCGATTCGAACATTTGTAGCATCAAAAGACAACGAATACAACAATGAAATTTTACAAGCTTTATTGAATAACAAAGAATCTAATTTTATAAACACAGATTATATCTTGTAATATATTTCAAAATTTAAAAACCTGCAAAATTTTAAATTTTACAGGTTTTTTACTATGAATTTATCTTTTCAATCGGTCTTTAAATACTTTTTCGAATTTCTCGATTTTCGGCTGAATCACCATTTTGCAATAACCTTCATTTTTATTATTGTTATAATAATCTTGGTGATAATCTTCTGCTTTATAAAAAACTGTCAATGGTTCTAAAGTTGTAACAATTGGACTTGAATAAACTTTTTCAGTATTCAACTGATTGATAATCGATTGAGCAGCTTTTTTCTGTTCGTCATTCGCATAAAAAATACTTGAACGGTATTGCGTTCCAATATCGCCTCCTTGACGGTTTAAAGTTGTTGGATCGTGAACAGTGAAAAACACTTTAAAAATCTCGTCAAGATTGGTTACGGATTTATCATAAACTATTTTTACAACTTCGGCATGACCAGTTTCGCCAGTACAAACTTCTTTGTAAGTTGGATTGGCATTTTTTCCTCCTGCAAAACCAGATTCTACGGTTTTTACACCTTGCAAATTTTCATAAACTGCTTCGACACACCAATAACAACCGCCACCGACGGTTATTGTTTCTAAATTTTCTGTCATATTATTATTAGATATTATTTTTTCTGGAACAAACTCTAGCGAAACATCATTCATGCAATATCTTTTGCCTGTTGGCGCTGGACCATCGTCAAATAAATGTCCTAAATGGGCATCGCAACGACCACAAAGTGCTTCTGTTCTTCGCATTCCATAAGAATTATCTGCTTTAAAAATAACACTATTTTTGTTTTCTTGTTCAAAAAAACTTGGCCAGCCACAAGAACTTGAAAATTTTTGATCAGACTTGAATAAATTATTGCCACAAGCTGCACAATAATAAGTTCCTTTTGCATCAGAATTATAAATTTTTCCTGTAAATGCTCTTTCTGTATCGCCATTTCTTGCAGTTGCATATAGATTTTCTGGTAATACTTTTTTCCATTCAGTATCAGAAACATTTAATTTTTCGGTTGATGTTCTTGAATAATAAGGATTGTTAGATTTAAGGTTTTCGTTTTCCATTGCAAGTTTGGTTTCTGTATTTTTTTGTTTTGATGTTTGTCCACATGCTGATAAAATAAATAGCATAAGCGTTAAAAAAGAACTAAAAATTCGATTGTGATTTTTCATGTTTTAATTTTTTATACAAATGTAAGTCGAATTATTAAAACGATTGTCGGCTCGTTTGCAAATTAACATTCATTTATAATTGGTTTATATATTAAGATTAAAATACGAAAATCGAAATGATTTAGTTTTATTTTAGTCTGATTCTCATATTGACCATATCTTTAATAAATCCTGACTTTTCATAAGCTTTTATTGCAGAAATATTTATATCATAAACATCTAATCTCAATTCGATAATATTTTTAGAAAGGCACCAGTTTTTCAAGTAATCGATGATTTTGACATTAATTCCCATTCCACGAAAATCAAAATCGGTATACATAAAACCCAAATAAGCATATTTTTTGAAGTCATAATAATCTTTGGCTTCAATAATTTTGGCATATCCAGAACCTACAATTTTATTGTCAATTTCGGCAACAGCTACTTCAGTTTCTGATTCTAAAATCATTTGTCGAATATCGTAATAAGATATTTGTCCAGATTTTAGGGTTTTGTCTAGCGGTTTTTCGGTTTCAATAATACCTTGTTCGAACGCAAGTAATTTTGGTAAATCTGATAAATTTGCAGATCTGATTTTGATTTTATTCATAGTTTTACAAAAGTAAATATTTCTAATTATTAAAACAAAATAAAACATACTGTTAAACATAAAATTCTTAAAATCTTTTTTCGTAATATTGTATTTCTATATAATTTTATGCAAGAAGAAAACGTAATCTTGGTCAACGAACTCGACGAACAAATCGGGCTAATGCCAAAACTAGAAGCACACGAAAAAGCAGTTTTGCACCGAGCATTTTCGGTGTTTGTTTTGAATAAAAATAATGAACTAATGCTTCAACAACGAGCACACCACAAGTACCATTCGCCAATGTTGTGGACTAACACCTGTTGCAGTCACCAACGAGACGGCGAAACCAATCTCGAAGCAGGAAGCCGTAGATTGTTTGAAGAAATGGGTTTCAAAACCGAATTGAAAGAATTATTTCATTTTATATATAAAGCACCGTTTGATAATGGTTTGACCGAGCACGAGTTAGACCATGTTATGATTGGATATTTTGATGAAAATCCAGTTATAAATCCAGATGAAGTCGAAGATTACAAATGGATGACAATAGAAGATGTAAAATCAGATATGATTCAAAATCCAAATATTTACACCATTTGGTTCAAAATAATTTTCGATGAATTTTATCATTATCTCGAAGATCACAAGATTTAAGTTCTAACGATTATGGATCAGAATATAGGTTTTAGATTTGGTTTTTTTTTACGTACCAAATTTAATATTTAAAATTTAATATTTAATATGAGAGTAACAATTTCACGCAAAGCACATTTTAATGCGGCACACCGTTTACATAGAAAAGATTGGACATTCGAGCAAAATCAAGCCATTTTCGGCAAATGTAATAATCCGAATTTTCACGGTCATAATTACGATTTAACATTGAGCGTTACTGGTCAAATTGATCCAGAAACAGGATATGTAATGGATGTGAAATTTCTTTCGGATATGATTAAAGAAGAAGTCGAAAATCAATTTGATCATAAAAACTTGAATCTCGATGTTCCAGAATTCGAAAACTTGATTCCTACAGCCGAAAATATAGCAGTCGTTATCTGGAATAAAATGAGAAAACGAATCGAACCAAAATTCGAAATCGAAGTGATATTATATGAAACAGAACGCAATTTTGTAACCTATAAAGGAGAATAATGGCATTACAAATAGGAGATAAAATTCCAAATTTCACAGCAAAAGACACCAACGACAACGATTTTGATAGCACAACAATAGTTGGACTAAAACCAGTTGTAATTTATTTTTACCCAAAAGATAACACACCAGGTTGCACCGCACAAGCTTGTAGTTTTCGCGATCAATACGAAGATTTTACAGATTTAGGTGCCGAAGTAATTGGCATAAGTGGCGACACAGTTGCCAGTCACGAAAAATTTGCAAAACGATACAAATTGCCTTTTTTATTATTATCAGATAATAGCGGAAAATTGCGAAAATTGTTTGGCGTAAAAACCAATTTGCTTGGATTAATTCCAGGTCGAGTGACTTATGTTGCCGACAAAACAGGAACAATTCAATTAATTTTCGATTCAATGATGGCGACCAAACACATACCAAAAGCACTAGATTTTTTGAAAAAGTTGAAAAATTAAAAGTTTTTTGAAGCTATTTCCAGCTATCATTCCAAATCTTTTTCTAAATTGCCACGGTTTTAAACCCGTAGCAATTTAGAAAAAGGATTTTCCCTTTTATCTGGGCTAGGGTTTTTCGATTTCTAAATAGTTTTTATTAAATTTTAAAATATTTTTTTAAGAAAAAAAAATGAAATTCCAACCCTATCCAATTCAATTTGAACCCATTCTAAAAGAAAGAATTTGGGGTGGAACAAAGTTAAAAACGGTTCTCAATAAACCAATTATATCAGAAATAACAGGCGAAAGTTGGGAAATTTCAACAGTTGAAAATGATGTTAGTATTATTGCAAATGGAAATTATAAAGGAAAATCATTAAACGAAATCATTAAAGATTTTCCCAACGAAATTCTAGGTACAAGTGTTCACACGAAATTTGGATTCGAATTTCCATTACTTTTCAAATATCTAGATGCCAAACAAGATTTATCAATTCAAGTACATCCAAACGACGTATTAGCAAAAAAGCACAATTCATTTGGAAAAACCGAAATGTGGTACATTATGCAAGCCGACGAAAATGCTAGAATAATTGTCGGTTTCAAAGAAAGTTCATCAAAAGAAGAATATGTCAAAAATCTTGAAAACAAAACTTTACTTGACATTTTAGATTCAAAAAAGGTTAATCAAGGCGATGTTTTTTTCTTAGAAACAGGCACAATTCACGCAATTGGTGCAGGAATAGTGATTGCAGAAATTCAGCAAACATCTGATATTACTTATCGAATTTATGATTTTGACCGTAAAGATGCAAACGGAAATGAACGCGAATTACATACAGAATTGGCACTAGAAGCAATCAACTTTAACAAAGTCGAAACTCAAAAACATTATTCTAAGAATGCAAATCAAAGCAACGAAACGGTAAACTGCCAATATTTCACAACTAATTTTATACCACTTGATGGCAAAATTGAAATTCAAAAAAAAATAGAATCTTTTACAGTGTATATGTGTGTTGACGGCAATTTTAAATTAGAATATAACAATGTACAATACTTTTACAAAAAAGGCGATACAATTTTAATTCCAGCACAAATTAATGAATTTGAATTGTCTGGAAAAGCATCATTATTAGAAATTTATATTTTGTAGCAGTTTATCTGTTTTTTATTTGTACTTTTGCACCCGAATTAAAACAACTATCTATAACTGTGTGTCATATCGACCGCAGTCGAGATGCAAATAAAAAATAAAATGGCAAACATTAAAAATTTAAAAAAAGACATCAATTACGTTTTAGGTGATATTATTGAAGCAGTTTACCTTTGGGAAATGGCTACAACTGGAAAACCTACTGAAAAATCTAACGGATTAATCGATGAAGCAATTGCTACTTTCGATTCTTTGATTGTTAGAGTGAATGAAAAAAACGTTGAAAATAAAAAATCTCATTTCAATGCAATTGGAAAAGATTTAGAATCTGCTGCAAACCAATTGGTTGCAAAAATCAATGATTTAGCATAATTATTTTTAGAAAAAAGTGTAAATTTAATTTGGAATTTTAAAATTCAATCTTATATTTGCATTCGAATTGCCGCCAGCGTAGCTCAGTTGGCTAGAGCAGCTGATTTGTAATCAGCAGGTCGTGGGTTCGAGTCCCTCCGCCGGCTCTTCTAAAAAAAACCATTCAGAAATGAATGGTTTTTTGTTTTTATTTAAAGTAAGTTAAATAAATTTTAACTATTTAACTTGTTTTTTAAAAAAGAAATCATTTCAATAGGATTTTCTACTTGAATGTATAATTTGTTGTATTGATGATTTTTCAATTCTACAATAATTGTGTCTTTCTCTTTGCAAACATCCCAAAAATTCGAAATTCCTTTTCGAGTAAATTTTCCAGCAGTTATAATGTATGGAATATGCGTTCCCAATCGCCAACCTTTATATTTTTGTAATTCTTTTTTATCTTGAAATACATTTATTATTTGATTTTGATTGATAATAATTTTGCTTTTTAACGCCCAAAATTTATGCATTCCAAGGATTTTAAATTCGAATGTATCTTTAATTTTTGTTATCGAAACCATTTTTATAAAAATTTAGAAATTAATATTTTAGAGATTATTTCGGCTGATATAATTGCAATTACAAATAAAAAAATGTGCTTGTTCAACTTTAAATTTGTTGCTGTTTTAAAACCATTATATAAAAGAATTAAAGTCCAAACCAAAACCAATAATGATAAAATTGCAAGTAAAATAAGTTCGAATAGAAAAATTCCTGAGAAATCATTCATTTTATTCTTCAAAAAACTAATTTGAATTTCTAAGCCGATTTTGTTTGCAAAGCCATTAAAATTGGTTATTGTCAATAAATAAACTGGAATCTTAGAAATTAATATTGTGGTAAGAATATCGACAAATCTTGATTTAGAATTAATGTATTTACCTAGAAAAAACAAAATCATTCCGATTGTTAATAAATCAATTATAAGACAATATATTAATTCTTTAAAAAAAATGTTTTTTACTGCGTGCATATCTAAAACACCATCGTAGATTCCGTTGAATGTGTAACCAAGTAAAACTCCTAAAAAGGTGGCAATAATTCCACTAATCAATAATTTATTATCTGAATATTTTTCAAATGGATTGATTAAAATTTTTATCATAATCAAGAATTTAAGTTGTTGATTTTTTGAATAATATCATCAAGTTTGTTACGAACCGTTGGATAACTATTGCCCATTTTATTTGCCATTTCTTTTAAACTGCCACTCATTAAAAAAAATTGTAAAATGAAGTTTTGTTCCTCAGCAGATATTTGAAGTAAAATTGGTAAACTAAAATTGCCCGAAACCGAAGTTGTGCAATTGGTACACGAAAGTTGTGTTACCGAAAGTGAACTTGCGCAACTAGGACATTGAATTGGGAGTTTTGGATGCATAATTATAAATATTAATTATGCAAATATAAACATTATTTAAAAATTAATAAATAATATTTATAAAAATATCAATATTGTTAATAAAAAACATAAAAAAACTCCTAATTTCAATTAGGAGTTTAATTTATATTTAATCAAATTTATTATTGATGTAATATTTTCCATCTAAATCTTCATCGAAATCGTCGATTTTAATTTGTTTAGGTTTCGGTTTAGCAGCGTTGGCTTTTTTCTTCCAAACATCGAACTTGTCAGCTGTTAGTTTAGATTTCATAATGTCGATTACACCTTTTTCATCCAATCCGAATTCCTTTTTAACAGCTTCATAAGGATTTCTTTCTTCTAATGCCAACGAAATTACTTTTTGGGTTTCGTCCCAAGTTAATTCGACTTTACTACTTTTTTTCATTACTAAATATTAATTCTAAATTGTTTTTTAAGGGATTACAATATTTGTACCAATATTACTAAAAAAATCAATTACTTTTTTAAAATACTACAAATATTTTCAAAATTTTTTTATCGTATAATTCTAAAAGTCAAATTAATTCTTTCGCCAATTGGTTTTGCAGTTTTCGGAATTTGGTGTTTCCAGAAATGTTGCGTTGTACCTTGCATTAAAAGCAAACTTCCGTGTTCCAAAATTATGTTTTGTTTTAAATCAGCAATTGAATTGTGTTTCATTTGAAAAACACGTTCTGCCCCAAAACTTACTGAGGCAATTATTGGGTTTCGACCTAATTCTTTTTCATTATCGGCGTGCCAACCGTTGCTGTCTTTTCCGTTTCGATAACGATTTAGCAAAACTGTTGTAAAATTTTGATTGCAAACGGCTTCGATTTCGTTTTTAATGTACATTATTAATGGTGACCAATTGTGTGGTTGCATTACAATATTCGAATAACCATAGGGTTTGCCTTCATTACCATAAAGTGCTGTTAATCTTGGCTGTGCGTGAATTTTTCCATATACCATAATATCGTCTTGTTGCCAAGGAACTTCGGTTTTCAGTTTATCAAATAGTTCATTTGCTTTAGCAAAATCAAAAAAGCTAGGATAATATTCTAAATCAGCATCTTGCAAATCGAATACTATTTTATCTGATGGAAAAAGTGAATTCATTTTTACAAAATTTTTCTTGACTTAAAATTAATATTCATAATAATAATTGCACAAAGAATCAAAATTATTCCGAACCATTGTGATAAAATTACTTTTTCGTCCAAAATAAAATAGGCCATCATTACCGAAACTGGTAATTCTAGTGAGGCAACAATACTTCCTAACCCAATTCCTGTATTTGGGAAACCAACATTGAATAACATCGGCGGAATTATTGTTCCAAAAAGCGATAAAACAATTCCCCATTTCATGAAAATTTCAAAATTATATGGTGTCGTTTGTGTAAAAATTCCGAATCCGAAAACAATAACTGCTCCGCCCAAAAGCATATACAAACTACGTTGCGCCGATGAAATGTGCGTTGCAACACGGTTTGCTGTAAACATTGTGGTTGTGAATGACATTGCCGCCAACATTCCCCAAAAAATGCCGCGCCAATCAATTTCGTTTTGGTTATTTAACAAATTAGTTGCCAATACTGTACCTATTAATACAATTACAACCGAAATTGTTTTTTGTGTCGATGGCAGTTTTTTATCGAGAATCATTTCTAGTAAAACGCCCATCCAAACGGTTTGCATTAAAAGCACAATTGCAATAGAAACATCAATATATTTTACACATAAATAATAGAAAACACTTGTCATTCCAAGAGACGAACCTGCTAACATCAAATTTAAAACATTTCTTTTTGATGGTTTTTCGGCAATTTCTTTGTTTTTAAATTTCTGAAATAAATTAATGATCAATATTCCGATTATTCCCAGAATAAATTGCGAAGAAGTTACTTCGGCAGTTGTATAATTTTCTTGATAAGCCAATTTAACGTAAGTCGCTAACATTCCGTAACTTGTTGCTCCAAGTGCTACGAAAAAAACTCCTTTTAAGATGTTATTATTTGTCATTTTAGTAAGCTTTCGATTTTAAAAAGCTTGCAAATGTAATGTTTTGAAATCAACTAAACATAAAATAATATTCGATTAAATAGCTTTTTTTGTATTTTTAAATGTTTAAAAGTATAATTATTAATACATCAGAATGTTTTTAATTTTAAAAAACTCTAGACAAATTAAATCCAAAATTTACATTGCCAGTTATCCAATCTCCAGTTGTATTTCCTAAAAATCCTGCTTCGTGGATGCCTTGTGAATTGGTAAAATGCATTTGGAAAACATGTCCTCCAGATTCAATATCGACGCCTATAGATAATGGGTTTTTGTAAATAGAATTTTTAATTCTGTTTAAATGTGCAGCGTAATCTACATTTACCGACATCCTTTTGGTTAATTTACATCGTGCACCAACACCAATTGCGTATTGAAGATTTTTTTGTTCGTCACTTTCAACAAAATTTTGTTGAAAGATAGTTGGAGCTAATTGTAAAGACAAACTTTGATTAAATTTTCTTGAAATTAATAATTGGTTTACATATATGATACGGTCTTTAAAAACCATTTTCGGGTAATTACTTTGCTTTAAAGTATTGTTAAAAGCAATACTCGAAAAACCAACAATTTCGACAGGAAACCCATTCTCAACTTGATGTTGCAATCTATACTTAGTAGCAAAGTCATAAGCCAACTCGCTTCGTCCTGCACTCAACGACATCCAGTTGGTAATTCCTTTAATAAATTTAATTTGAGTAACAGCGTTGTCTAAACCAAAAAAAGATTCAATACCGTTTTTAATAGATGAAAATCTATGCGCAACAACTAAATATAAATCTCCTTTTGAAGCAATTTTTGTAGATTCTAGGTTTACAATTTTTAATCCTTTAAATATTGATTCAACATTTTGTTTAGTGTCGACAGAATCTAGACCTTTTAATAAATCTTCTTCTTGCGAAAAAACTGAAATTGAAATTGAAAATATAAAAATTAGTGAAAATATTTTTTTCATTGTGTATTTTAATATAATTGTTTTTATTTATTTGATAATTGTAACTTGGTCAAATCTAAACTTTTCTAGTAAGTCATCATAGCCAATAAATCTTGCTTTGATTTGAATATTTTGATTAACTTTTAAATCAACATTTAGTTTTTCACTAAAAGTGGCAAAAATTTTATCATCAATTAGAATGGCGTTACTCATACTGTCTATTTCGGAAATCATACCCGTTATTTCAATAGTTTTATCTAGATATTTTTTATTGAATGACTCATCTCCATTTTTTAAATCATTTTCTAAATCTAATAATTTGATAGAATAATTTGACTTTTCGGTAGCAATATCTCTTTGTTTGTGATAAATATAATTATAACCAAAGTAAGATACTAATGCTAATATCAAAAAAATTATGATTTGTTTTTTTTTCATTTTAAAATTATTTATTTTATTTACAAACATAATTAAATTAATTGTTTAATTGTAAGAAAAATTCATTATTTTTGAAAAATTAAACTTGTTATTTATGTTTCACAAAAATTTGTTTTTATTGCTAATGCCAATTTTAATATTTGGTTGTTCTGATACGAGTCCAATGGACTTAATAGAAAATAATACTATTACTCAGTCAATAAGTTATGATAATAACGTCAAACAAATAATTGGGAATAATTGTATCAATTGTCACGGAACAATTCCTACAAACGGTGCTCCTATGTCGTTAAATAGTTTAATTACATTAAAAGATGCAATTCAAAACAGAGGATTAATTAATAGAATTAACCTTGAACAATCAAATATTCTGGCTATGCCACTTGGTAGTCCTAAATTATTGCCGTCTCAAATTGAAACAATAGTAAAATGGCAAAATGAAGGTTTTGCAAATTAATAAAATTTAAATAAATAAAAATGCGTAAATTATTACTTTTCGGTTTTATTTTGGTAACATTAATTGCCAATTCTCAAAAAATGTTAACCAAAACTGGTATTATTACATTTGATGGTTCAGTACCATCATTCGAACCAGTTAAGGCTAAAAACGAATCTGTAACTTGTGTTTTAAATGCTAGTAATGGTCAGCTACAAAGTTTGGCTCTCGTTAAGGGTTTTCGTTTTAAAACCGCTTTAATGGAAGAACATTTTAACGAAAATTATATTGAAAGTATAAAATATCCAAAATCAATTTTGAGAGGAAAACTACTTAATTTTGAAATGTCTGAATTGACTGATAAACCTAAGGAATATATTTTTAAAGGAAATATTGAATTGCATGGTGTTAAAAAAGATTTAACAACCAAAGTATTTTTAACCAAAACTAACCAAGGTGTCGAAATTACATCAGACTTTTTATTAAACGCCTCAGATTTTGACATTAGTATTCCTTCATTCGTTAAAAGTAAATTGACAGATGCAATTAAAGTAAAAGTTGAATTTACCTTAATGTAATTAAAATTGTTAATGAAAAAATTATTTATAACAATTCTACTTTTCAATTTCTTTTTTCTAAACGGTCAAGAAAAAATTGTTCAAAAAAATGCAAATATTTCATTTGAATCTTTATTTCTTAAATCTTTTCAAGACGTAAAAGCGACAAACGAAAATGTCACTGTGGTTTTAAATACCAAAACTGGAGAATTTGCTTGTTTAGCATTAATTAAAGGTTTTAGGTTCGAAGTCGCATTAATGGAAGAACATTTTAATGAAAATTATATTGAAAGCATTAAATACCCAAAAGCAATTTTTAAAGGTTTAATTGAAGATTTTGATTTATCTAAAATTTCAAAAGAAGATAAAAATTTTAATGTTAAAGGGGTTTTAGAATTGCACGGTGTAAAAAAAGAAATGACTATTGTGTTGGAGATTAGTAAAGATTTTTACAATAGAATAAAAATTAAATCAAACTTTTTTATAAGTAATATTGACCACAATATTATAATTCCCAACATAGTTAAAAACAAAATATCAGACAAGATTGCCGTAAAATTCGAATCAACTTTTAATTAAAATAAAAAAACTATAAATGAAAATTTTTTTTACAATTATGTTAATTTTATCTAGTGTTTACTTATGTAATTCGCAAACAGAAGCACTTTTTTTTGAACAAGCCAATGAGTTTTTTAAATATAATGTTACAAATGTCGGAAAAATTGATTACGCCAAAATCAAAAAAAGTCCTGGCGAGTTATTTTATATTTTAAATAATATGACTATCCGTAACTAATACCAAGTTGTTTCTAATGCAGCAATCATAAGTCTATCCGATAGTTTGTCTCCAAAATATCGTCTATTAAACTT
>JAYTMQ010000112.1:0-17328 GCA_043728355.1 Bacteroidota bacterium
AAGAAATTTAAATTTTTCGGTTTTGGTTAGAGACAACCATGCTGGTGGAGGCCAAACAGCATCTGATTTAATGAAAGTCACAGTCAAAAGTACTGCTGGGCCATTTGTATTGACAAGCCCGAACACCAATGTTTCTTGGGCTGCTGGAACCAATCAAACAATAACGTGGAATGTTGCAGGAACCGATGCTAACGGCGTAGATGCTAAATATGTTGATATTTATTTATCGACAAATGGCGGTACAGATTTCACTACTTTATTAGCAAGTCAAGTACCAAATGATGGTTCAGAATTAATAACTATTCCTAATAATGTAGGAACACAAAACCGAATTATGGTCAAAGGATTTGACAATATTTTTTATGATTTATCGAATACTAATTTTACAATAACAGCTCCAGACGCAACATTTGCTCCTTCATTTTCTGGTATCGTTGGAGAACAAACAAAATTAATTTGCGCAATTGCCGATGTTAATTATGATATAAATATTCAAAATTTAAATAGTTTTTCTGGTACTACAACTTTTTCTGCAACAGGATTTCCTATTGGTGCAACAGTTTCTTTTTCGCCAGCAACAACAAATGTTGATGGAACAGTTGTAATGACAGTTGCATTACCAATCACAACATTAGCAGGTTTTTATTCTATTCAAGTAACTGCAACATCTGGTGCGATTTCTAAAATAATTCCTTTTTATTTAGGACTTGGTATTGGCGCAATTAGTTTGACAACTCCAGCTAATGATGCAATTGATCAAAACACATCTTTAAATTTAAATTGGCAAGCAGCAACTAATGCAAATGCTTATGATATTGAAGTTTCTACAAATTCGAATTTCTCAAATATTATAACATCAAGTTCTGTTCAAAGCACTACTTTTAGTGTTACAGGTTTATTAGAAAATACAGATTATTTTTGGAGAGTTAAGCCAAAAAGCGAAAATTGTAATGGTGTTTTTGGAGCTTCATTTAAATTCAGAACAGGTGTTTTTTATTGTTTTCCATTTGCTTCAACTGGCAGTCCAATTGCAATTTCTGCTACTGGTACGCCAACAATTAATTCAATAATTCCTATTTCTGGAAATTTTATTTTATCAGATATTAATGTGTATGTCAAAGTAAATCACACTTACATAAATGAATTGACAGCAACATTAATAAGTCCTGGAGGAATACAAATTAAAGTTTTTGATGGACTTTGCACCGCTGAAAATATTAATAATATAGATGCAACATTCGACGATGCAGGAAACACAATTGTTTGTGCTAACAATCCTGGCGTTTCAGGAACAGTTAAATCTAAAGAAAATCTAACTGGGTTTAATGGTCTGAACGCCACAGGAAATTGGACTTTGAGAATTAAGGACAATGGTAGTGGAGACGGAGGTTCGTTGGTAAATTGGAGTATGAGTATGTGTTCGCTTACCAATCTTACATTAGTAACAAACGAAAATAAATTCGAAAATTTTGCATTGTATCCAAACCCTAATAATGGTTCATTTAATATTCAGCTTCAAGGCGATTTAAACAATAAAATCGAAATTGAAGTAAACGATATTAGCGGAAGACAAATTTTTAATAAATCGTTCGAAAGCAAATCTATATTTAATGAAAATATTAATCTTGACAAAATTGCTTCGGGAATATATTTGGTAAACATTAAAAACGGAAAGAAAACCGAAACTAGAAAAATTATTGTAAATTAAATAGTAGATTCAAAATTTAAAAGCACAAAATTTCATTTAAATAATGAGGTTTTGTGCTTTTTTATTAAACTTAATTATTTTCGATAAAATTTATTTGAATTATCAATTTATATTACTTTTACAAAATGATAAATTGGATAAAATCTATTTTTATCTCGAACAATCGGGATAAAGAAATAGAAGAAGAAACAAACACAATGAACAAATTTTTGATAGTAGGATTGGGCAATATTGGGTTAGAATATGTAAATACAAGACATAATATTGGTTTCAAGATTTTAGATTTTTTAGCAAGAAAAGAAGAACTTCAGTTTCAAGATTTAAAGTTGGGAGCAGTTGCAAATTTTAAATTCAAAGGAAAAAGTTTCATATTATTAAAACCTAATACCTATATGAACCTTTCTGGAAAAGCTGTAAGATTTTATATGGACAAAGAAAATATTCCGAAAGAAAATATTTTGATAATAGCCGACGATTTAAATCTTGCTTTTGGTTCAATAAGAATCAGAACCAAAGGAAGCGATGGCGGACATAATGGACTAAAAAACATTAATTTATTACTCAATTCGCAAGAATATCCGAGATTTAGGTTCGGCATAAGCGACGAATTCAAGAAAGGGCAACAAATAAAATATGTGTTAGGAGAATGGTCAGATGAAGAAAAAATTCAACTTGAAGAAAGAATGAATTTAGCATCAGAAATTATAAAATCGTACGGAACTGCTGGTCTAGAAAATACAATGACAAGTTTTAACGGCAAATAATTTTTGGACTGTTTTTTGATTATCTTTATTTAAACTATAAAAAATGAATATGAAAATATTTTATCTACTTTCAATAATGATGTTTTTTGGTTCTTGCAAATGTAAAAAAGATCTTATTGCCGAAACTATAAAAACAGACTCTATTCCATCTTCAAAATTTCAGAAAATGATGACTACTTTTTGTCCTGAAAACGGAAAATGTACCACAGCGATTTATAGAAATAAAAGTCTAGAAATCAAAACCGACGAATTTGGACATAATTATTACAATCAAATTGACAATGCAGAAACATCTGTAATTAAATTTTCATACAATAGAAATGTGCCAAAAGGTTTGCAAGACGGAAGCTATAGAGAAGAAATTGTTTTCGAAATTAATAATTCTGACAAAGAATTGTCCCTAAAAAATGAAGAAATTCAAAAAACAAAAATGCTTTTTGGACGTTTTTGTTATTGTAAAGGTTCGACAGGAAATTACAAAGTTATTGATGGCAACCTGAATTTGAAACAAAAAGATAACGAAGTCGAATTTGAGTTAGTATTCAAAAACAACCAAGTACCACAATTATTGACGACAATTTCTGAGGTTGTAAAATAATATTATTTTGTAATTATAAAATAGTCAAAATAATTACTTTGTCTTCATTTCAGTCAAAACATTCAAAGCTTCTTCAATGTAAATAGCTGCTGAAAATGATTGATACAATTGTTCTTTATCTTCTTTTAATGAAGGATTTTTCTTGAATAAATTTTGTTCCAAGGTTGTAGATTTAAAAATCAAGTTATTATTGAAATCATTTAAAATGTCAAATTTTTTGTTCTCTTTTTCTTGGTTTATTTTATCGGCTTTGAATTTTTCGAAATTAAGATTTAATTTTTTGTTTTTAATTCTATTGGCTCTTAATTTTGCTTGCTCATCAATTAACTTGAAGAAACTGTTTTCTGAAACTCTTTTTCTACTGTTGTAAATAATGGTTTCAAAATAATGGTCTGGATTTATTTTTGTAAAACCTACACCATCAATTTTGTCCCAAGGCAAAAAGTGATTTTCATTTTCTTCTAAATCCATATTGTACGAAAAAATATTTGGCAAAACAATTTGACTAGCAACGCCTTCTAGTTGAGTAGAATTGCCATTAACTCTGTAATATTTTTGTTTTGTAATGCTTAATATTCCAAAATCTTCTTCGTTTTGATTATTTGAATTATATTGGTTTAAATCAATATTGTCCTGAACAGTTCCTTTACCATAAGATTGTTTACTGCCAATAATTA
Organism: Bacteroidota bacterium; assembly: GCA_043728355.1. Taxonomy (GTDB): domain Bacteria; phylum Bacteroidota; class Bacteroidia; order Flavobacteriales; family Flavobacteriaceae; genus Flavobacterium. The sequence continues at coordinate 3,748 of JAYTMQ010000112.1, forward strand.
TTCCACGATTATAATCTTGTATCGCGGCTGCAAATACTTCTGATGCTGATGCAGAATCAAAATTAATTAGAACAACCAAAGGTCCATTCCAAAACACATTTGAAGCTTTAGAATATAATGTTTGTTTTGTTTTGTCGGCTGATTGAAGCTGAACTATTGGTTGTTTATCAATAAACATTCCTGAAATTTCTAGAGCCGTTTCTAACGAACCACCACCATTGCCTCTTAAATCAATAACAATTCCTTGAACTCCATCTTTTTTAAGTTGTTCTATTTCTCTAGCTACATCTTTTGATGCACTTCTTTCGGAATCATCATTAAAGTTTTCGTAAAAAGTCGGAATTTTTATTACACCATATTTCGAATCTTTTTTTTCGACCAAACTTGATTTGACAAGAATGTCATTTACGTCGTTATCTTCTCTTTTTAGTGATACTAGACTGATGTTACCGTCGGCATTTTTTAAAGTTAGTTTTACAGTTGTTCCAATTTTTCCATCTAATATTTTGTTTACTTCGTGAATTTTCAGACCTACAACATCTTTTGGTTCATTATTTCCATCAGCAATTTTTAGAAGTATATCTCCGACATTGATTTTTTTAGATTTAAATGCCAAACTATTTTTTAAAACTGATTTTATTTCTAAAAAATTATTATTGTATCTGAAAAATAATCCAATATTTTTCTTCTTACCAGAAAGATTTATTTCAAATCTTTCTTTGTTTTTTGGTGAAATGTATTTAGAATGTGGGTCGAATTGAGCAATTATAGCATTAATGTATTTCCCTAAAAAATATTCTCTGTCAAGATTAGAATAATTATCATAAGAACCATCGTATTTTTTGAAACTAAAATCTCTGGCTTCTTGTTCTAAAACCGTAAAATCTTTTGGTTTGTAATTAATGTCATTTACTTGTTTAGTTTTTTCAGCGTTCACAATTGACCATAAAGCACTAATTGTATTGAACTTTATTTCAGATTTATGTCTATTTTTCGATTCATTTTCATTTTTAGGATATTTGTAGTCTAAATCATCTAAATTGAAAATCTCGTTTTCTTTAAACGTATTTGGATTTTTAAAAAGTGTAACATAATTTTCATAAGAGGTTTTCATTCTTGACAAAATCCTATCGTAAGTCAAATAAAAAAATGATAAATCTTTGTTATTGATTTGATCGTCAAGCTTGGTCTCAAATTTTTTGAATTCTATAATATCGCTTTCGAGAAAATAAATTTTGTTTGGATCTATTGAATATAAATAATCTTTGAATAATGATTTCGAAAATTTATCGTCCCTATTTTGGACATTGTAATGCGATTTATTTAAAATTTGCAAAACAAGTTCAAAAATTTTTTTCTCAGATTTTGGATCTATTTTTTTATTGAATGAAAACCCAAAATTGATAAATAAAAAGGTAGATATTACTAAAAATACTTTTTTCATTTTAATAGGTTTTAATTTCTGATAAAATATTCAATGCTTCATTTAAGTATATATCTTTTGACAAAGTTTGATGCCATTGTTTTCTTTTTTCTTCTAAAGATGGTAATTTCTTAAATAATAAACTTTCAGCTTTTGTAGCATTAAATTCAGAAAAATTAGAAAAATCTCTTGAATTTATAATTCTTAATTCTTCATTTTCTTTAGTTTTTTGTTGAATTCTATATTTATCAAGATTTATTAATGTTGATTTATCTCTATTTTTAAATTTAAAATCTTCTAATTCCACTGCTAATTTAAAGTTTTTGTCATTTGCGATTCTTAATTTAGATGTATTTACAACTTCATTAAAATTAATAATATTCTCGAATGTTTTAAATGTTATTGTTTCGATTTTATCCCAAGCTAAAATATTTTTTCTGTTTTTTTCTCCATATTCATAATGCACGAATTTATCTGGAAGCACCAAATCACTTTTTACTCCATTTAATTGGGTTGATTCACCATTTATTCGGTAATATTTTTGAATAGTTGTTTTTAAAAATCCAAAGTCAGTTTCATCTTTTTTTGGATTAAAATCATTTAAATTCAAAGTGTTTTGAGTTGTGCCTTTGCCAAATGTTTGCGAACTTCCTAAAATTATTCCGCGTTTATAATCTTGAATTGCAGCTGCAAAAACCTCGGTTGCCGATGCTGAATCATTATTAATCAACAAAACTATAGGTTTATCCCAAAGAATTTTACCATCTTTATTTGACAAAACTTGAATAGATTTATCAGCATTTTTAACCTGAACAATTGGATTACTGCCCAAAAAATAACTTGCAATTTGCATTGACATATCAAGAGAACCACCACCATTGTCTCTTAAATCAATAACGATTCCCTCAATATTTTCTTTTTTTAGATTTTCGATTTCTTTTTCAACGTCTTTAGCTGCATCACGAGCGCTTTCGTCTTCGAAATCTTTATAAAAAACAGGAATATCGATTACACCATATTTTTTGTTGTTTTTAATTGCAATTGCTGACTTAACGTAGCTGTCATTTATTTCAATTACAGCTCTTTTCATAGAGACAACTACAATTGTACCGTCTTCTTTTTTAATTGTGACTTTAATTACTGAACCAACTTTTCCTTTTGATTTTTTAACAAAATCTTGCTGACTATAACCTACAACATCTATTAATTCTTGACCTTCATCTTGAATTTTTAAAATTAAATCGCCAACATCAACTTTTTTACTTTTCCAAGCTGGACCGCCATAAGCTATTTGTTTTATTGAAATAAATCCGTTAATAATTTCAAGTAAAACACCTAATCCTATGATTTTTCCGCTCATATCAGCTTCAAACTTAGGTTTATAATTTGATGGAATATATTCTGAGTGATTGTCGAATTGATTAATTATTGAATTAATAAAAATATTAAAAAAATATATTCTATTTACGTTTTCATAATTATCAAGACCTTTATTCAAATAATTTACTGCATTTTTTCTGGCTTTAGTTTCGGCTTGGTCAAAAGTTAATGGCTCATAATTTTCTGATTTTTCATTTTCGAAAATTTCTTGCAAAATATATAGTTTAAATTGACTTAACCACTTTTTAGAAATTCCATTTTTATCTTTAGAATATTTGCAATCTTCAAAATTCTCACTTATAACTTCATTGGTCATAATATCAATTCTTCCAGCACAAACATCTGTATAAATTAATTTAGACTCTTTCATTCTCTTTAAAATCCTGTCGTAGGTCAAATAAAAAAAGGTTAAATCATTTTTAAGAATTTGGTCGTCAATTTTCAATTCGTATTTAGAAAATTCATCAATATCCGATTGTAAAAAAAACACTTTTTGTTTGTCCAAAGAATATAGGTATTCTTTATAAACGTTTTTTGAAAATTTGTCATCAATTTTTACTGGATTAAAATGAGTTTTTTGTAAAACAGACAATACCAATTCTAATATTTTTTTTTCGGATTTAGAATCATTTGTTTTATTATATGAAAACCCAAAGTTGAAAAATAATATCGAAATTAGAGTTAAAAAATGTTTGTACATAATGCTTAATTTTTTAAAATATACATATCTTCAAGAATGTTCAAACCTTCTTCAATTTGAAAATCGTTGTTTAAACTTGTCAACCAATCTTTACGTTTTTGAACCAGATAAGGTTTGCTTTTCATTAATTTAATATCTGAAATGTTAGAATAAAATACTAGGTCATTTTTGTAATTATTTTTTATTAATATATCGTTTTGTAATAAAATATCATCTAATTGTTTTTTTAGAGTTTCTGGATTTAATGCAGCAATTTTATCAAAATCGCTTTTAACTTTCATAAAAAATTGTTCATTCTTAATTGCTAATTTAATTTTTTCATTATCCAATAATCTGTTTTTACTTCTTTCAATTATTTTATTAAATTGATTGTTATTAGAATTTGGATTGATTTGCAACGGATTAACATTATCTGGACTTAAAGCACCGAGTAAATTTGACTCTCTTAGATTTTTATCTTCATAAAAAACAATATTAGGTACCACGCTGGTTTTTTGAATAGCAATGCCATTAGTTTCATAAAATTTTGTTGTAGTCAATTTTAAAGCACCATAATCTACACCTTCTGTTTTTTTTGAAATAAATGTATTCAAATCTAAAAAATCTTGTACAGTTCCTTTTCCATAGGTTTTTTCTCCTATTACTACTCCAACGTTGTATTGTTTGAATGCAGAAGCAAATATTTCGGCAGCAGATGCTGTTTCAGAGTTTACAATTAAAACAATGCTTTTATCCCAAACTGGTTTTGTGGTTTGAATGTTTAAAGTAGATATTATTTGTTCTTTATTTTTTAATTGAATGACAGGATTGTTTTCAATAAAATTTCCTAAAATTTTAACAGCTGCTTCAACAGAACCACCTTGATTGTCTCTTAAATCAAGAATTACTCCTTGAACTTCGGATTCTTTTAAAATCTGTAATTCGTCTTCAAAATCGTCAACTGAATTTCTAGACATATCATCATCAAAATCTATATAAAACCTCGGAAAAGATATTAATCCAAATTTTACTTTATTTTTGTTAACCAAACAAGATTTTATATTAGAATCATTTGTTGATACAACAGCTCTTTTCACAGAAACAACCTCAATAGAACCATCTGGTTTTTTTATTGTTACTTTTACAATTGTTCCAGACTTGCCTTTTAATAATTTTACAACATCATAGATTTTATAACCTACAACATTTTCTGGATCCTCGTTTTCTTGACCAATTTTCAAAATCACATCGCCTTTTTCAAATTTCTTAGTTTTGTCTGCTGGTCCACCAACCATTAAGCTTTTTATTTCTACGTAATCCAGTCCTTGCCTGATGGTTATACCTGCTCCTTCTAGTTTACCAGATTGTTTTATTAAATATTTATCTCTTGTGTAGGTGTTGTAATAGCTAGAATGCAAGTCAAATTGAATAACAATTGCATTGATGAAATATTCTAGAATGGTTTCTCTATTAACATTAACATAATTTGTTAGTTTGGATTCTAAGGTGTTTCCAAGATTTTTATAGATTAATTTTTGAAACTCTAAAAAATCTTCATTAGAAATTATTTTTTTATATTCATCTTTACTATCATAAAAAACAGAAAATTTAATAAAATCTAACCAATATTTTTTTTGTTCATTTTGGTTTTTTTTATATGTTAGTTTTTTCGATATATCGGGGTTTTTAGAATAAAATCCTACTGCATTTCCTGATTTTTCGAATTCGTATTCATTTTTTAATAAATTGGTGTACATTTCTTTTCCTTCACGCATTCTCATAATTAACCTATCGTAAGTCATAAAGAAAAAACTCAAATCATTGTTTTTTATTTGATCGTCAAGCTTGGTTTCGTATTTTTTGAATTCATCTACGTCCGATTGCAATAAAAACAATTTGTTTCTATCTAATGAATCTAAATAAGTTTTATAAACTTTTTTAGAGAAATTATCGTCTATTTTTTTTTCAAGTAAATGTTTGCTTTTTAAGGCATTAAAAACAATTTCAAGAATTTTATTTTCCTTTTTTGGGTCAAAGGTGGTTTTAGAAATTGTTTTACAAACTTTCTTGATTGGTTTCTTTGGAACAAATCCAAAAACAGAAAAAGAGCATAAAAGCAATATTATTTTGAAGTAGTTTTTCATAAAAATAATTTTTGCATCTTTTGGAGGTAAATTAAATTTTCATTTGCAAAAATAGAATTTTTGACACTAAATATTTAAATGTTTATTTAAAATTTAATGTTAAACTTTTAATCAATAAAAAAGCCAAACAAATTTAATGTTTGGCTTTTAAAATAGATTATATATTCTAGCAACTGTTTAATATATATTAGGGTCTTCCACTTGGTCTTCCAGAAGCATCAATACATTGCATCATTGCACAATCGGAATGATAATCACAACTTCTCTTTTTTTTAGGCTCTATATCTGCCGATTGTAGTAAAAAACCTAAAAACATAAAAAACAATAATTTCTTTTTCATAATGATCACGATTAATTTGTTAATTGTAAAATTACAGTAATTAATTATAATATTTGTAATAAAATCAATATTTAACATTTCAAGAATTTTATTTTCTTTTTTTGGGTCAAAAAAAGATCTAGAAACAGTTTTTTTATTGACTTAGTTTTTACTTTAGGTATAAATCCAAACAGAGAAAATGTGCATAAAAACAATATAATTTTGAAGTAGTTTTTCATAAAAAATAACTTATGAATCTTTTGGGGAAGTTTCAAATTTGTATTTACAAAAGTAATTTTTTTGAAAACATAACCATATGATTACATTAATAAATATTGTTAAAGTTTTTAAATAAAAAAAACCAAACATTGCTGTTTGGCTTTTAGTTTTCATAAACAAGGTTTTTTTATAATTGTGGCCCAGCTTTTACAAGACTTGCACCTTCTTCATTGTGCGTATATTGCACGAAATTTTTAACGAATAATTGTCCTAAATCTAAAGCTTTTTCATTCCAAACAGTATCGTTCGCATAAGTTTTTCTTGGATCTAATATTCCAGAATCTACACCATTTAACGATGTCGGAATTTCAAGATTAAAAGTTGGTACTACTATTGTTTCAGAATTTTCTATAGAACCATCAAGAATACTATCTATAATTGCACGAGTATCTTTTATTGAAATTCGTTTCCCGGTTCCGTTCCAACCTGTGTTAACCATATAGGCTTCAGCTTTATGCTTTTCCATTTTTTTGACCAATTCTTCGCCATATTTTGTAGGATGCAATGACAAGAATGCTTTGCCAAAACAAGCAGAAAATGTAGGTGTTGGTTCTGTTACTCCACGTTCTGTTCCTGCTAATTTAGCTGTAAAACCTGATAAGAAATAATATTTAGTTTGTTCTGGTGTCAATTTAGATACTGGTGGCATTACACCAAAAGCATCGGCTGTCAAGAAAATAACTTTATTTGCATGTCCAGCTTTTGACACAGGTTTTACTATATTTTGTATGTGTTCTATCGGATAAGAAACTCTTGTATTTTGGGTTATAGAGCCATCTGTAAAATCGATTTTACCATTTGCATCTAATGTAACATTTTCTAAAAGTGCATTTTTCTTGATTGCACCATAAATATCTGGTTCATTAGTTTTACTCAAATCAATTGTTTTTGCATAACAACCACCCTCGAAATTAAAAACTCCATCATTGTCCCAACCGTGTTCGTCGTCACCAATTAATTCTCGTTTTGGATCAGTCGAAAGTGTAGTTTTTCCTGTTCCAGACAATCCAAAAAACACTGCAACATCACCATCTTTTCCTTTATTGGCTGAACAGTGCATTGAAGCGATTCCTTGTAATGGCAAATAATAATTCATCATCGAGAACAATCCTTTTTTCATTTCGCCGCCATACCAAGTGCCACCAATCAATTGAATTTTTTCAGTAAGATTAAAGGCAACATAAACTTCTGAATTTAGATTATGTGCAGCAAAGTCTTCAAAACCTTTTTTCGATGCATTCATTACCACAAAATCTGGTTCACCAAAAGATTCAAGTTCTAAATCGGTTGGTCGAATGAACATGTTCTTAACAAAATGTGCCTGCCAAGCAACTTCTACAATAAATCTAACTTTTAATCTTGTGTTTTCGTTGGCGCCACAAAAAGTATCAACTACGTATAATTTTTTATTCGAAAGTTGTTTTATTGTATTCTCTTTTAACGCATTCCATGTGGTTTGCGATATTTTTTTGTTATCATTTACTGCCTTTTCAGAAGTCCACCAGACACTATTGCGAGTAATATCGTCTTCTACAATATATTTATCTTTTGGTGAACGACCAGTAAAAATTCCAGTCATAACATTGACAGCACCAAGTTCTGAAAGTTGTCCTCTCTCGAACCCTTCAAGATTTGGATTCAATTCGTCCTCATATAATTCATCGAAAGACGGATTATAATGTTGCTCGATTGTGTTTAGAATTCCGTATTTTTCTAACGCAATCGATTTCGTAATTTGATCGGAGTTACTCATAGAATTGGATGTTGTAATAATTATTGCACAAAATTAAAAATTTAATTGTAAAACGGCTTAAAAATTTTGATTTTTATGATTTGTTCATTAAATATTTATAAAATAATAAAAACCAAGCTGTTATAAGTAAAAATCCACCAATTGGTGTAACAATTCCTATTATAGAAAAATCAATTTTGGTCAAGTTTCTTGTTGCCAATAAATAAATCGAACCTGAAAACAACAATATTCCTATTACAGTGAGATTAAAAATTTGATTTTTTGTCTTATCAGAAATTTTTTGGCTCAAACCGATAAATAAAAGAAAAATTGCATGATACATTTGATATTTTATACCAGTTTCGAATGTTGATAATTCTTCGTGTGACAAATATTTTTTTAAAGCATGTGCACCAAATGCACCAAGAATTATCGTCAACATTCCAATAAATGCAGCTGTAGAAATAATTTTTCTTTCCATTTTTTTTATTTGGTATATAATAAAGTACAAAAATATCAGTTATTAATGAGAATGTTGTTATAAAATTCTAAGTTTTTGCGCTGATGACTCATAAGCCTCAGAAGAAAATCCTTTTTTAAACATTGATTTTTTTCAATTTTTAAAAAAGATTTAGAAGGACAGCAGGATTAGCTCTAAAAAAACTCTAATTTTGCAACTTTTTTAATTTGATACATATAATGAAGAAAAATCTATTTACAATTTGTTTTTTATTAGTTTCGGTTTTTGGTTTTTCGCAAATAAAATCGGGCGAAAAATTTATTTATTCTGGCGCTTATAACATGTCTGGAATAATGACGCCGTTGGCACAAATAACAATGCAAACTTCGACAATGACAACAGCTAAAAGTAGTTATTTACACCTATCTTGCGAAGCTTCAACTTACAGCAAATGGGATTCTTTTTTCAAAATTCGTGATATTTTTGAGAGTTATGTCAATCCAACTACTTTAATGCCAAGTCTTTTCAAACGCATCACAAACGAAGGCGGATTTAGTAAAACCGAAAAATATGTTTTTAAAGGTACCAATATTACAAGTACCGCAAAACGTAAAAACAAACCAGCTACAACAAAAAATTTTGTTGTTGGAAGTACAACAATGGACATTGTTTCAGTAATTTATAAATTGCGAACTCTCGATTTTGCAACGATGAAAATTGGTCAATCTAAGACTTTTACAGTTGTTTTTGACGAAAAAGAGGTGCCAGTTTCGGTTAAATATCTTGGAATTGAATCTTACAATGCTGGAAATTTAGGAAACAAAAATTGTTATAAATTATCAATTACAGCAAATACTAAAGCCATTAAAGGCTCTAATTTAATTTGGCTTACGGCTGATGCAAATAAAGTTCCAGCACTTATAAAATTTAGTATTAAGGTTGGTGTTGGTCAACTGACATTAACATCGGCAACTGGAATTTAAAAAATAAAATTTACTAGAAATTATGAGAAAATTATTTATGGTTCTGGCATTTGTTTGTGCCGTTTTAGGTGTTGTTTTTACAATATTACCAACCGAAAAATTAGGTTTAATTCCAACAGGATTAGCATTGGTTTTTAGTTTTTTAGCTTTAAAAAAATCAGAAATTGGTCAAAAAGGTTTTCCGAAATTTATTTTGATATTTGCATCAATTTTATTTTTTGTGGGACTTATAAAAGCATTTTTAATCAAAGACGAAGTTGTTATTGACAAACAAGACGAAATTCAGAAAGTTGAATCTCAAAAAGAAGATAAAAAAGATTTGGAGGAATTAGATGGTTTGTAATTTTTAAAATAAAACACGAATCAATTTTTTTATTTGCGCAATAAATATAACAATTTACTACATTTGTGTTATATTTTAAATATTATGAGAAACATTCTAATTATTGGCGCAGGAAAATCGGCATCTACATTAATTCAATATTTATTAAACAAATCCGAAACCGAAAATCTGCATCTAACAATTGGTGATTTATCATTAGCTTTAGCCCAGAAAAAAACTCTTAATCACAAAAATGCTACTGCAATTGCAATAGACATTTTTAACGAAAAACAAAGAAAATCAGAAATCCAAAAAGCTGATGTTGTCATATCGATGCTTCCAGCACATTTGCATATCGAAGTGGCCAAAGATTGTATCGTCTTTAAAAAGCACATGGTAACCGCATCTTATATTAGCGATGCAATGCAAGAACTTGACACACAAGCCAAAGAAAACAATTTGGTTTTCATGAACGAAATAGGTCTTGATCCTGGAATTGACCACATGTCGGCAATGAAGGTTATCAATGAAATCAAAGAAAAAGGTGGCAAAATGATACTTTTCGAGTCTTTTTGTGGCGGATTGGTCGCTCCAGAATCAGACAATAATCTATGGAATTACAAATTCACTTGGGCACCACGAAATGTAGTTTTAGCGGGTCAAGGCGGCAGTGCAAAATTCATTCAAGAAGGTACATACAAATACATTCCGTACCATAAATTATTTCGTAGAACTGAGTTTCTAGAAGTTGAGGATTATGGTCGATTCGAAGGTTACGCCAATCGAGACTCTTTGAAATATCGTTCTGTTTATGGACTTGACAATGTTTTAACTTTGTATCGAGGAACAATCAGAAAAGTTGGTTTTTCAAAAGCTTGGAATATGTTTGTACAACTTGGTATGACTGATGATAGTTATAAAATTGACAATTCAGATACCATTTCTTATAGAGAATTCTTGAACTTATTTTTACCCTATCATCCAACCGATTCAGTCGAAATCAAAACTCGACTATATTTAGGAATCGACCAAGATGATATAATGTGGGACAAACTTTTGGAACTTGATTTATTTAGTCCAAACAAAATTGTCGGCTTAGATGATGCATCGCCAGCACAAATTCTCGAAAAAATATTGGCGGATAAATGGACATTACAAGAAAACGACAAAGATATGATTGTTATGTACCACAAATTTGGATACGAAATTGATGGCCAACAACACCAAATCGATTCTAAAATGGTTTGCATAGGAGACGACCAAACCTATACAGCTATGGCAAAAACTGTAGGCTTGCCAGTAGCAATTGCAACATTACAAATTTTAAATGGCAATATCAAAACCCCTGGAGTTCAATTGCCAATAACCAAAGAAGTTTATTTGCCAATTCTTAAAGAATTGGAAAATTTTGGAATCAATTTCAAAGAAACCGAAATGCCATATATTGGTTATAATCCTGATAAACTTAGAAACTAATTCGAATAAATATAAGCCTCAATAGCTTTTAATTCCTCGTCTGACATTGCTTTTGTGATTGCAAAATTGGTTTTCATAACTTTATATTGACTTGGATCAATAATTGGTTTGGCATCGTGAATTAAGAAATCGATGATGTTTCCGTTTTGCGATTTATAAATTTTAGACATTTCTTGAATGCTTGGACCGATAACTTTTTGATTGACTAAATGACAGGCAATGCAATTTCCTTTACCTTCGAAGAGGCTTTTTCCAAGTTCAATTGGAGTTTGATTAACAACTTCTAAAGGTTTTACCTCTTGGTTTTTGCAGGATACAAAAAAAACTATTGATGATAAAAAAAGAAATATTTTCATAATTTTAAGAAATTAATTTCACAATATCTTTAGCAAAATAACTGGCAATCATGTCGGCACCAGACCTTTTTATTGATGTTATTTGTTCCATCATAATTGCATCGTGATCGAGCCAACCTCTTTCAGAAGCGGCTTTTATCATAGCATATTCTCCAGAAACTTGATAAACAGCGACTGGAACATTTACCGCATTTTTAACTTCACGAACAATATCTAGATAGGATATTCCTGGTTTTACCATCACAATATCTGCGCCTTCTTGAACATCCATAACGGTTTCTCGAATGGCTTCGATACGGTTGTGGTAATCCATTTGATAGGTTTTTTTATCTTTTGGAATGTCCACTAAATCAACTGGAGCCGAATCTAAAGCATCACGAAAAGGACCATAATGCGCCGAAGCATATTTGGCTGAATAGGCTAAAATTCCAGTATTTGCGAAGTTATTTTGTTCTAAAGCTTGGCGAATGGTTTGAATTCGACCGTCCATCATGTCGCTCGGGGCCACAAAATCAGCACCAGCCTGTGCGTGAGAAACACTCATTTCGCCAAGGAAATTAGCAGTTATATCGTTAGCAATTTGTCCATTTTCGATAATTCCGTCGTGACCATAAATAGAATATGGATCTAAAGCCACATCGGTCATTACCAACATTTCTGGACAAGTGCTTTTAACAGTTTTTATGGCGCGTTGCATCAATCCGTTTGAGTTTAAGGCTTCTTTTCCAGCATTGTCTTTCAAATTATCTGGAACTTTCACGAATAGCAACACCGATTTTAAATTGAGTTTTTGAAGTTCACGAATTTCTTTTTCAATGTTGTCCAAACTCATTCGGAAATAATTAGGCATCGATGGAATTTCTTCTTTGATATTTTTCCCTTCGACCACAAATAATGGAACAATAAAATCGTTTGGATGCAAAATCGTTTCACGAACTAAACTTCTAATGGATTCGTTGGCTCTTAATCTTCTATTTCTAATTAACATATTTTATGTTTTTTTGAACCATTAAGAAATTAAGGTTCATTAAGTTTTAAATCTATATTGTGAAAATTACTATTCTTCTATCCAATTTCTGGGATTTTCCAAAACCTGAATTAATTTTTCTTCTTCACTTCCTTTTTCGGGATGATGGTCATACACCCATTGAACTCTTGGAGGTAATGACATTAAAATACTTTCGATTCGACCGTTGGTTTTTAATCCAAATAATGTGCCTTTATCATGCACCAAATTGAATTCTACATAGCGACCACGACGAATTTCTTGCCAGGTTTTTTGTGCTTCTGTGTAAGACAAATCCTTTCTTTTTTCTAAAATTGGAATGTATGCTTCTAGAAAACTATTTCCAACTTCGGACACAAAGTTAAACCAATTTTCCATAGACATTTCATCAGTTGCTTTGCAATAATCAAAAAATAAGCCGCCAATTCCTCGTGCTTCGTTTCTATGCGCGTTCCAAAAATAGTCGTCGCATTGCTTTTTATATTTTGGATAAAAATCAATATTGTGTTTGTCGCAAGCGGTTTTACAAGTTTGATGAAAATGAATTGCATCATCGTTGAATAAATAATAAGGTGTAAGATCTTGTCCGCCACCAAACCAAGCCCCACCCAGCCTCCCCAAAGGGGAGGAGTTCTCATATGGATACATTTCGAAATACCGCCAATTAGCGTGAACAGTCGGCGCCATTGGGTTTTTAGGGTGAATAACTAAACTCAATCCACAAGCAAAAAAATCTGCTTCCCCGACGTTAAACATCTTTTGCATGGCTTCGGGCAATTTACCGTGAACTGCAGAAATGTTTACGCCACCTTTTTCAAAAACATCTCCGTTTTCGATAACTCGTGTTCGTCCACCGCCGCCTTCTGGACGTTCCCAAATGTCTTCTCGAAATTTGGCTTTGGTTTCAACGGTTTCCAAACCAGCAACGATTTGGTCTTGGAGTTGAAGTATGTATTTGTAGAATTTATTTTTCATAATTCTAACTTTTTCTTATTTTCTAAAAAATCAGATGCTTTTAAAGA
>JAYTMQ010000113.1:0-25452 GCA_043728355.1 Bacteroidota bacterium
TATTCGACACCAAAATATAAAGTTGAAAACGGAATAACTTTACTAGAAACACCAGAAGGCGATATGCCAATCGAAGTTTTTGGCGCACATAATCTCAATAATCTTGCTGGTGCAAAATGGGTTTGCCAAAATATGGGTGTTGACCAAGATGCTTTTTATGAAGCAATTGCAAGTTTTAAAGGCGCAAGCAAACGACTTGAGAAAATTGCCGAAAGCAAAACCAAAGTTGCCTATAAAGATTTTGCGCATTCGCCAAGCAAAGTTGCGGCAACGACCAAAGCTGTTAAAGAACAATTTCCTGACCGAACGTTGGTGGCGTGTTTAGAATTGCACACTTACAGCAGTTTGAATGCCGAATTTTTAAAAGAATATGAAGGCGCACTAGAATTTGCTGACAAAGCAGTAGTTTTTTATTCGCCAGATGCAGTAAAAATCAAACAACTCGAAGAAGTTACTTACGACCAAATTGCAAAAGCATTCAATCGTAAAGATTTGATAATTTATACCAATCCGAAAGATTTTAAGGATTACTTGTTTAATTTGAATCTTGAAAATTCTGCTCTATTGCTAATGAGTTCTGGCAATTATGGTGGTTTGAATTTTGATGAGGTTAAAAGTTTAATTATTTAAAAAAGTTTATAATTTCAAGTTTCAAGTTCTTGTATAAACATGAAACTTGAAACATGAAACAAAATTTTACTAAACATGGAATTATTAAATCTAAAAACTTTATCGAAAACCATATCGGCAACCAAACTAAAACAGAGTTTGAAAATCGTTATTCGAGATGTTGACGAAGAATCTAAAAATAAATTTGTTGCTTATGCTGATGACAAAAACGAAAGTTATGATGTTTCAATAGAAATCGATGAAAACGACGACGTTTTAGAAAACAACTGCGATTGCGAAATTAAAGGTTTGTGCATTCACAGGATTGCATTTATGGTTTATTTGAGCAATCGAAAAGACAAGCCAAAAACAGTTAGAGCTAAAAAGCAAACACCAACTGAAATTTTGGTTAATGGTTTAGATTCGAAAGCGTTAAAATTTTGGGTTAATAATTTATTGAAGAAAAACAAAGATTTAGAGTTTTTGTTTACCAATGAATTTTCAATAAATGTCGAAGAATTTACCAAGCAAAAAGTAAAAACGTTAATTGATAATTCAATAAAATCGGTTATTAAAACCCGTAAAAATATTGAAACGAATGAACTTAAAAAAATTACAGATTTATTAGATGTAACTTTAAAACCAGTTTTAGAATATTGCATTAATGATTTAACTGATAAAGAAAAACTCGAAATTATATTCTCAATTTTCGATGAATTGGTAGCGTTTGACAACAGAATGTATTCGTCAAGCGTCAAAGTGCAACGTTTTATCGAGAAAATATCCAAGCAAATTAACGAATCAATTTCTAATAGTAATGATGATGTTCGGTTTCAAAAAATTGCTGATTTACATTTTGAATTGATTTTGAACGAAGATATTTCGAGTATTAATAGCATTAATTTTAACCATATTCAGCTTTTGTATGAGAAAAATTCTGACAACGAATTCAGAAAAAAATATTTTGCTCAAAAAGTTAAAAATTTCGTTGATAATTTGCATCTCAAGAAAGTAAGATTCGATGTTCAAATAACTTATTTTGCATTAGAAGTACTTTTTGAAAACGGTTTATTTGAATCATCAATTGAATGTTTTCAACCTGTTCGATATGAAAACGAATACAATTTATCGTTAATTGACAAACTTATTTCATTAAATAAAATCGCCGAAGCCGAGAAAATGGCTTTAGCACAAATTGCAAGTAATTATTATGTAGATTATAATTTTCCGTATTGGACAAGACTAAAAAACATATATAAAAGGCAAAATAATCCTAATAATTTAGTTAAAATTTTAATTGACACCGTTGGAATAGAAATGAGTTTTGAAGATTTCGTGATTATAAAAAAGCATTTGCCAGATGCAGATTTCAAGAAATTCAAATCGAATTTAATGGGACGAACTAAAAATAAGTTCAGTTCTTATAATGATGCGCCACAATTTTATTTTAAGATGTTGAACGAAGACAAGAATTACAAAAAAATGATTGATTCAATATCAGAATATACCGATTATGATGTAGTTTTTGAGCACAAAGAAGTTCTTTTTAATGAAAATAAAATCGATTTTTTACATAAAATTTTCACAATAGAATCTGGAAATTACTACTATCGAAATAAAGAATACAATCTTGAATATCGTGATAAATTGGCCAATTGGGTTTTAGAAACTTATGACGAAGCCATTTTAAAAAATCTAAAACGAATTTCTATGCATTCAATTAGCTCAAAATTTCGAGATTTATTAATTGAAAAATCAAAAATTTCAGATTAGCTATTAGAATATGGAAGAAAACCTATCAATAAAAAACTGGGCAGAAGACGACAAACCACGCGAAAAACTAATGCTTAAAGGTAAATCGGTTTTAAGCGATGCCGAACTTTTGGCAATATTGGTAGGTTCAGGAAGTCGCAATGAAACCGCAGTTGGATTGTGTCAAAGAATCTTGAAATCGGTCGATAATAACTTGAATGCATTGGGAAAATTATCTATTACACAACTTTCGAATTTTAAAGGAATTGGCGAAGCCAAAGCAATTTCGATAATTGCAGCAATGGAAATCGGAAGACGGCGTAGGGCAGAAGACGCTCAAGAATTGTTCAAAATTAGTTCGAGTAAAATGGTTTTTGACATTATGCAACCCATAATTGGTGAATTAATGCACGAAGAATTTTGGGTTTTATATCTTAATAATTCAAATAAAGTGATTGCAAAAACTCAAATATCTAAAGGTGGAATTACTGGAACAGTTGTTGATAAAAGAATAATATTCAAAACCGCATTTGAGAATAATGCGACCGCAATGATATTAACACACAATCATCCGTCGGGTAAATTAAAACCAAGCGATGCTGATTTTTTAATCACAAAAGAATTAAAATTGGCGGGAAAACAACTCGATGTACAAGTTTTAGATCATATAATTATCACTGAAAACGGATATTATAGTTTTGCAGATGATGATAAATTTTAGATTACTTTTGTTTTTTTAAACAAATAATTAGAGATTGAACCATTAAGATATTAAGTTTCATTTAGCTTAATGAAACTTAATATCTTAATGGTTAAAAAGTTAAATTTGATTTTGTAAAAATATTTATTGTAAATAGAAAGGTGAAAAACTACAATCACATTACGCACATTTTTTTCGATTTGGATCATACACTTTGGGATTTTGACAAAAATTCTGAAAAGGCATTTAGTCAAATTTTTCAAAAAGATTTCCCAAAAATTGACAGTCAAGATTTTATAAAAGTCTATGTTCCAATTAATCAAGCGGTTTGGAAATTATACCAAAAAGACGAAATAACTAGCGATCAATTGCGCTATATGCGATTAAAACAATCATTTGATGCCTTGAAAATTGAAATTTCAGATTCTCAAATAGATGAAATCGCAAATGAATACATCAGATTATTGCCAGAAAACAATCATTTATTCGAAGGAACAATCGAGGTTTTGGATTATTTAAAACCGAATTATTCCTTGCACATAATTACAAATGGATTTGCAGAAGTTCAAGATAAAAAGCTAAATAATTCGGGCATTCGAAAATATTTTGAAACCATTACCAATTCTGAAAATGCAGGAGCAAAAAAACCAAATCCAGTTATTTTTAACCACGCTTTAGCTATTGCAAATGCAAATAAAGAAACCTCAATAATGATTGGAGATTGCATAGATGCTGATGTGAACGGTGCACTCGATTTCGGAATCGAAGCTATTTATTGCAATTATCAACAGGTTGAAGTAGAAAATAATATCAAACAAATTAATCATTTATCAGAATTAAAAAATCATTTTTAAGACTTCAATTAGTATGAAAAATTATATAATTATTGTAATATTTTTTATCTCAGGAATTTCGTTTTCTCAAAAATTAAATGCTTATAAATATGCAATTGTTCCAGAGAAATTAAGTTTCTTGAAATTTAAAAATCAATTTAATTTGAATGAATTATTAAAATTTGGAATGTCAAAATATGGTTTCGAACCTTTGTATGAAACTGATATTTTGCCTGATGATCTTTCAAACGAAAATAAACTTTTTGTTGAAGTTTTAGAAAATAATTCAATGTTTTCAACAAATGTAACAATAGTTTTAAAAGATTTCAGAAACAACATTTTATTTACATCAAAAGAAGGAAAAAGCAAAGAAAAAAGCTTAGAGGTTGGTTATAATTTTGCAATTCGCGAAGCTTTGAATTCATTATCAAGTTTGAAACACGTTTATTCAAATAATATTCAAGTTACAGATTTCAAGGAAACTAATGTTGTTTATCAAGCCAAACCAATCGCTAACGGTTTTGAACTTTTAATTGATAATGATGTCATATTTAAAATTTTTAAAACATCAAACAAGGATTTTTTCAAAGCAATTAAAGGAGAAATTATCGGAACTATGTTTTTGAAAGACAATTTTTATTTTTTCGAATATTATTCGAACGATATTTTGATAACAGAAAAACTTGAAATTAAATTCTTAATTAAATGAAAAAAATAATAGTTTTAATATTGTTTTTGATAAGTGGATTGTCATTTGGACAAACTTTAAATAATTTCAAATACGCTTTAGTTCCAGAGAAATATGATTTCTTAAAAGAAAAAAATCAATATCAATTGAATGATTTGACCAAAGCTGCAATGCGAAAATATGGTTTTGAATCGTATTTCGTAACAGAAGTTTTACCAAAAGACATTACAAACGAAAATAAATTGTATGTCGATGTTTTAGAAAACAGTTCAATGATTTACACTAAATTAATTATTGTTTTGCGAGATTATACTAACAATGTTTTGTTTCGATCAGCCGAAGGAAAAAGTAAAGAAAAAGATTTTAATGATGCTTATAACGAAGCTTTTAGACAAGCAATGAAATCTTTTGAAATACTTAATCATCAATATTCTGAAAATAAAATCCCTGAAATTGAAAAGCCAATTATCAATCAAAATTCAATTTTAATTCCTTATAGTGCTCAAAAAACCGAAAATGGTTATAGAGTATATCATAGAAATGAAGGTTTGAAATTTTTGATATACGAAACATCAAATCCAAATATTTTTATTGCAACCAAAACCGATTCTCAAAATTTAACTGGCGTTTTAATTCATAAAACTAATGATTTGTACTCATTTGAGTATTATTTAAATGACAAATTATTCAAAGAATCGATTAATATTATTTTTTAGAATTTCATAAAATTATAATAATTTTCAGCTTTTACGATTTTTTTTTTTTAAATTTGTAAAACCTACTTTCTTGCTAAATTTTCCCAAATGAAAAATAAATTTTTATTTTTATTAATTTTTATTTCTGGTTTTTGTTTTTCACAAAAGCTCAATAGCTATAAATATGCAATTGTTCCAGAGAAATTTTCTTTTCAGAAAAACACAAACGAAATTATTCTGAATAGCTCAGTTAAAACCACTTTAAAAAAATATGGTTTTATAACATTGCTTAGTAGCGAGAAGCTTCCTAAAGATGCAAACAATTTCAATAAACTTTTTGTAGATATAGAATTGTCTAATTCTCCAAAAATCAGTAAAGTAAAGATTATCTTAAAAGACTCAGAAAACAAAGTTTTGTTTACCTCTAAAGAAGGAAAAGCTACTGATAAAGACAATATTGTTGCTTGTAATATGGCATATAGCCTAGCTTCGATTTCATTAAAAGAGTTAAATTATAAATTTGATAAATTTGCCAAATTAGTTGAGGTTAACGAGGTTGTAGAGGATTCTAATGAAAACTCAGAACTTTCTGAAATAAAAAATTTAAAAAATCCAATAACTTACGAAGCAGTTAAATGCAAAAATGGTTATTGTTTAAAATTTAATAATGAAATTGTTTATCAATTAACAAAAACCTCCAGAAAAGAACTTTTTTTAGCAGTTCGACAAGACATTAATGGAATAGTAATAAGTTTTGAAGATGATTGGTATTTTGAATATTCATCTCAAGACCACGAAATAATCTCTGAGAGAATTGCAGTTAATTTTATAGAATAAATAGAAGTGGTTTAAACTTTTTTCAATTGGCTGCAAAATTGTCTTTTTGCCCCATATTTCAGACTTTTTTAATTCCATAGCGATGCTATGCGATTAAAAAAGTTTAAAATCTGATATAAAAATCCTAATTTTTCGCTTCAATCAAAAAAGTTTAAACCACTTCATTAATAATCATATTTCGATTTCCAACGATTTCTTAAAAATTCACGTGTCGAATTTTCTCTAGAATTATTGCCAGGATTATAAAATACAGTTTCAGTTATTTCATTGGGTAAAAATTCTTGAACAGCAAAATTGTTATCAAAATTGTGTGCATATTTGTACTCATCGCCGTAACCTAATTCTTTCATCAATTTCGTCGGAGCATTCCTCAAATGAATTGGCACCGATAAATCTCCAGTTTGTTTTACAATTTGTTGTGCATTGCCGATTGCCAAATAACTTGCATTACTTTTGGGCGAAGTTGCTAAATAAACAGCACATTGGCTCAAAATTATACGACTTTCAGGATAGCCAATCGTTGACACAGCTTGAAAACAATTGTTAGCCATAATAAATGCCGTTGGGTTGGCGTTTCCAATATCTTCGCTGCTCAAAATCAACATTCTGCGAGCAATAAATTTCACATCTTCGCCACCTTCAATCATTCTTGCCAACCAATAAACTGCACCATTTGGGTCGCTACCACGAATCGATTTTATAAAAGCCGAAACAATATCATAATGTTGTTCACCAGTTTTGTCATACAAAACTGTGTTTTTTTGAACCAAATGCATTACAATTTCGTCAGTGATTTCGATTTTGTCATTTGCGGAAGCGTTGACAACCAATTCGAAAATATTCAACAATTTTCGACCATCTCCACCCGAAAGTCGCAATAAAGCTTCGGTTTCTTTAAGTTTTATTGACTTAGATTGTAAATAAATATCCGTTTTTATGGCGCGATTTAACAATTCTAACAAATCACTCTTCGAAAAAGCATTCAAAACATAAACCTGACAACGTGACAAAAGTGCCGGAATAACCTCAAAACTCGGATTTTCAGTCGTTGCACCAATTAGCGTAATCCAACCTTTTTCGACTGCGGCCAATAGCGAATCTTGTTGCGATTTACTGAATCTGTGAATCTCATCGATAAACAAAATTGGATTTTTTGCAGTAAACATTCCGCCACTTTGTTTGGCTTTGTCAATCACATCTCGAATGTCTTTAACGCCTGAATTGATAGCGCTCAAAATAAAAAATGGTCGGTTACTTTCTTGAGAAATTATTTGTGCCAGCGTTGTTTTCCCTGTGCCAGGTGGTCCCCAAAAAATCAAACTCGGAATAATTCCTTTAGCGATTTGTTGCGTTAACGAACCATTTGGACCAACTAAATGCGATTGCGAAATGTAATCTTCGAGTTTCTGAGGGCGAATTCTTTCTGCGAGTGGAGCTTCCATTTTACAAATTTACAATATTTTTTTGAAGCTATTTCCAGCTATCATTCCAAATTTTTAGGTTTGAATTGTTTTTTTCTAAGTCAAAAAAGGAACTTCCGTTGGTCGTTGTTTTTTGCCAATAAAAAATCCATTTCAAACCCAAAAAATTTTCCCTTCTCCCGAAGTGTCGGGACTGGGCTTGGAAGTTAATTTTCAAAATTAAATCTAATTTTTATGACAAATTTTCACTTTTTCATAAACGGTTAAGTTTTTGATTTATTCAATATGAATCTGAAAACAAGTAATTGGAATCTAATTTTAAATTTTCGCCATCAGTAATCGGAATTCCACTTTATTTTGTGGTTTTGCTTTGGATTGTCTATTGGATAAACATTCGTTTTTATATCGATTTTTCTGAATATGGTGTTTATCCAAGAACTTTATCGGGTTTAAAAGGCGTTGTTTTTAGTCCATTCATTCACGGAAGTTTGGAACATTTATACAACAATTCGATACCTCTTTTATGTTTACTGGCTGCATTGAGATTTTTTTACAGACAACAAACCTATCAAATTATTGGTTATGGAATTTTGATTTCAGGATTACTCACGTGGTTTATTGGAAGACAAAATTACCACATTGGTGCAAGTGGTTTGATATATGTTTTGGTAAGTTTTATTTTTTTTAAAGGATTGCAAACCAAGTATTATCGTCTAGTTGCCTTGTCATTTACAACTGTTATTTTATATGGCGGAATGGTTTGGTACATTTTTCCAACAGTTGACAATTCAATTTCTTGGGAAGGACATTTATCAGGATTCATTACAGGTTTTCTATTCTCTTATTTGTATAAAACTCCAGAATATCAAAAACCCATTTTTTATGATTGGGAACATCCTGACTTTGACAAATCACAAGATCCTTTTATGAAACATTTTGACGAAAATGGCAATTTTGTTCCAACACTAAAAGTCGAAGAAACTTGGGAATACTTCACTTCGAATATTCCAGTTATTTATGAATTCAAAGAATCTAATTTATAATTTCAAATTAAAATTTGTAAATTTGTATTAAAATATAAAATTGATGGGAGCAATAATAAATAATATCAATCAATTAGATTTGAATGGAAGTTATACTTATGCTGATTATTTGCTTTGGCATTTTAAAGAAAGAGTAGAAATAATCAAAGGTAAAATTTTTAAGATGAGTCCATCACCTAGTCGATTCCATCAAGATTGTTCTTGGTTGCTTACTCGAGAAATAGATAAAACTTTTGCTAGAACTAAGTGTAATATGTATGCTGCACCTTTTGATGTTCGATTGATAAATTTTAAAGATAGTACTGATAATAATAAAATAACTTCTGTAGTTCAGCCAGATTTATGTGTGGTTTGCGATATCAATAAATTAGATGATAAAGGTTGTATTGGTGCTCCTGATTTAATTGTCGAAATTCTTTCTCCTGGAAATTCTAAAAGAGAAATGACCATAAAATTTGACTTGTATCAAGAAAATGGAGTTTTAGAGTATTGGATTGTAAATCAATCTGATAAAACTATCTTGATTTATGTTTTACAAAACGGAAAATACATTGGACTTAAACCATTCACAGAAGATTGTAAGGTAGAAAGTCCAACATTTCCAAAACTAAAATTTGCTGTAAAAAATATTTTTAAACAATAATTTCGATTTATAATTGAATGTTTCTCTGTCTAACAACTTCGTATAAAAAAGCCCCACAAGCAACAGAAACATTAAGCGATCCAATTGTACCAAACATAGGCAGTTTGGCTTTTTCGTCAACAATTTTAAGAACGGACGGATTGATTCCACGTTCTTCGGAACCCATAATTATTGCAATTCCTTCTTTTAAGTCAATATCATAAATTGTAGATTCAGTTTTTTCGGTAGCTGCAACAGTTCTAATTCCAGAGCCTTGCAAATAGAAAATAGCATCTTTAATGTGTTCGACTTTACAAATTGGAATATTAAAAACCGCACCAGCCGATGTTTTTACAGTATCTCCATTAACTGGAGCAGAACCCGCTTTTTGAACGATTATGCCATTTACGCCAGTACATTCGGCAGTTCGAATAATTGCTCCGAAATTTCGAGCATCAGAAATTTGGTCTAGAATCAAGAATAATGGTTTTTTTCCAGTCCCGACACTTCGGGAAATTGTACTTTCTACCAAAGTTTCTAAATCCATAAACCCAATTGGCGAAATACTAGCAACTGCACCTTGATGGTTATTTGGTGTCAAACGATTTAATTTTTCTACAGGAACATAAGAAAAATTGATGTTGCCACGTTTCATCACTTTCATTAAGTCTTTCATTAATTCGCCCGAAATTTCTTTCTGAATGAATACTTTGTCAACTTCTTTTCCTGATTGAATAGCTTCAACAATTGCACGAATACCAAAAATTAAATGTTCTTTTTCCATTTTGCAAATGTAAGTAATTATTGTTGGTTATTGTGTAAAAAAAAAACACCAAGTTTTTTAGAACAATGGTGGTTTTAGAGATTTTTATAAATTTTTAATTTCTTCTATTGTAAGTCCAGTAGAAGAAATTATTATATCTATTGGAATGTTGTTCTTCAAAAGTTTTTTTGCAACGATATTTATTCCTTTTTCCATTCCTTTTTCCATTCCTTTTTCAATTGCTCTTTTTTCAGCAAGTTCAATAACGCCCCTATTATCTTGCTCTCTCATAAAAACATAATCGTAAGTTTCTAGTTCTTGTTTAGTCCAATTGTGTTTATCTGCTTCTTCATAGGCAATCTTTAAACCTGAATCAGATATATTACTTGGAATTACATCTAGATTTTCTGAGTTTTTAATAAAATAAACCCATTGATCAATTATAGAATTGAGTTGATTTTCTTTTTTGTTAAATTTAGGTAATTCAATAAAATTGAATTCTATATCTTTTATAATATTTTCCCCAGTTTGAATATCTACAACTTTGTGTCTACTTATATAATCTTTGTTTTTAGAAATTTTAAAATCTAGAATTCCTATAAAAAATGTTGGTTTTAGTTTTTTGTAGTCATCTCCTCGTTCAATTTGAGACTCATAACTCTTAGATGCGTAATATAAAACTCTTTTATCAAAACCATCTGCTTCTGCAACTTGCATTTCAACAATAAACTGATTGCCGTTTTGATCTTTAGCTTTTAAATCTACAATTGTTACTTTACCGCCTTTAATACTCGGTAATTGGTAGGGATTTAAAATGTCAACTGAAATTATTGTGTTTTTGTCTTTAAACAATAAAATTGCATTCAAAAAAGAAATAAGTACTTCTTTCTTGTTCTCGTTTCCGAAAATTTTTCTGAAAGCTAAGTCGTTGGTAACATCTACAAATTTCATTTTTTATTTTTTGTAAAATTACGGATTATTTTTAAATAAAAAAACCACCAAGTTTTTAAGGTTTGGTGGTTGTACTCTTTATGTTTATTTTACGAATCTACTAATCCTATTTTCGATTAAATTTAAATATTTGTTTTTCATTTCGATTGATAAAAATGAAATCTCAATAAGTTGTTTCCAATCTGAAATATTTTTGTTCATTTCGTTTAAAACTTTTTCAATTGATTTATCATTAATTTCTAATCTTTCTTTTGCAAAATAGTTTATGAAATCGCTACTTTTAAAATTACTTTTTTTTTTTTTTAATGACAATGCCATTTCTTCTTGTGAATTTTTAATAGCTATTGATGAATTTAGAAAATCATAAGCTGGAGCTAGCGTTGTTTTTCCGATTCTTGTTATTAAAGAGAAATTTTTTAAATGCATGTCTTCATTACCTGTTATAAAACAAAAAAGTATTCTTTTAAAAAATTCAATTTTTTCTATTGCTGGAAAAGTACAATAATCATTGATTACTTGTATTGTTTTTTCCATACTATAATTATATTTTGTATCTCTTGAGTTTCCTGTTAATTGAGAAAAATCTTCGGTTTGATATTTTTCATTAATACCATATCTATCAAAACGTTTTATGAAATATGATAATGAATTGTCTTTGGAATAAACAAGACCATGAATAGGCACTTCAATTTTAAATAGCTTTGCCATTTTCATTGTTAAATCTTCGTTTTCAGGCAATTCTAAAAATAAATCGTTTTGAGGTTTTATAATATAAGTGCCAAATTGATCAACAATTTCAAATGCCTGATTTTTTATTGATAGAATAGCACTCAATTTTGGTTGTACGCCTTGAATTGAAAGTTTACTAGCTCTATTTAAGGCTTCTTGTCTTTGCTCTGATGCGCTGTATGGCAAAGGATTTAGCGAGAGTAAATTTTTAGACAGATATTTAAGTCCTGCTTTAGAATAAGAATCTTCCTCGCAAGATTCATAAGATATTGGGCATTTATTCATCTTCAAATAATTTTACGGTAACTGCTCCTATCATATCATTTCCGACGGCTATTAATTGAGAAAAATAGTCATTTTTATCTAGTTTGTTTATTTTCAATAAACCTTCTAACATTATTCCCTCGGGAAGTAAACCTTCAAAAAAAGGTGGGAACTCGTTAAAATAATATTTTTTCTGAGAAATTGGCATTGTTAAAGAAACTGCCTCTAATAAATAATCATTATCATAAGTAAAACAAAAATTTTTATTTGCCTCTTCGGTTAACAAACCAGCTTTTATATTGTGAACAAAAGTAATAGCTTTTCTCATAATTTTTTAATTGGACTTTCAAATTTAATTTTAATGTTTAGAATATAAAGTACTGCCTTTATATTTTTCCAGCTTACAGTCTCTTTATTTTTTTCGATATCAAAAACGGTGGTTTTGCCCATTTCTGCAAGATTTGCAAGTTCTATTTGAGTTAGATTGGCAAGTTTACGATGTTTTTTAATAAAAAGACCTAAATCAAAATCATTCATAATTTACTGTTTAATTGGTAAATATAGTGAATTTATTTAATTTATTTAAGTTTATTTACAAAAAATAATATTATTTACTGATATGTTGGTAATTTTTTAAATAAAAAAACCACAAGGTTTTTAATGTTTGGTGGTTTATAAAATTTCTTTCTGAATGAATGCTTTGTCGACTTCATTAATAACCTGAATTACTTCAACAATTGCTCGAATTCCAAAAATTAAATGTTCTTTTTTTATTTTGCAAATTTGGGAAATTTTTTGTTGGTTTTTTGATTTAAAAAAACCACCAAGTTTTTAGATTTGGTGGTTTTTAAACTTTTGTTTTAAAATCTAGTATTCATCTTCGTAGAATCCAGTTCTTTTGTGACCTTCAAATGTAATAACGTCAGCTGGTGCATAACTAAATACCCCTTTAAACGTTATTTTGTCAACAACGTGTCCACCTTTTGAAATACCGCCGTTAGTTGTTATTATACCATCTGTAATAATAACTGTTGACCCAGCATCATTTAAATTCGGTTGACTAGCTGCCGAAAAACTTCCAGTAGCTAAATCTAAATTTAGTTTAGTTCTCAAGTAATATCCAGCTGGAACTCCTGGAGCAGCAAGTGTTCTAGTAGCCCAATCATCAATCCACATAGTGTTATCATTTGCAGCTGTGTTGTATGTTAAGTATAAATGATAACCACTTACTTCCAATCCAGCAGCATTTTTTGCCCTAATAAACCAATCTCCTGCATATTTTCTTGTTGATGTACCTTCTACTTCTGGTTCTCCTCCTTTATCGCAAGAAGTTATTATACTTAGACTTGAGATTGCGATAAAAATATATATGTATTTTAAAATGTTCATATTTTTTTATATTTATTATTGATACTTAAATGTGTAACCATAGCCTAATCCAGGGCCATTTAAAAATGTTGTAAACCTCATAGTTACAGGATCATATGTTAAATCGACACTTGTACAACCAGCAGGATAAACTTGACTTATTTCTACTATATTATTTCCATTCATTGCAAAGTACATGGGAAAAAGACCCCCTAAACCAAAATCAGTACAAAAGAAGATATTATTAGTGCCTTCTACCTTTGTTATTACTCCTTTTCTAGCTGGTCTAGTTGCGTCAACTATTAATCCTGAAACATCAAGTCCAGTTGCACTGGGGTCGTAAACAATTACTTTTTGAACTGCTTCTGCAGGATAGCCATCTTCATTTATTGCTCTATAAGTCACATCGTAAATACCAACAACTGCTGTATTGACATTCCCTATTACTTGAAAAGGGATTACAGCGCCATCAATCTTAGCAACAGCAGCTGGAGTAAATGCTGGACCTCCTACTGCAACTTTTATCTCTGGGTTAAATTCAAAAACCGCATATTTAGTAATTTTGTAATTACTGTTTAAACTTTCATCCTTATCACAACTTATAATTGTAAAAGAAATTATTGCTAAAAAAATTAATATTTTTTTCATAATTATTTATTTATGCCACCATTGTGGCTTAGTTATTTTGTTATTTGATGCTAAAGGTGTATTACTGTTTGTATTAGTTTCTTCTTGTGGATATACTAATCTTTTAGGAAATATACCACCAGTAGCACCAGCAATAGAATAGGCTAAAGTTCCAGAAATATATGCAGGATTATTTGTTAATATAATGTCTTCTGCAGGATATTTAGTTCTTTTTGTTTCAAGGAATGATTCAAATCCATTACCTGGAAAATTAGAAACCCATTTTTGTTCAATAATTTTCTTTAATTGGTCATTAAATGTTCCTGAAGTTGGAAACTCATAACTTCCACCAGATGCTACAAATGAACTTCCTACTAGAGTATATCTTGAAAAGTTATGTAGTACTGCATTGTCGTAATTTGTTTTTGCATCAGATAGATTTCCAACTCTGGCATAAGCTTCTGCTAAAATGAATAAGCTTTCTTCTTTTGTCATTAAATAACTTGGTGTTGTTGCATCCAAAGTTACATTTGCTAAACTTGCTTCTGTAACAGCTGCATTTCCAAAATCACCTTGTCTCAAAGCGTTTCCAGTACCGTAATATTTTGTTGTTCTTGTATCAGAATTTGTTGATAAAAATATTGACATTGTAGAACTTTTTTTCAAGTTTCTTGTAAAATTCAAATTACGCTTGTCAGACTCATATAATGGATTACTTAAATTTGGAGCGTCGGTAAATTGTGTCATTCCAGCATCTTCCGTCAAAAACGAAACACCACTAGAAAGTAAATTAGTTATTCCTGTTGTTGCTAATGCACTTCTAGAACTATAAATTTGTCTTAAAAAGATTTTTAATTTAAGAGTGTTTGCATAAGCAGTCCATTTGTTTGTATCGCCACCAAATATTAAATCATCATTTCCTGGAATTTCTCCAACAGATGTTGTTAAATCTTTTGACAATGCGTCATTAATATTTGTAATTAATTTATCGTATATTGATATACTGTTTTCATATTTAGGCTGTAGTATGTTTTTGTTATTTGCTTCTGTAAAAGGCACATCTCCGTAAGCATCAGTAAGTAGTTGACTACCTTGAGCTTCAAGAACAGTTGCTATTAAGTAATAATTCCAATTACTTTGAGCTAGTGCTTTTCTTTTCACTTCTCTGATGTCTCCTAATGCATCATACATATCTCTCCAAGCGTTGTAATAATCTCCCGCCCCTATAATATAAGAATCTACATCACGATATTGATTTGACGAAGTATTTTGTGACCAATATTGAGACCAAAAACCACCAATTAATGCATAACTTGAACCTTCAACAGCAATTAAGCCAGCAATTCCAGCTGGAAGTTGAGATCTTAAAGGAACATCTAGTGGCGAATCTGGATCACTATTAATATCTAAATCTGTGTTACATGATATGGATATTCCAATTGTTAATAATATTATAAATATTTTTTTCATTACTTTATTTTTAGAAAGTTAATTTTAATGATGTACCGAATGTTCTTTGTGATGGAGTAGCATACGATTCTCCAAATTCGCTTAATATTCCAGTACCGTAAGTTGAAATTTCTGGGTCGACATAAGAGTTAGAATTTGGTGTCCACATAGCTAAGTTTTTACCATAAATAGTAATAGATACATTTGATAAACCTGTATTTTTTAATATTTTATTTGAAAAATTATATGTCAAAGAAACGTCTCTTAATCTTGCAAATGTTCTACTAAATATAAATTCTCTTGCAATTGTTGCATTTTTATTATCAGAAAAATAATCTGTAATTACACCTACACCTGCTCCAGCTTGCGTATACACGGGTGTTGTGTTTTCTACATATGAAATAACTGGTATTTGATTAGGGAATGTTCCAGTTAAGGTAGTAACTTCATTTACAGAATTAGGAATAATAAATCCATTTCTATCGTTGTAAGTTGTTTCTATACCGTTTCCTGTAAAATAGGTTAAATATTTACTCTCAGAAAACATGTCGCCCCCTTGTTTGTAATCTACGGCAACGGAAAGAGTAACGTTTTTATATTTAATTCTATTTTGAACACCTAAAACAAAATCTCTTTGTGAATTTCCAATTATTTCTTGTTGATTAGAAGTTTCCGCATAACCTGTACTTTTATTGACAATTGTTTGTCCAGCATCATTTAATTTTGGTATAAATGCTTTAAAAACGCCCAATGGTTGTCCTACTACTGCATTAAAAGTTACCCCTCTTGCATTTGTTAACTCAAGATTTGTTGCACCACCTTTTATGCTATCTACATTACTAATGTTTTTTGTAAAAGTGGAATTAATTTCCCAAGTAAAGTTTTCACTTTTAAATGGTATTAAACCCAAAGACAATTCAACACCTTTATTTGAGACTTCTAGATTGTTATCAGATTTAAAAGCAGCACCTGTTGCTGATGATATTGCAGCATCAAAAATTAAGTCTGAAGTTTTTTTGTTATAAAAAGATCCATCAAAAATAATTCTATTTTTAAATAAATTTATCTCTACGCCAGCTTCATATTCAGTTGTTAATTCTGCTTTTAAGCTCGGATTTGCAAGTGTATTTCTTCTTTCAAATGCACCAATACCTCCTATTGGAAATGTTATAGCTCCAAAATTCCCAACTGCTCTTCCAGGAACAAAACTATCAACTGTAGAATATGGATTAGCATCTTTGTATGTTTGAGCAACCGCTGCTCTTAATTTAACAAATGTCTTGTCGCTATTTAATACTACTCCACTTAAAGCTAAAGAAGGATAAAAATATTTATTATTTCCAGCAGGTAGTGTAGAAGTCCATTCTTGACGACCTGCAAGTGTTAAATATATTCGTTCTTTAAAATTTGCTTCTACAGTTGAATATATTCCATAGTTTCTTCTTAAAACATCTGCTTGGTCAGTGACTGCTCTGCCCAGAGTATTGTATAATTCATATATATTTGGTAAATCAAGATTGGTAATACTAGCAGAAAATTGATTTGTTTGTCTTTCATTATAATTAGCACCAGCTAATACATTTAACTTTATATTTTCTGTTAGTGAAGTGTTATAGTTAATGTTTAAAAACTGGTCAAATTCTGTTCTGATTGTTGAATCTTCTGTTACACCACCAACCACTTGTGCTTTGCCAGAATTTGGTGAACCGGGAGTATAATTAACTTTTGCACCATAACTTTTAAATCTTGAATTTCTATAATCGCCACCTATTTGATATGTTGCAAATAAATTTGGTCTCATTTTGAAAGTGAAATTTACATTACCAAAATATCTGTTTTCAATATTTTTTGCAGAATTTTCATTTAACAAAAAATAAGGATTCGATGCATAAGGTGTAAAATAATTGTCAACATTATTGAACGTAGAAGTATAATCTTTTAAATCAACTGCACTAATATCAACTGGAATTTGAAGTATTTCATTCAATAACGTAGCACCTTCCCCCGAATCATTACCGCTCCCAGTTGCAACAATTTTTTGTTCTCTATTAGCAATATTTAAATTTACTTTTACATCAAGTTTACCGCTTGTTAATCCAGCATTAGCATTTAAAGTTCTTCTCTTAAACGAATCTGAGTCAGTTGGAACAATTCCATCAGCATTTACATTTGAAAAACCCACTGAAAAAACAGAATTTTCTCCACCACCACTAACTCTTATATTATTTGTGTAAGAAAAACCAGTATCGTAAAAATCTCTAACGTTATTTGGCAATGCGTTGTATCTTTTCAATGCTTGTGTATTATTTACTATCGTTCCCCAAGGTCTTATTTCGTTATTAAAAGCTGGACCCCAAGAACCATTTTCAGCACTTACGCCAAGACCATAAGCTCCTATTAATGAGTATCCTTGACCTAACCATCCTTGACCAAATTTATCTTGAAGTTTTGCAACTCTTGCTACTTGTGAAAAATCAGCAGACGAAGAAAAATCTATTTTTATTTTCTGATCTTTTTTACCACTTTTAGTTGTTATAATAATAGCACCAGCCGAAGCTCTTGGTCCATACAACGCAGTAGCTGCCGAACCCTTTAGAACAGTCATCGTTTCAATTATCGAAGGATCTAAATCATTTATACCAGTACCAGCGTCATATGTTTTTCTGTTAGTGAACTCACCACTTTTTCCACTTTCGGAGTTATTTATAGGTGAACCATCAACTATGTATAATGGACCACTTTGTTGCAAACTACTAAAACCTCTTATTACAATTTTTGAAGATGCTCCAACTTGTGCAGGTGCTGTAACATCTACACCAGCTAATTTTCCTGACAATGATTCAAATACATTTGTATTAACTACTTCGGTTAAATCTTTACTTCCGACTGTAATAGTTGAATATCCCAAAGATCTTTTCTGTTTCTTAATCCCCAAAGCCGTAACCACAACCCCTTCCAACTCGGTAGCCTTACCAGAAAGTCTTGCGTTCATTTTTGTTCCAGACACTTTTAGTTCTTGGGTGTTCATTCCCTGAAAACTGTAAACCAAAACATCTGTCGATTTTGCTTTAATTTTGTAACTTCCGTCAAAATCGGTTGAAGTACCAACAGAAGTACCCTTTACTTTGACATTTGCTCCCGGAACAGGCAAGCCGTTCGAGTCAGACACTATACCACTAACGGTCATGTCTTGAGCAAAAGTAATTTGCGTTATTAACACTAGCAATAGTGCCAACAAACCATTAATTCTTTTTTTCATATTTTTAAATTGTTTAAAATAGTTAATGCAAAAGTCTTAATAATAACTTAACATTCCTAATATTTTTTTACTTAAATTTAATGTTTAATAAAATTAAAAAAACCATCACATTTGAAAAGTGATGATTTTTAATATGAAATTGTTATAAAATGTTATTACCAACCAGGATTTTGTTCTGCTTTTAATGTTGGATTATTATTTGTCTCTAACAAAGGTATTGGCCATAAAAACCTAAAGTCAGAACTTTGTATTGCAGGTTGCCCTAAAGCGGTATATGGCGTACCAATATTGTAAGAACCAACAGCAGGTGGACTTGCATTTGCTGATTTTGCAGGAATACCGTTTATTGGAAATAAATCATCGTTTTGTAATCTATGAATATCTGACCATCTTCTTCCCTCCATTAAAAATTCAATTCTTCTTTCTTTTAGTACTGCACCAACCATTTGTGATTGATTAGATAAAACACTAGAAGTATAAGCTTCAGTAGAAGGTAATACTAAAGACCTATTTCTAACGCTATTAAGTAAAGTTAATGCTGTTGCTAAGTCTGGTGAAGCTTTTCTGGCTTGTGCTTCAGCCATATTAAGTACAACTTCTGCATATCTGATTACTGGTGCCGCATCAGTGTATGTTGAACCATCTTTATATTTATTTGTATATTTAATATTTGCAACAGTTTCAATCATTACACCTTCTTCTCTTCTTTTATCAGTTGCTAACCAAGCAGGATCGTTCCAAATTATGGGACTAATGCATACTAATCGTCTTGTTTTGTATTGTGATGCTAAAGCACCATTTTGTGTAGGATTTTGACCAGCTGCGGCACCATGTCTAATAGAAAATATTGACTCTGTATTTGATAAATTATTTAAAGTTACAAATGGAACATTTGGAGCTGATGTTAAACTTATTCCTGTTAAAGTTTTTGACCCTTCAATTATTACATTATTCCAATCGCGTTTATGGAGATAAACTCTAGTTTTAAATGCTATAGCTGCATTTTTTGTTACTAAACTTTTATCCAACACTTGAGTAATTGAATTTTCTGCGTCATTTAAATCGGTTAAAACTTTAGCGTAACATTCTGCAACAGTATTTCTTCCTTTTAAAAGTTCAGAATCTATTTCTGTTTGTGTGTTAATGCCAACTTCCCGGTATACTATTCCTGGATGTGAAGCATTTGGTGTAAAATTGTAAGGTCTTGCAAAATAAGTTAGTAATTCAAAATGAGTTATTCCTCTTAAAAATTTTGCTTGACCAATGTAATCATTTCCAATTGCAGACGTTATTATCCCTTTTGTAATAGCCTGATTCACTCCTTCAATCACAATATTACATCTATTTATTAATCTATAACCATCTACCCAATAATAAGTGTTATTTGCTGTAGTTGGATCGTACGACCCAGAATATGTAAAACCATAAAATCCTTGTAAGTTTATTACATCTTCTCCTCTGTTATCGCCTTGTTGAACAAATGCTGCTCCCCAAACATAACCTCTACCGCCATTAGGATTAGTTGAGCTAAATTGCCCTACTTGTGCTGCATTGTACATTCCATTAATTGATAATTTTATCAGCGAAGGTGTAGAAAACGAATCATCAACTGAAATGTTATTTATTGGCTTTAATTCTAATACTTTTTCGTCTGTACAAGAGTTAATCAAAAAAGCTAATATAGCAATTTTTATAATATTTATATATTTTTTCATAATTTCTTATAAGTTAATGTTTATGCCCATTGAAAATATTTTAGCGCGTGGTGTACCATTTAAATCGACACCTAAAGTTTCCATTTCAGGATTTATTCCTTTGTATTTTGTAATTATAAATGCATTTTGTAATTGAAGAAAAAACCTAATTTTATCAACTTTAATTTTTTCTGTAAGTGATTTTGGCATGCTATATCCTAAACTAATATTTTCAAGGTTTATAAAATCCCCGTTTTCTACAAATCTTGTAGTAGCTTGTCCTGCTAAATTAATAAAATTACCTTTACCAGCCCATAAACGCGGAGTTACACCATCCCCAGGCAGACTTATACTTTGCCATCTTCCCAAGATTTCAGAACCATTATTGTTTAATTCTTGGTTCAATAATTCTCTTCTAGTTGAATTAAATATTTTATTGCCACCACTAAATTTTATTAAAAATCCGAAATCAAAGTTTTTAAATGACATACTAGAATTAACTCCACCAAAATAGGTTGGTAATGTATTTCCTAAAATTTTTCTATCAGTTAGAGCTAGTGACGATGCTACACTAATATCAGTTGGATTGGCAGGGTCAAATTTTTTATAGTTTTCTCCTGCAATATTACCTTGTACTAAACTTCCATCAGATTTAACATAAACAGGGTTACCATTTGAACTATTTACACCCCAATATTCATACCCGAATAACGAATTCGGTGACTCATCAACTCTTATTATTATGTTTGGATTGATATTAATATCAGTTGAAGACCCTCCAACTAAATCTGCATTATTACTTGGTAATTCGGTAACAATACTTTTTTGCAAAGTTAAATTTGTATTAACATTCCATTTAAAATTAGAATTATTAATAATATTAAATTCCAATCCAAATTCTAAACCAGTATTTTGTATCTTTCCTGTATTTTTTGCTATTCTATTTGAAGGTATTCCTAATGATGGGGCGGTAGGAACATCAAGTATTAATTGGTCAATGTCATTTTTGTAATAATCAAATGTAATTTTTACTTTATTATTCAATACAGATAAATCTACACCATAATCATATTTTTTACTAGATTCCCACTGTAATAAATTATTTCCAAACTGAGTATAACCAATACCATTGGCAGTGCCGTACTGTGAGGCAGATGTTAGATTAAAGTACGGATAATTTGCAATATCTGTATTTCCTACTTCTGAATATGAAGCTCTTAGTTTGAACTCTGAGACATATTTATTTATTCCAGACATGAAACTTTCTTTAGCTATATTCCAACCTGCTGAATAACCTGGATAAATATTCCATTTGCTGTCAGTCGGTAACTTTGACAATCCATCACGTCTTAGAGAACCTTGAATATAATATCTTTGTTTGAAATTATATCCAAATCTTGTTACGTAAGAAACGATTCCGTTTTCTGAAACAGAACCATTTGCCTGTTGCGTAGTATATGCACCAGTTACAAGGTTTTGATTGTAAAAAGTATCTGAAATATCTGTTCCAACGCCTTCTGAAAATTGGTTTTTTTCTTTCTGATGCTCTATAACCCCTGTAGCTGATACGTTGTGTACTTCTAAAAATGTTTTATTATAAGTTAAAATATTTTGTATGTTCCATCTTTGAAAATTAGTTACACTGTTAGATAGATTTCCAGTAGGTCTTCCATCACCATTTACAGGATTTAGATATCTAAATCCATTAGTTATAATATTATCAGAACTCATTTGGATCCTATAGTTCAAGCTTTTAGAAATATCAGCTGATGCGAAAACATTTATTAATGTTCTTTGAACTTTTGATTGTAATTTATTGTTATCTAATACATATACAATATTCGACAAATTGTTTCCAACTGCTGCTAAGTTTGTTCCTTGTCCAACGTTTCCTGACACTAAATTTAAGTTATAACCAGTAGGATTTGAAGAATCATAAATTGGTGTATTAGGTAATTGTCTAATCGCACTAAATATATTACCTGAAATAGCATTTCTTCCAGTAGAAATTCCATCAAAATCAGTTTTAGTTAACCCAACATTTCCTCCTAGTGTAAACCATTTATTAACTTTATGCTCAAGATTACTTCTTAAAGAATATCTAGTTAATTCATTTGCTTTTGCGACACCTTCTTGCGAAGTGTAACCTAATGAAAAATAATATTTAGTTTTTTCACTTCCTCCGCTTATAGACAAGTTGTGATCTATTTGTAAAGCACTTTTTCTTAAAACAGCTGCTTGCCAATCGGTATCAAACAAATTTCCAGCAGCCCAAGGTGTTAAGACAGGCAACGCATTTGTTCTTTTTTCGTTTGCTATTATTAAGAATTGTTCGGTATTCAACAAATCAAATCTTTTAATTGGAGAAGAAAAACCAACCACACTGTTGTAACTAACTTTTGTATCACCAATTTTCCCTTTTTTAGTAGTTATTAAAATTACACCATTTGCTGCTCTAGAACCATAAATAGCAGTTGCAGCACCATCTTTCAATACATCAATCGATTCAATATCAGCAGGGTTTATATCTCCTAGTGGATTTGCATTAGCATATCCACCAGCATCACCATTTACAATATCACCTGAAAACATTGGCATTCCATCGACAACATACAATGGCGTAGTTCCTGAAGTAATTGAGGCTACACCTCTAATTCTTATTACTGGAGCTTGTCCTACTATTCCAGTTGGTGATGTGACTTGAATTCCTGGTGCACGTCCTGAAAGTAAACTTTCAAAACTTGGTGCAACAAGACCTTGAATATCACTACCGCTAATTTTTGAAATTGAGCTAGTCAAATCTTTTTTCTTTTGAACGCCATATCCAACAACAATAACCCCTTCTAATTCAGTTGACTTACTCGAAAGGCGACAATTCATTTTTACTCCTGATACTTTCAATTCTACAGTATTCATACCCTGAAAACTGTAAACCAAAACATCGGTAGACTTTGCTTTTACTTTGTAAGAACCATCGAAATCGGTAGATGTACCAACAGAAGTACTCTTTACTTTAACATTTGCTCCTGGAATCGGTACTCCGTTCGAGTCTGACACAACACCCGAGATGTTCATGTCTTGAGCAAAAGTAATTTGCGTTATCAACACTAGCAATAGTGCCAACAAACCATTAATTCTTTTTTTCATATTTTTAAATTGTTTGAATAGTTATCACAAAAATCCTAATAATAACTTAACATACCAAATAAAATTGCAACTAAATTAATAATTTAACAAAGATAAGTTAAAAATTGGTTTTCAAACTGATCTGAACCACTGAATTTGAGAGTTTTACAGCTTGGTCATTATTACTTCCATTGGCATAAATAAAATTCAGAAGTCCATTTTTGGTCTGCAAACCAAAACCAAACCCTAAACCAAGCAGTTTTGTAGTTTTATTTACGGTTTTATCGTTTAAATAACCATAATCTAAAACAGAATGAAAATACAATCCTCTTGAAAGAACAAATTGATATTCTGTAATTAATGACAAAAAAGTATTCCCTTGTAGACTATTTTCGTTAAAACCACGAATTGAATTGATACCGCCAAATCTAAAAAGTTCATTTGTGATATAATTTTCGCTTTTTAAATAATAGTTATGCGTTTTTATGTTGATTGCATTTTTTTCATTCAAATAAAAATGATAATTAATTAACAATGACGAAAAAAATTGATTATTGCTCTGAGTTTTTGAATTCCGTTTTCCTGAACCAATCTTAAAATTGAAATTTGTTTTTTCTGGAAATAAATTATTGTCGGTATTAAAATCAACAAATTCAAAAGTAGATGTTATAAATGAATTTTTAGAATCTGACAAAATCGAACTATTCAAATTATTTATATCATTCGATTCTGTTTCTTGATATCCCAAATACACTTTTGAGTTTAAGTTTAGATAATATCCCAAATCTATATTAGTTTTAGTATTCTGAAAAATCGAATCTTGTTTAAAGATATTCAATTGCGCCTTTATGCCAATCGGAGATTTAAAAACATAAGGAATTTCGGTCGCAACATTAAATGTTTTTTGGTTCTTGCCATCACTCTTCCAATACAAAGCTAGTTTTTCTCCTATATTCAATGCGTTCTTCAAAGCCAAATCAACATAACCGTTAAAAATCAAGTTTTGACTTTCGTCATTGGCAAAACCTATAAAACCATCAAAACTATTCGTTTTTGCTTTTTCGATATATACATAAATATTAGTTGCATCTTTAGTGAATAAAATTTCAGGATATTTAATTTGTTTTACAAACCTAATTTTATTGAAATCGGTATTAATTTTTTTTAAATTAATTTTATTAAAAACTAAATTTTTATATTTTCTTGATATATTTTTTTTGTAACCAGCCGGAAATTTGTCATAACCATTAATCACAATATTATTTACATTTCTTTTTTTATCTGCAATCAAACTCAATTCAGCTTCAAGATAATTTTTCTGTCTCGAAATATTAATCAATTTTAATTTCGAAAGTGCAAAACCATTTTGTTCTAATTTTTGTAAAGATTCGTTTAAATATTTTTCAATTTCGCTGTAAGCAATAACCAAAGTATCAGTTTTAGAATCAAAAATTAGCAAATTTCTCAATTCAGAATTTCTACTTATATATATATGTATAGATTTTATTTTCTGACCAAGATTAAAATCAAACAAAATAGTAGAATCATTAATTTTCTTATTACCTAAATTCTGATTGTCAATATATCCGAATTTTATTAATTTATACGAAACCGAATTTACTTCATCAAAAACCGATTTCGAAGTCAAATGTTTTTTTAAGTATAATGTAGAATCAATAACTTTAGTCTCGAAATCAGTTTTGCCTGAAATTTTTAAAAACAAGTTTTGAGCCGAAACATTCCAGCCAATTAAAACAATTAAAATCAAAAACTTCTTCAAAGCAATATTATATTTTGTTCAAATGTAAATCAAATATTTATTTTTTGGGCGTGACCCAGCAGAAAAAGCTGGGTCGCGTTTTCCGTTCCCGCTTTTTTTAATTTTCAATTGCCACGGGTTTAAACCCGTGGCAATTGAAAATTAAAGATACTGTATTAAAAAAGTGTGTAAAGTTAAAAATTTGTAATTTTATATTACGAACAAAAAACGTACAACTTTATGAACTTTACACAAGAACAAAT
>JAYTMQ010000114.1:0-13013 GCA_043728355.1 Bacteroidota bacterium
ATAAGTTTAATAGACGATATTTTGGAGACAAACTATCGGATAGACTTATGATTGCTGCATTAGAAACAACTTGGTATTAGTTACGGATAGTCATATAAAGTTAAATACCAGCCACTACTTTTATTTCATCAATAATTTTTAAAGCTAAATTATCAGCTAGTTCTTGAGTTGCTGCTTCGGTATAAATTCTGATTATTGGTTCGGTATTCGATTTTCGCAAATGCACCCAATTTTCAGCAAAATCAATTTTTACACCGTCAAT
This sequence comes from Bacteroidota bacterium, assembly GCA_043728355.1. Classification (GTDB taxonomy): domain Bacteria; phylum Bacteroidota; class Bacteroidia; order Flavobacteriales; family Flavobacteriaceae; genus Flavobacterium. The sequence goes on from JAYTMQ010000114.1 coordinate 263, forward strand.
AGTAGTAATGTTTTCTGATTTGTATTTTTCGGTCATTGCAATTAAAATTGCGTCGACATCGATTTGGGGTGTCAATTCAATTTTGTTTTTGCTCATATAATATTCAGGATAACTGGCTCTAAGTTCAGAAATTTTAATTTTTTTATTGGCCAAATGAGTCAAAAATAAAGCAACACCAACCAAACTATCGCGACCATAATGCAATTCTGGATAAATGATTCCACCATTTCCTTCGCCACCAATTATTGCATTGTTTTTTTTCATTAATTCAACTACATTGACCTCGCCAACAGCACTTGCTTCATAAGTTCCTTTATGCAAATTGGTTACATCACGCAAAGCTCGTGAAGACGACATATTCGAAACTGTATTTCCTGGTGTTTTACTCAAAACAAAATCGGCACAAGCTACCAAAGTATATTCTTCGCCAAACATTTCGCCGTTTTCACAAACAAACGCCAAACGGTCAACATCTGGATCGACAACAATGCCTAAATCGGCTTTTTCTTTAACAACCAATTCAGAAATGTCAGTTAAATGTTCTTTTAATGGTTCTGGATTATGCGGAAAATGTCCATTTGGTTCACAATATAATTCTATAACTTCAACGCCCATTAATTTAAGTAATCTAGGTATAATTATTCCACCTGATGAATTAACAGCATCGACAACAACTTTAAATTTTGCAGATTTGACAGCTTCAATATCAACTAAATTCATGTCGAGAACTTCGTCAATGTGAATGTCCATATAGGCATCATTGATTGTAATTTCACCTAAATTATCAACATCAGAAAAATCAAAATCTTCATTTTCTGCGATTTCTAGAATTTTTTCGCCTTCAATTCCATTCAAAAATTCACCTTTTTCGTTTAGTAATTTTAATGCATTCCATTGTTTGGGATTGTGAGATGCCGTTAGGATAATTCCACCATCGGCATTTTCTAAAGGAACAGCAATTTCGACAGTTGGTGTGGTTGATAATCCAAGATCGACAACATCAATACCAAGTCCGATTAATGTATTGATAACTAGATTATGAACCATTGGTCCAGAAATTCTAGCATCTCGACCAACAACAACTTTAAGTTTGCTATCAGCTTCCAACTTCTTACTTCCATTTTTGAGCCAAGTTCCATAAGCTGATGCAAATTTAACAGTATCAACTGGAGTTAGATTATCACCAACTTTTCCGCCAATTGTTCCTCGAATTCCTGATATAGATTTTATTAATGTCATTTAAATTTAGTTTAAGGGTTTAAAAGTTTAAAAGTTTAAAACATTACAACTTCTAAAATTATCACAGCAAATATAACATTCTGCGAAATAAATAAAAACAAAACTAGCAAACTATTTTCTATATTTACAAATCGAAACTTTTAAACCTTTTTTAAACTTTTAACTTTAAACCTTTTTTAATGAACTTCCTAGCTCACATTTACCTTTCTGGAAACAAAGATTTTATTAAAATAGGAAATTTTATGGCAGATGGAATTCGTGGTCATGATTATTTGAATTTTCCTGATGATGTCAAAAAAGGAATTCTGTTGCACCGACAAATTGATACTTTTACAGATGCACATTTGGTTTACCGAAAAAGCAAACATCGATTGCATGAAAAATATGGTCATTATTCGGGTGTAATTATGGATATTCTTTATGATCATTTTCTTGCAAAAAACTGGAAAAACTATTCTGATGAAAAGCTAGAAGTTTTTGCAGATAATTTTTATAAATCTTTGTTTGACAATGAAGAGATCTTAACCGAAAAAACTAAAAATATGCTTCCTCATATGTATGACAGAAATTGGTTGGTTAGTTATACAACTATTGCTGGAATCGAAATGATACTTTTTCAAATGGATTATCGCACGAAACACAGAGCAAATATGCAAGAAGCTATTATTGAATTAAAACAATATTACACTGAATTTGAAAATGAATTTACTTTGTTTTTTAGGGAACTTATTGAATTTTCAAACCAAAAATTATTAGAATTATGAGATATCAAATTTTGTTTATTGTTTGTTGTTTATTGTTTGTAACAAAATTATTAGGGCAAACTGGTTTAATTTCCAATAAATCGATGGTCGTTTCGGCTAGAAAAGAAGCATCAGAAATTGGAATTGAAATTATAAAAAAAGGTGGAAACGCATTCGATGCAATGTGTGCAACCGAATTGGCATTGGCAGTTTCTTATCCTTATGCTGGTAATATTGCAGGTGGCGGATTTATGGTTTATCGCAAAGCAAATGGAGAGATTGGTGCATTAGATTATCGTGAAAAAGCACCATTGTTAGCTAAAAAAGATATGTATTTGGATAAAAACGGCAATGTTATTCCAAATTTGAGTGTCAATGGCGCACTGTCAATTGGAGTTCCTGGAACAATTGCAGGAATATTTGCTGTTCATAAAAAATTTGGTACTTTATCAATAAATCAAATATTCGAACCTGTAATTGCATTGGCAAAAAAAGGAATAATAGTTACCGAAAAACAAGAAAAACAAATTTTAGCCAATATTGAAGCTATTCGAAATGTAAGCGGTAACGAAACTTTAATGTCAAAATCATTTAAAATTGGTGATACAATAAAGTACAATACACTTGCAGAAACTTTGACCAAAATAATGAAAAATGGCAAAGACGAATTTTACAAAGGCGAAACTGCCAAGAAAATAGTCGATTTTATTAAAAAAAATGATGGAATCATTTCAATGGAAGATTTGGCAAAATACGAACCAAAATGGCGCAAACCAATAACTTTCAAATACAAAAATTTAAAAATTACAACAATGTCGCCACCATCAAGCGGAGGAATTATTTTGCAACAAATTATGACAATGATTGAACCTTATGATTTAGCTAAATTTGGTCATAATTCCGAGAAATACATTCAAGTTTTAGTCGAAGCTGAACGTCGCGCTTATGCCGATAGAAATCATTTTATTGGCGATCCTGATTTTATAAAAATACCTGAAAAACAATTACTTAATAAAAATTATCTAAAGCAAAAAATGAAATCATTTAGTTTCGAAAAAGCTACATTATCATCTGAAATAAATCACGGAAATATTGAATATTCAGAAAGCAACGAAACAACACATTATTCAATTATTGACGCTTTTGGAAATGCAGTTTCGGCAACTACAACTTTGAATGGTGCTTATGGTTCAAAGTTATATTCAGAAGAATTAGGTTTCTTTTTTAATAACGAAATGGACGATTTTTCAGCTAAACCTGGTGTTCCAAATTCGTATGGTTTAATTGGTGCCAAAGCGAATAGCATTGCACCAGAAAAAAGAATGTTAAGTTCTATGACACCAACAATTATTGAAAAAAACGGTAAACTTTTTATGGTTTTAGGAACGCCTGGTGGTTCGACAATAATTACATCAGTTTTACAAACTATTTTAAATGTTTCTGAATTTAATATGTCAATGCAAGAATCTGTAAATGCACCAAGATTTCACCATCAATGGTTGCCAGACGAAGTTACATTTGAACCAAATTCATTTGAAAATAAAACATTAGAAAACCTAAAATTAAAAGGTTATAAAATCAACGAAAAAAACAATCCTATTATTGGTAAAGTTGATGCGATTTTGGTGCTTCCATCAAATAAATTAGAAGCAGGAGCTGATAAACGTGGCGATGATAAAGCTGTTGGATTTTAGAGTTTAGATTTTAGAATTTAAAGTCTAGAGTTGCTCGAAGTTAAGCGAAGTCTCCGACTTCGTGATTGTGTTAAAGTTGTCTGAACTTTAATTAGCTAAAAACGAATTATTTAAAATAATTAAATAAATTTGTAACAATTAACAATCATTATAGTCTAATAAAAAAAACAACTAAAAATTATTAATTATGAAATCAATTAAATTATCAATCTTTGCTTTGCTATTCTCAATGTTTAGCGCAACTTCTAACGCTCAAACTGCTGACGAAGTAATCAACAAATACATCACAACCATTGGTGGTGCCGAAAAGTTAAAAGCACTTAAAGGTGTGAAAATGGAAATGACAACCAATCAAGGTGGAATGGAAATTCCTGTCGAAGTTGTCCAAATACCTGGTGGAAGTACTTATGTTAAAATTAATTTACAAGGTAAAGAAATTACCCAAATGGCTTTTGATGGCAAAACAATGTGGAATACTAGTTTTATGACAATGAAAGCTGAAAAATCTACAGCCGAAGAATCAGAAAATATGCAACTGAACAATGCCGATTTTCCCGATGAATTGTTGGATTATAAAATTAAAGGTTACAAAGCCGAATTTGTAGGAAAAGAAACCAAAGAAGGTACAGAATGCTACAAAATAAAATTCACTAAAAAACCTACAACAATTGCAGGAATTAAAACTGATGAATTAACATTTTATTATTTCGAAACCGAAAATAACTTAGTAATTGCAACCGAATCTGAAATCAAAGATGGTCCAATGAAAGGTCAAAAAATGACTTCTACTATGAGTGATTATCAAGAAGTTGAAGGTGTTTTTTTTCCATTTTCAAGAAACATGATGGGGCAACCATTAAAAGTTAAAAAAGTAATATTAAATCCAATTATTGATTCAAAAGCATTTGCATTTCCAGCACAATAAATAATATAAATCATAAAAAATCCTTGACTTTGTTGGGGATTTTTTTTTACAACCTTATTATATGAAAAATATTAAAATTATAGCTTTATCAATTTTTTCATTAGCATTTATGAATTTATCTGCGCAAGAAAAAATTGTTTTAAAAGGTAAAGAATTATTTGGCGATTTAAAAGCCAGACATATTGGTCCAGCATTAATGTCAGGTCGAATGACCGACATCGAATTGCACCCAACCAACAACCGAATCGTTTATGCAGCTGCTGCTGGTGGTGGCGTTTGGAAAAGTGGCGATGGTGGTGCAAGTTTTTCGCCTACTTTCGAAGAACATATTCAATCTATTGGTTGCATTTCTATTGATCCATCAAAACCTGATAACAACATTTGGGTTGGAACGGGCGAAACTTGGACCAGAAATAGCGTTTCTGTCGGCGATGGAATTTACAAATCGACAGATGGCGGACAGAATTGGAAAAATATGGGTTTGCCAAAATCCGATAGAATTTCATCAATTGTAATTGATCCTAAAAATAGCGATATTGTTTGGGTTGGCGTTCTTGGCGCACTTTGGGGTGACAGCGACGATCGTGGTATTTACAAAACCACAGATGGAGGAATAACTTGGTCAAAAACATTTTTTGTAGACAATAAAACAGGTTGCTCTGATTTGATTTTAGATAAAAATAATCCAAATATAATGTATGCCAGTTTTTGGGAATTCAGACGTTCTGGCTGGTCATTTAGTTCTGGTGGAACACAATCGGCATTATACAAATCAACAGATGCTGGTAAAACTTGGAACAAAATTCACAAAGGTTTTCCTGCTGGAAAATTAGGTCGAATCGCTGTAACAATTGCTCCGTCGAATTCGAATTTATTATATGCAGTTCTCGAAACCGAAAAACCAGAAAAAAATGGTTTATATCGCTCTGACGATGCTGGAGCAAACTGGAAACACTTGAATAGCGATTTCGGACTGGTAGTTCGTCCATTTTATTTTTCTAGAATTACTGTCGATCCTAAAAATCCAGAAATTGTTGTAAAAGCTGGATTGTATGGATCAATAAGTCGCGATGGAGGAAAAACTTTTAAGGGTTTGGGTCAAATGCACTCCGATATTCACGACATTTCATTTGATATAAACGATTCAAACAGAATGTATTGCGCAACCGATGGCGGCGTTTATCGTTCTTGGGACGGCGGAAGCACAATGGAAATGGTTAGCAATATTCCTACTTCTCAATTTTATCACGTTAGTATCGATGACAAAACTCCATACAACGTTTACGGCGGTTTGCAAGATAACGGTTCTTGGTATGGTCCAACAAAATCTTCAGGCGGAATAGAAAATAATGATTGGACAAGAATTGGTTATGGCGATGGTTTTCGGGTTATAAAACATACGACCAAAAACATTATTTACAGCGAAATGCAAGGTGCAGAAAATGTTTGGAGATACAATACTGACACCGAAGAGTTAGTTACAATTCAGCCACTTCCAGTAAAAGGCGAAGCTAAATTGCGTTTCAATTGGAATGCTCCGATGGAAATAAGCAAAAAACAAACAGACCGTTTTTATATGGGAAGCCAATTTGTTCATAAATCAGAAGATATGGGACTTTCTTGGACCAAAATATCGCCAGATTTGACTACAAATGATCCAATTAAGCAAAATCAAGAAAATTCTGGTGGATTATCAAAAGACAATTCTGGAGCCGAGAAACATTGTACGATTTTTACAATTGCTGAATCGCCTGTTAATGAAAATGTTATTTGGGCTGGAACCGATGATGGAAACATTCAAGTAACCCAAGATGGCGGAAAAAGTTGGACAAATGTTGTGGCAAATATTATTGGATTGCCAAAAAATACTTGGTGTTATCATATCGAAGCGAGTGTTTTTGGAGCAGGAACGGCTTATGCGGTTTTCGAAGGTCATACCAAAAATGACTATAATGCTTACACCTACAAAACAACCGATTTCGGAAAAACTTGGAAATCAATTATTACAGCAGATGTCGATGGTTTTGTAAAAAATATCCAAGAAGATTTTGTAAACGAAAACTTGTTGTTTCTAGGAACCGAAAAAGGTTTGTACATCACAATCGATGGTGGCGTAAATTGGTCTCATTTTACTAACAAAATGCCAAATGTTGCGATTTACTATATGGAATTAAACAAAAAAACTAATGATTTAGTAATGGCAACTCACGGTCGTGGAATTATTATTTTAGATGATGTTTCGCCTTTGCGTCAAATAAATCAAGAAGTTTTGAATAAAGATTTGCACTTTTTTGACTTAAAACCAGCCGTTATTGAAGAACAATCTAATTTTGGTGGAACCGCAACCGAATTAGAATTTGTTGGAGATAATCCAAAAACAAATGCTCAGATAATTTATTATCTAAAAAAACGTCATACTTTAGGTAAAATGGATATGGAAATTCAAGATGAGAATGGTAAAAAAATCGTATCATTAATTCCAGGTAAACAAAAAGGAATCAATATAGTGGATTGGTTTTATAATATGAAAAATCCTAAAACTGCCGTAGGAAAAACCAATGATTATTCAGGATTTACTGCACCAAGAGTTCAAGAAGGAACTTTTAAAGCGGTTATTACAAAAGGAAAAGAAACCTATACTCAAAGTTTTAAAGTTGTAAATGATCCAAAAAGTGTTATTTCTGCAACCGATAGGTTAAATCAAAAAGAAACCACAAGAACTTTATTTAATATGTGCGAAGAATTGGCATATACTGTTTATCAAATAGATGAGACATTAAAAATAATTGATTTATTGACAGAAAAAAATAAAGGTTTTGCTAAAGATGGTGCAAAAATTAAAACTGCCTATAATTCATTAAAAGAAAAATTAGTTGTCACAACTGGAGACAATTATGTAGGTTCATCCGAAAAACAATTGCGTGAAAAATTAGGCGAATTATATGCTAATGTAGCTTCTAATTTTACTGCTCCATCAGCCTCGCAAAAAGAAAATTTAGAATTAATTAATCAACGTTTTGATAATTCTATGACAGATTTTAAAACATTAAAAACCAAAAACGAAGCTATAATTCAAAAACAAGTTGTTGCTAGTGCAATTCCGTTTGTTATGAAAACTTTCTTGGAATTTACGACAGAATAACAAAAAAACATTTTTTTAAAACGTCGAAATCAATTTTCGACGTTTTTCATTTTAAGTAAATAGTTAATTTTAAAATCATTATTTTTGCAATATTTTATTCTAAATAAATGCTCAAAAAAATATTCAATAAACTCGAAACCCTAATCGTTTACGCACAAACTAAACTTTCAGAAAAACAATTTATTTTTCTGTCGAGTGTATTGGTTGGAATTTCGGCAGCATTTGCGGTAATTGTTTTAAAAACATTCGCTCATAACGTGTTTGTTTTTGCTGATTACATTACAAAAACATTCAAAATAGGTTTCATAACTAGCGTTTTACCAATTATCGGAATTTTTTTGACTGTATTTGTAATCAATAAAATTCTAAGTGGAACAATCGAAAAAGGTACATCGCAAATTTTGTTAGCAGTTGCCAAAAAAGCAAGTATTATTCCAGCCAAACAAATGTATGCACAAATTATAACCAGTTCATTAACAGTTGGATTGGGAGGTTCAGCTGGTTTAGAAAGTCCAATTGTAATAACTGGTGCAGCTTTTGGTTCTAATTATGCGCAAAAATATAAATTAGGCTACAAAGAACGCACATTATTAATTGGTTGCGGCGTTGCTGCAGGAATCGGAGCAGCATTTAACGCACCAATTGCAGGAGTTTTATTTGCAATCGAAGTTTTGTTAGTCGACGTCAGCATTTCGGCATTTACACCAATTATGATTGCAGCTGCAACTGGAGCATTAACATCGGCAATTGTTCTTGACGAAAGCATTTTATTAAATTTCAAACAACAACAAGATTTTAATTACCACAATGTTCCGTTTTATGTTTTACTAGGCATTTTTACTGGGTTTATATCGGTTTATTACATTCGTAATTTTCAAAAAGTCGAACATTTTTTTGCCAGATTACGATTAGAACCTTATAAAAAAGCAATTTTCGGAGCATCAATTTTGTCATTGATAATTTTTGTTTTTCCGACATTATTTGGTGAAGGTTACGAAAGCATCAAAACATTATCAGAAAATAATCCTGGCAAAATTCTTGAAAATTCATTATTCGAAAAATACAAAAATAACAATTTTGTTTTGCTAGCTTTTGTTGGTTGCACAATGTTAATGAAAGTTTTCGCAACATCAATCACCCTCGGAAGTGGCGGTAACGGTGGCAATTTTGCTCCATCATTATTCTTAGGCTCTTATGTTGGTTTTTTCTTTTCAAAGTTTTTTAACACAATTGGATTGACTAATTTGCCTGTTTCTAATTTCACTTTGGTTGGTATGTCAGGCATTTTGGCAGGTTTATTTCACGCGCCATTAACAGCTATTTTTTTAATTGCAGAAATCACTGGTGGATATAATTTAATGATTCCGTTAATGATAGTTTCGTCAATAAGTTATGCCATATCTAAACGTTTCGAAAAGCATTCTATGGATGTAAAAAACTTAGCCAAAAAAGGCAATGTTTTTACTAATAATAAAGACTCAAATGTACTAGCAACACTTGAAATAAGTTCGGTTATAATATCTGATTATATGACACTTAATCAAGAAGAAAATCTACAACGGTTGGTTGATTTAATATCCAATTCTAACCAAGTTATTTTTGCAGTTGTCGACCCAGAAAAAAAACTTTTAGGAATTGTTCATTTCAATGATATTCGCGAAATTATATTCAATAACTATCGTGTAAAATACACTTTAGTTAAAGATATTATGACGCAACCAATCGAAATAATCGTTCCATCTGATGCGATGGAAACCGTTATGAATAAGTTCGAAACTTCCAAAACGGCATTTCTTCCTGTCTTAAAAAATGGCAAATACAACGGTTTTGTGTCCAAAGCATTCGTACTTGAAGCTTATCGAACCAAGCTAAAATCTATGACTTTTGACTAGTTTTTGGAACAAAAAACAATTTTCAAAACAACAATATCCCGCTATTTGCACTAGTTTTTCGGGCGAACACCGCCCAAAAAAGCTACTTGCGGCTATCGGGGTTATTTTACATTTTTTTATTATCTAAAAAACACTTTTTTTAAAACGGTCTGAGACCGAGAACGCAAGTACGAAGTTCTCTGAACTTCAAAAAATATAATTTTTAAAATTCCAAAATTTAAAAGAATAATCATCATTAGAATTTAATTTAATTAAATTATTTTTATTAAAAAGCCTTAATAGCTATTTATATCATAACAAAACCATCTAAAATCAATTATAGATTCCGAATAACAAAATTTTATTTTTAAATCAAAAATGTGAAACTAACCGAATTTTTATTAAATTTGTGTTTCAAATGCTAGAATTATGACACAAGAAACTCAAAAAACCGAATTGACTTTTGAAGATTTTAAAGCCGAAGTTTTAAAAGATTATAAAATTGCAATAATTTCTCGAGAATGCAGTTTGCTCGGCAGACGAGAAGTTTTGACAGGAAAAGCAAAATTTGGAATTTTCGGAGACGGAAAAGAAGTGCCGCAATTAGCATTGGCAAAAGCATTCAAAAACGGGGATTTTCGATCAGGTTATTATCGAGATCAAACATTTATGATGGCAATTGGCGAAATGTCAATTCAGCAATTTTTTGCGGGATTGTATGGTCATACTGACATTAAACACGACCCAATGAGTGCTGGACGACAAATGGGCGGACACTTTGCAACTCATTCGCTAGACGAAAAAGGAAATTGGAAAGATCTATTAAACCAAAAAAATTCAAGCGCAGATATTTCGCCAACCGCAGGACAAATGCCAAGATTGTTGGGATTGGCACAAGCATCTAAAATTTATAGGCAAGTTTCTGGAATAAACACAACCAATTTTTCTGAAAAAGGAAACGAAATCGCTTGGGGAACCATCGGAAATGCATCAACATCAGAAGGTTTATTTTTTGAAACCATAAATGCTGCTGGAGTTTTGCAGGTTCCAATGGTTATGAGTGTTTGGGATGATGAATACGGAATTTCGGTGCACGCAAAACACCAAACAACCAAAGAAAATATTTCAGAAATTTTGTCTGGTTTTCAAAGGAATGAGAATGAGAAAGGTTTCGAAATTTTTAGAGCCAAAGGTTGGGATTATGCCGAATTAATTGATGTTTACGAAAAAGCAGCAAACATTGCAAGAAACGAACACGTTCCGGTTTTGATTCATGTTCAAGAATTGACTCAACCGCAAGGACATTCGACATCTGGTTCGCATGAACGTTACAAAAACGAAGAAAGATTGGCTTGGGAAACCGAATTTGATTGTTTGCGACAAATGAAACTTTGGATGATTGCAATGAATATTTCATCGCCCGAAGAACTTGAAATTATTGATACCGAAACCCGAAAAGAAGTTCTTGAAGGTAAAAAAGCGGCTTGGACAGCATTTATAAATCCAATTAAAATTGAACAATTTGAGTTGATAGATTTATTGGAAAAAACTTCAAATTCACCAGAAGATAAAGTATTTATTGAACCATTTATTGCAAATCTAAAAACCATTAAAGAACCAATTCGTAAAGAGATTCTATCTACAGCTCGAAAAGTGCTGAGAATTTTATTAAAAGAAAATAAACACCAAGAATTAGCCATTTGGATAACCAATTACACCAATAAAATTCAAACAAAATTCAGTTCAAACTTATTTTCTGAATCTGATAAAAATGTATTTTCTGTAAAAGAAGTTTTACCTACATATGATGAATCAGCCGAAATGGAAGACGCAAGAATTGTTTTGCGAGATAATTTTGATGCCATTTTTACAAAATATCCTGAAAGTTTAATTTTTGGCGAAGATGCAGGAAACATTGGTGATGTGAACCAAGGTTTAGAAGGAATGCAAGAAAAATATGGCGAACTTCGTGTTGCCGATGTAGGCATTCGTGAAGCATCAATTCTAGGACAAGGAATAGGAATGGCAATGCGTGGATTGCGACCAATAGCCGAAATTCAATATTTAGATTATTTGCTTTATGCGATACAAATAATGAGCGACGATTTGGCAACATTGCAATATAGAACTGCTGGAAAACAAAAAGCACCATTAATTATTAGAACTCGTGGGCATCGATTGGAAGGAATTTGGCACTCGGGATCGCCAATGGGAATGATCATTAACTCAATTCGCGGCATTCACGTTTTGGTTCCAAGAAATATGACAAAAGCAGCTGGTTTTTATAATACTTTGCTTGAATGCGATGAACCAGCATTGGTTATAGAATGCCTAAATGGATACAGATTAAAAGAAAAAATGCCAACCAATCTTGGCGAATTCAAAACTCCAATTGGAATTGTAGAAACTATAAAAACTGGAACAGACATTACATTGGTTTCTTATGGATCAACTTTGAGATTGGTTGAACAAGCCGCAAAAGAATTATCAGAAATTGGTATTGATTGCGAAGTAATTGACTGTCAATCTCTTTTACCGTTTGATGTAAATCATGACATTAGCAAAAGTTTAGAAAAAACAAATCGATTATTAATTATTGATGAGGATGTTCCTGGTGGCGCATCGGCATATATTTTACAACAAATTCTTGAAGTTCAAAACGGTTATCAATTCCTAGATAGCAAGCCTGAAACTATGGCTGCAAAACCACATAGACCAGCTTATGGTACCGACGGCGATTATTTCTCGAAACCATCTGTCGAAGATATTTACGAAAAAATTTATGCAATTATGAATGAAGTTAATCCAACAAAATATAAAAGTTTGTTTTAAAAATAGGTTTTAAAAAAATCCCAATTTTAAAATTGGGATTTTTTGTAATATAAAGGTTATTCTTGCATTGTATGATATACATTCATGACGTCATCATCATCTTCCATTTTTTCGATAAGTTTTTCAACATCAGCAATTTGTGCTTCGTTTAATTCTTTAGTTATTTGAGGAATTCTTTCAAATCCAGATGATAAAATTTCTAAATTTCGAACTTCTAATTCTTTTTGAATAGTTCCGAAACTCCCAAATGGAGCATAGATTAAAATTCCATCTTCGTCTTCAAAGACTTCTTCTGCACCAAAATC
>JAYTMQ010000115.1:0-8359 GCA_043728355.1 Bacteroidota bacterium
ATGCAAGAAGGTTACATTTTTAACGATACAATTGCCAATAACATTGCTATTGGTGTCGATATTATCAATAAAGATAGATTAGTTTATGCTGCTGATGTCGCTAATATCAAAGGATTTATTCAAGGTTATCCGTTGGGTTTTAATACCAAAATTGGTATGGAAGGCGTAGGAATGAGTACTGGTCAAAAACAGCGTTTGTTGATTGCTCGTGCGGTTTATAAAAACCCTGAAATGTTGTTTTTTGACGAAGCCACATCTGCACTCGATGCCAATAACGAAAAAGAAATCATGCAGAAATTGGACGTTTTCTTTAAATCAAAAACCGTCGTTGTAATTGCTCACAGATTAAGCACTGTTATGAATGCCGACCAAATTGTAGTGCTCGAGAAAGGCAAAATCGTTGAAATTGGCAATCATAATGAGTTAGTGAATTTGAAGGGTAGCTATTATGAATTGGTTCGCAATCAGTTGCAGTTGGGGAGTTAATATTTTTGAATATCAATTTTAGATTTATGATTTTACAAAAAAAACATGCTTATTTTTTGGTTATTGAAAGTCATAAATCACTATATTTGTTTCAATAAAGTAGCATAAAATGAGTACTATCATTACAAATATCGACCAACTTGATTTATCAAAAACCTACACATATTCAGATTATTTGCTTTGGCAATTTTCAGAAAGAGTAGAACTCATAAAAGGTTTTATTTTGAAAATGAGTCCCGCTCCAAGTATGAAGCACCAAAAAGTATCGATGAATATTACAGTTGAAATTTCATCTTATTTAAAAAAAAGTTCTTGCAATTTATTTGCAGCACCATTTGATGTTAGATTGCCCATCAAATCAGCAAAAAAAGATACAACAGTGGTGCAACCCGATTTGTGTGTTATTTGCGATGAATCGAAACTAGACGAACGTGGTTGCAATGGTGTTCCAGATTTAATGATCGAAATAATTTCGCCTAATAACAGCAAACACGATGTTGACACTAAGTTTAAGCTATATGAAGAAGCTGGGGTTTTAGAATATTGGATTGTCGAACCATATGACAAAATTATTTTAATTTATACCCGTGTTAATGAAAAATTTATTGGTTTGAAACCTTTTTCTCTAGGAGAAAAAATAGATAGTCCATTATTTCCAGAAATGAAAATTGAATTAGATGACATTTTTTATAAGGTTTAGCTAGATTTATGACAGAAGAAAGTCTTACCGAAAACATAAATCTTCGCTCAGAAGAAGTGCAAGAAATCTTGACACGAGTGCCCAACTGGATGATTCGTTGGGGTTCAGTCGTGGTTTTAACTATTCTACTAATGTTGTTTTTTGTTTCTTGGTTGATTAAATTTCCTGATGTAATTTCGACTCAAATAATTATTACGACCAATATTCCGCCCGAGAAATTAGTTGCAAAAGTTTCAGGAAAAATAAAAACTATTCTGGTTGTCGATAAAGCTATTGTTGCCACAAATGAGCCTTTAGCTATTATAGAAAATGCTGCAAATTATAAAGATGTTTTTAAACTTTCTGAAGCTTTGGTAAATGTAAATAAATATAAATCAATAAATTTTAACGAATTTCAAAATGCTCAATTTGGCGAAATAGAAAGCGCTTTTGCAATTTTTCAAAAAGAAAGTATTGCTGATGATTTGAATTCTAAGTTGCAACCTTATCAAGTAGAAGGTTCGGCCCAAGGTTATGAAGCTATTCAACTTCGTGAAAGATTGAGTTTGTTAGAATCTCAAAAAAGCATCAACCAAAACGAATTGGTTTTACAAAAAAGCGATTTAGATCGTTTTGAAACTTTATACAAAAAAGGAATTATTGCAACGCAAGAACTCGAGAAACAAAAATTAATTTATTTACAATCTCAAAAAAACTATAAAAGTCTTTTAAGTAGCATTTCATCTTTAAAATCATCAATAAACGATTTGAATAAAACAAGCAAAACAACTTCAATAAACGAAAATAAAGAAAATGTAAATCTTGAACGCAACGTGATTCAAGCTTTTTATGGACTAAAAAAAGCGATTAAAGATTGGGAATTGAATTATGTTTTGCGCTCATCGATTGATGGAAAAGTGAGTTTTTTGCAGCTTTGGTCAACAAATCAAACTGTAAACGCTGGCGAAAACGTGTTTGCAATTATTCCAAGATACGAAAACGGATTTATTGGTAAAGTAAAAGCACCAGCGCAAAATTCTGGTAAAATAAAAGTTGGACAAACCGTTAACATTAGACTTGCCAATTATCCTGACCGAGAATTTGGTGTTGTTTCTGGCGAAATTGATGCTATTTCTTTAACACCAGACAAAGACGGCAATTTATTAATTAACGTTTCGTTGCCAAAAGGTTTGCAAACTTCTTATAAAAAACAAATTACTTTTCAGCAAGAAATGTCAGGTACATCTGATATTATAACTGAAGATTTACGATTGATTGAACGATTGTTGTATCAATTTCGGGATGTTTTTAAGAATTAATTTTAGATTTTTTTGGCTAAAAAATTACTAATTCACAAATGTTATGTTGTTTTTTTGAAAATTTATTAATTTTGAATTATATTTGATAATCGAGTTGCTAGTAATTCCTTACACAGAGATGCTAAAAAACATTCTTAATTTATTTTTCCCAAAAGTGTGTTTTGGTTGTGATGGCATTTTATTAGCAGACGAAAAAGTTATTTGTACGACATGCCGACACAATATTCCGTTAACAAATCATTGTTTTCAGTTCGAGAACGAAATGTTTCAGCGTTTTTATGGTCGAATTCCTGTTGAATTTGTAGGTGCCAAATTGTTTTTTCATAAAAAAGGTATTGTTCAAAGACTGATTTATAACCTTAAATATTTTGGGCATCAAGAAATTGGAACCGAAATAGGAAATTGGTTTGCAGAAGATTTAAAAAATCTAGATCAAATTAAAACAATTGATGCAATTATTCCTGTTCCGTTACACGAAAAACGCATGAAAAAACGTGGTTATAATCAAGTCACAACTTTTGGAATTGCATTGAGCGAAAAACTAAATATCGAATACAATACTGATATTCTATTCAGACAAATTCATAAAGAAAGTCAATCTAAAAAAGTTTTTACAGATAGAACCGATTCCAATACTTCGATTTTTAATGTTATTTTTGACGAAAAAAACCACAATAAACATTTCTTGATAGTCGATGATGTTTTTACAACTGGTGCAACTCTAGAATTGTGCGCAAAAGCACTGTTGAAGATTCCTGGTAGCAAAATTAGTATAGTTTGTATGACAATGGCGCATTAATGTTTTATCAAAGAGACTTTTTTAAATTTTTGCCATGAGCCTAGATTGTCCCAACGGTTCGAGAGTAAAAACAATTTTATCAATTGCCACGGGTTTAAACCCGTGGCAATTGATAAAATTGTTTGGAATGATAGCAGTCCCGACACTTCGGGAAGCTTCTAATAAAAACTTAAAATATTTCGTTAACCGCAATTATAATTGTTAATTTGTGCATTGTAAATTTTTGGGATATGTCAATTAAATTTTTTAAATATATATTTTTGTTATTGTTAATGACTTTAGTTAGTTGTGCTCGTCGTGGCTCGATTGATGGTGGACGAAAAGACACACTTGCGCCAGTATTGAGAGTGAGTTTTCCAAAAAATGGTAGTGTTAATTTTACTGGTAAAGAAATAAAATTGGTGTTTGATGAATATGTAAAACTAAAAGGTATCGAAAAACAATTAATTATTTCGCCTCCAATGAAGAAAAATCCAGATATTTCGCCAAGTAATGCTAGTAAAATAATTACTGTAAAATTAAATGATACGTTGTTGCCAAACACAACTTACAGTTTTAATTTCGGGCAAAGTATCGAGGACAATAACGAATCGAATGCTTACAAACAATTTAAATATGTATTTTCGACAGGAAAATATATTGATTCTTTGTCGCTTGGTGGTTCAATAAAAGATGCTTTTGATAAAAAAGTCGATAATTTTGTTTCTGTCATGTTGTATGAAGTGAACGAAAAATATAAAGATTCGGTCGTTTACAAAGAAAATCCGAGATATATTACGAATACTTTAGACAGTTTAAAGGTTTTTAGAATAGAGAACATCAAGGCTGGAAAATATGTATTGGTTGCGTTGAAAGACAAAAACGGCAACAATAAATTTGATTTTCGGACTGAAAAAATTGGGTTTCAAAAACAATTTATAACGATTCCGAATGACACTGTTTTTCAGTTAGAATTATTTAAAGAAGCATTGCCGTTTAAAGTTTTTAAGCCAAAACAAGAATCTGGAAACAGAATTGTTTTGCCTTATGAAGGCAATGGAAAAAATTTGAAAGTAGTTTTGAAAAATGGTTCAGAAACAATTCCAACATTTGTTACTAAAATCGAAAAAAAAGACTCTGTACAAGTTTGGTTCAAACCACTTAAAGTCGATTCGTTGCAATTATCGGTTTCTAAAAACAAATATTCTGAAGATTTTATAGTAAAAATCAAAGCTCAGAAAAAAGATACTTTGAGTTTTAATGCCGTTCAAACTGGAAGTTTGAGTTTTAGAGATACATTTACGGTTCATGCATCGAACCCAATTTTGAAAATTGATAATTCTAAAATTCAGTTGTTAAATAAAGATTCGATTGCTGTAAAATTTTCAACAAAATATGACGATTTTAACCAAAATTTGAAAATAGATTTCAAAAAAGAACCTTTAGAGAAATATAAATTCAAGATTTTTTCTGGTGCAATGATTGATTTTTTAGATAATAAAAATGATACTTTGAATTATAAAATCGATACAAAAAACACAACTGATTATGGCAACTTGACTGTTGTTTTAGATAATGTAAAAAGATTTCCATTATTAGTTGAATTGACAGATTCTACAGGAAAAGTAGTTGCAACCGAATTTAGTGATAAAAAAACTAATATAGAATTTAACTTGATTGAACCAGCAAAATATACGTTAAGAATTATCTATGATGACAATAATAATCAAGAATTTGACTCAGGAAATTTTCTAGAAAAACGCCAGTCAGAAGAAGTTTATTATCATCCAAAAGAAATTGATGTTCGGTCAAATTGGGATGTTAACGAAACGTTGGATTTGTCAAAATAAGAATATCAATCTATTAACAAACTATTGCTAACTCTGCTACTAGCAATATATGATGCGATAAATCCTAGTATAAAAATTGTTAAAAAAACAATAATTATATTTTGAAAATTAAAAATTACTGGATAGGCCAATGTTGGCGTTATCATTATTATTTGGAAATATTGTTGAATTAAAACAATTATAATTCCGATAACTAGACCAATTAATCCTCCAAAAAACGTTAATAAAGTTCCTTGAAATAAAAATATTTTTTTTAGTTGTTTTACAGAAACTCCTAAATTAAACATTGTTTTAAGATTTGCCTTTTTATCTAAAATCATCATTATTATTGCTCCAGCAAGTGTAAATAATGTTAGAATTATTACTAAAGTAAAAATTAAATAAACAGCAAAATTTTCGGTGTTTAGCATTTTATACAAACTATCATTTAATTGTGCTCGGTTTTTAATTGTTACTTTATTATCAAATATTTTTAGAATTTCGTTTTTAACTTTTTCCTCGTCAGCATTAGGTTTTAGTTTGAATTCTATTCCTGAAAGTTGATTAGGTTGATACTGCAATAATTCTTGAGCAAGACCTAAATCTGTAAAAACATATTTGCCATCGATTTCATCATTTACAGCATATATTCCAACGGGAATTATTGTAGTTTGTGTGAATGCATCAGCAGGATTTTCGATATTTCCTTTTCCTGGTTTGGGTACAAATACTTCGAATTTATTGTTAAAATCAAATAACCCTAACGATAATTTGTCGCTAATGCCGTAACCAACAACACATTGAAATGTTTTTGGAAGCAACCATTGTCCGTTGTATAAAGATTTTTGAACATCGTTAACATTGCTATACAAACTATCAACTCCTTTTATTGATGCAACTTCTTCTTTGCCATCAAACATAAAAAGGACACGTTCTTCAATAATTTGACTGCTGGATTTTATTGTATTTAAATTATATATTTTTGCTTTTTGACTTTCTGATATTAAGAAAGATTTTCCTTTTAAAGCCGTAATTTTTAAATCCGGGTCGAAATTGTTACTAAAAGATAAACTAAACTCTTTTAATCCTGAAAAAACAGACAAAACTACAAACAAAGCCAATGCTCCAACTACAATTCCAAACGAAGCAATACCAGTAATTATATTTATTGCATTGTTCTTGCTGAAGCTAAAAAGATAACGTTTGGCAATGTATAATGAAAAATTCAAATTTACAAAAATTTACGTTTTTCTAATAAATCTCTATTTTCTATTGGGTTTTCCTTACCCGAAAGTGCATCATCAATTTTTTGAATATAATCTAACGAATCATCTATAAAAAAAGTCAAATTAGGTACTTTTCGTAGTTGCAATTTAACACGTTGCGATAAATCATGTTTTATCATTACTGCATTGGATTTTATTGCAACCAAAACTTCTTTGGCTTTTTCTTGAGGAAAAACGCTTAAATGTACCGTTGCAACTGACAAATCTGTTGTTACACTAACCTTCGAAACCGATATAATTAGATTGGATATGCTGTTTTTTCTGATTTCGCCTTGCAGAATATCAACTAAATCTTTCTGAATAACTCCACCTATTTTTTTTTGTCTATTTGTTTCCATTTTGCAAAAATACGGTTTTATGATTTAATGTTTTTATCTTTGTTAAATAATTAGACGTCAAAAAACAAGTTTTTAAGTAATTATGAGTTTGTATTAGAACAAAACAATATATTTTATTTAATTAATGAAAAAAATCCTAATATCCATTTCGTATATTTTTCACCCGATATTCATTCCAATATTTGCATGTTTATTCTATTTTTTTGTAAATGAAAATTATGTAAGTTATTCTAAATACGAGGTTTATTTGATATTATTACAAGTTGTTATTTTGACTTTTATGATTCCGATTTCATTTTATTATTTATTAAGATCTCTTGATAAAATTGATTCGATAATGGTTTCTAAACTTTCTCAACGCAAATTACCTTTGATTTTTCAAGCTGTTTTATTGTTTGTTTTGATCAATAAAGGCGCAACTGAAAATAGAATTCCAGAACTGTATTATTATTTTCTAGCTGGATTAATAAGTACAATTTTAGCTATCCTATTTTTATTCGCCAAAATAAAAGCCAGTTTGCACATGTTAGGAATCGGTTCTTTATTGTTTTTTGTAGTAGGAATAAGCATTCACACACAAACCAATTTTTTAATCTCAATTGGCATTCTAACATTTTTAACTGGAATTGTTGCCTCATCGAGACTTGAAATGAAAGCACATGATTTTAAAGAATTGTCGTTAGGTTTACTAATTGGAATAATTCCGCAGATTGTTTTATGGTATTTTTGGCTATAAAATGTAAAACATAAAACCCAAATTTAAAGTTTTCAATTTCAATGGTTCGTTGTTCAAAAAGGCCGATTTGTAAATTGGATTCAATCCGTAATAAACATATAAATTAATAGTGTTGTTACCCAAACTTAAATAAGTACCGTATTGTAATTTATTAAAATCAGGATTCGAATTGACTGAAATTGATTGATTACCATCTTCAAAATTCAATTGATCGAAAACTAAATAACTTGCTTTGAAACCTAAATAAACCCTATAAAACTTATGGCTTTCTGGTGTAGAATTTCTCCATCTAAATTCAATTGGTAAATCTATATAATGCAAAATTTGTTTGTTTTTAACAAAAGCTGTATTTAAAATATTATACGAGAAATTTCCATTTATTTCTTGGGTTGCAATATTTTGATTAAAATTGTTTATTGCATAGCCTAAACCAGCAGCAATTGCTAATGTTCTTTTCTTATTTACAGGCATATCGCGCAAAAATCCAAACGAAAAACTTGGTGTAAATTTCCCTTGTGAAATTCCTGAGTTTCTGTTTTGAATCACATTATAAGTTATGCCAACATAAAATTGATCTTCTCTATATAATGAATCTACCGCAGTAAAATTTGGTGGTTCTTGAGAGAAAACATTTAATGTAACCAATAAAATAAAAATATTTATAATCGATTTCATATTCTAATTTTAGAATTCAAAGTTACAAAAAAAAAGACAACCAATTTAGGTTGTCTCTTTAGTATATAATCTCAGTTGATTACTTCACTAACAAGAACTCTGATCGTCTGTTGCTTGCGTGTTGTTCTTCGTTGCAAGTATCTTTGCAATCTATTTTTGGTTCGGTTTCGCCCATTCCTTTTCCTGAGATTCTTTCGGCAGGAATACCTTTCATGATTATGTATTGAACCGTT
>JAYTMQ010000116.1:0-6134 GCA_043728355.1 Bacteroidota bacterium
AAAACTTAATGAACCTTAATTTCTTAATGGTTAATTTTTTATCAACTTTTGTTTAATAAAAAAATCTATTTGATAAAACCCACACAATTGAGAGTAGAATCAATATTAATCAATAATTTTCCCTTTAATTATAACAGTTTCTATCAAATTGCTTCCAAATTCATAAGCAATTTGATAGAAATTTTTTAATGGTTTGGTAATAATCAAACTGGCAATTTTTCCGACTGTAATACTTCCATGAGTTTCAGAAATTCCCATTGCATAAGCTCCGTTAATTGTTGCCGCGTTTATAGCTTCTTCTGGAGTCATTTTCATTTTTATACAAGCCGATGCTACTACAAAATTCATATTTCCAGATGGAGACGAGCCAGGATTAAAGTCTGTTGCAAGTGCAATTGCCAAACCAGCATCGATTATTTTACGAGCTGGCGTATATGGAATACTCAAAAAATAAGAGCAACTTGGTAATGCAACAGCCATAGTTTTAGAATTTTTTAGAATTTCTAAATCATTATCTGTCAAAATCTCTAAATGATCGACTGTCAAGGCATTATTTATTACACCAACTTCAATTCCTCCAATAGAATTGAACTGATTAACGTGAATTTTTGGAATCAATCCGTGTTTTATTCCAGCTTTAAGAATGCTATCGGTTTGATTTACAGAAAAATAACCACTTTCGCAAAAAACATCAATAAAATCTGCAAGTTTTTCTGACGCTATTTTCGGAATCATTTCATTGATAATTAAATCGATATAACCAGATTGATTGTCTTTATATTCTGATGGAAAAGCGTGAGCACCCAAAAATGTAGCTTTAATTTTTATAGCATAATTATCTGATAAACTTTTTATAACTCGAAGCATTTTCAACTCTGATTCGACTGTTAATCCATAACCAGATTTTATTTCAATAGCACCAGTTCCCATTTTTATAACTTCTTCTATTCGAATTTTAGACTGATTGTAAAGTTCAATTTCTGAAATTTCACTTAAATTTTTAGCCGAATTCAAAATTCCACCACCACGATTTGCAATTTCTTCATAAGTTAAACCATTAATTCTATCAACAAATTCTTGGATTCTATTGCCAGCATATACAATATGAGAATGACTATCACAATAAGTTGGCATTACAGTTTTTCCAGTTGCGTCAATAGTTTTTTCAAATATAGAATTGGGGCAATTTATCATTTCTCCGAATGCTATAATTTTATTGCTGTCAAAAATGAGATAAGCATTTTTTATTGATGGCAAAATCGCCATGTCTTTTCCAGAAACTTTATTAATATTTAAATCCCTAATTTGTAATAACTCGTATATGTTTATAATGATGCTCGACATAAATATTATTTTGGTAAATATATGAAATCAAAATTTTTAAAATCTTCATTTATAACTTAAAAATATACTTTTTATCGTTAAAAAATGTATTTAATCGATTATATATAAATATTTTGAGTTTTGTATTTTTAAAATTTCAGCTTATTAAATTCTTGCAATACTTTTGTCATGTAAAATTAAGATATTAATCAAAAGAAAAATTCAAGTTCATTAATCAAAAAAATGAAAACGTTTACTAAAAATATATTTATGAAAGCAATGGAATATAAGTCAACAAATTTTATATTATTTAATATCGCAGTTGGTTTTTTTACAGCATTATTATTAGTATCATTATTTTTATTTTTTTATGTATTAGGAAGTTAATTTAAAACTATTTTAAAATAAATTATTTTTAAAATTAAATGTCCATAAAACACGATTACTTTTTTTGTCCCAATAAATAAATTTGAAAACCTAACTTTTCAAATTAATTAAAATCGAATCACATTACCTTTTTTGTCCCAACAAAAAATTTGTATATTTGAAAAACCTACTTCAAATGTAATAAGAAACTACCAAATTAAATTGGTAGTTTTTTTTTAAAATTTATTTTTGTAAATTTACATAGTAATCCAAAAAAATAGTTTTGAGAAAAATAAAATACAAAGCTGGTCGAAAAGTCTCACCTTGGAACCTAGAATACACGGGTAGTAATAAAGAAACTAAAACAGAAATTCAACTTTTTGTTTATAATGATTTAAGTTTAACTGAATCCTCAGATCATAAATTTTCTAAAATATTTTCAGGAATAGATTTAAATAAAATTAATTGGGTTAATGTTCACGGATTAAACGAGATTGAACCAATTCAAGAAATTGGCAGTTATTTTAAAATTGATAATTTTATTCTTGGAGATATTCTAAACACAACTAAACGAACAAAAGTTGAAGAATATAACGATGTTTTGTTTTTTAATATTAAATCATTATTGCCAAATCAAAACTCTGAATTAATTACTACCGAACAAATAAGTTTTCTTTTAAAACACAATGTTTTAGTTTCGTTTCAAGAAAAGAAAAGCGATTTTTTTAAACACATTCGAGAAAGAATCAGAACCCATTCAGGAATAGTTAGAGAAAAAAAAGCCGATTATTTGTTATTCATTTTACTTGATTCAATTATAGAAAATTTTTATATAACATTAGAATTCGAAGAAAACAAACTCGAAGAATTGGTTAATTTGTCTAAAATATCTACTGACGATTCAGTTTTATTAAAAATCGAAAACTATAGAGATAATTTTAATTTCTTGAAAAGATCTATTGTTCCGCTTAGAGATTCTTTGTATTCAATAAAATCAACCAAAGAAGACAATGTTTTTAATTCAATCGAAACTCAAAATTATAGCTTTTTTGACAGGTTACACCAAAAAACTCTTGAGCTTTTAGAACAAATTGAATATGATCTTACTACATTAGAAAGTGTTTCTAACTTCTTTTTTTCTAATCAAAGCCATAAAATGAATCAAGTCATGAAAACTCTGACTATTGTTTCTGTAATTTTCATGCCACTGACATTTATTGTTGGAGTTTATGGAATGAATTTTGATTATATGCCAGAATTAAGATGGAAATATGGTTATTTTGAAGTAGTTGGATTTATGGCTTTATTGGCAACTATGATGTCGATTTATTTCAAATGGAAAAAATGGTTTTAATAATTTTTAATTTTAATAAATGAATATATTTTTAGTTGTAATTATAGGATTGAACGTTTTGTTTAGTTACAAAGGTTTTAATGATTCTCTTTTTTTTAGAAAATACCAATTTCATATTGCTAGTATTCGCGCTGGAGAACATTTTCGAATGTTTACATCTGCTTTTTTGCATGGAGACATCGGACACTTATTTTTTAACATGTTGACTTTGTTTTTTTTCGGGCCAGTTGTTATTGAACATTTCGGGAATTATTCTTTTTTATTAATTTATTTTGGAAGTTTATTATTTGGAAGTTTGTTAACATTATTCATACATAAAAACGATTTAAATTACACGGCTATTGGAGCTTCTGGTGCTATAATGGGAATTTTGTATTCAGCAATTTTAATCGCTCCAGGCATGTCGATTAATTTTATTCCAGCACCAATTTTTGGAATAGGTTATTTATTATATTCAATTTATGGAATGAAAGCAAAAAATGACAATATTGGACATACTGCTCATTTTGGAGGCGCTATTGGAGGTTATGTATTAACTTTAGTTAAAGAACCACAAATGTTTACGAACAATATTATGATGGTTGTGTTATTAGCAATTCCGATAATTGTTTTATTTGTCATGGCTAAAATGGGTAAAATATGATTTGGCACAAATTTTGAATAAAATTAAACGAATCAATCTTAAAATAAAAATCAAATGAAAAAACTAGCACTATTATTAACAATTATTTTTGCAACCATAATGCAAGGACAAGAAATTAAACATATTCCGATGGTAAATGTAACAGGAGAAGGAAAAATTAAAATTATTCCAGACGAGGCTTGTATTACAATTTCTCAAGAAACAAAGGGTTTAACTGCGGTTGCTGTCAAAAAAGAAAACGACGTTAAAATTGATGCGATTTTAAAATTCATTAAAAAAATGAATATTCCGCAAAGTGATTATTTAACTCAAAGAGTTGCTTTGAACCCTATTTATGATTACGAAAAAAAACAACAAGAATATGTTGCTTCTCAAACGGTATCCATTCTATTAAAAGATTTGTCTAAATATGACATTTTGATGGACGGATTAGTGAAGGCTGGTGTAAATAAAATAGATAATGTAGAATTCAAAACTTCTAAATTGCTTTCGATTCAGTCGGATGCTCGCAAACTAGCAATAAAAAATGCTAAACTAAAAGCCGAAGATTTTGTTTCTGTACTTGGTCAAAAAATTGGAAAAGCTTTTTCTATTTCAGATAATTCTCAGAATTTTAACCCACAACCAGTTATGTACGCTTCGATGAAATCAGCGTCAATGAATGATGCAGCAATGCCTAACGAAACTTTAGCAGCAGGCGAAATAGAAGTAGTTGTAAACGTTAACGTTAGTTTTATTCTAGAATAGTAAGAAAAAAATATTTAAAAAAAAAGTCCAGAATTATCTGGACTTTTTTTTGTGGGGAGAGCAGGATTCGAACCTGCGAAGTTTACACAGCAGATTTACAGTCTGCCCTCGTTGGCCGCTTGAGTATCTCCCCATTGTTGAAACAAAATTGCTTTTATTTGACCGAGTGCAAATATAGCAACAGTTTTCTTTATTACAAACAATTTATAAACTTATTTTTTCTTAATTTATAATGCTTTGAAATTGAATAAAATAAATAAAAAAATCTCCATTTTGGAGATTTTTTTATTTAATCAGAAAAAATTATTTAGCTAATAATTCAGTTATTTTTGCTTTCAATTCAGTACCTCTTAAGTTTTTTGCAACAATTTTGCCTGTTGCATCAATAATAAATGTAGTCGGAATTTCGTTTACTTCATATTGTAAAGCAATTGGATCTTGCCAACCTTTTAAATTAGATACGTGGTACCAATTTAATCCGTCTTTTGCAATTGCATCTTTCCATTTAGAAGCATCATCATCTAGAGAAACACCAATAATATTTAAACCTTTAGAATGAAATTCTTTGTATAAAGCAACTACACTAGGATTTTCTTTGCGACAAGGTCCACACCACGAAGCCCAAAAATCAATAATAGTAATTTTTCCTTTTGCTTCTTTTAATGAAAATATTTTTCCTTCAGGAGTTTTAGCTGAAAAATCTGAACTTCATTTAGCCGTTGGAGCATCAGCAGCAACTGGAGCTTGTTCTGGCATTTGTGGCATTGCTGGAGTAGCTGGTGCTTTTCCAAAGTTGTCTATTCCAGTTTTAATACCTTTACCAATTTTTGTGATTTGCAAATCTTTGTCAAGATTAGCATACATTTTTTTGATTTTTTCGATTTCAACTTTTGGTTGTTTTAGCATTCCATCGACTATTAAAAGACTGATAAATGATTTACCATGACTTTCAGCATAAGTTGTGTATTTTCCAGTTACAGATTCTTGAATTTTGTTGTAATCTTTCATCAATTTATTGATAACAACTGTATCTTTAGCATCTTGAGCAGTTTTCATTGCAGCCATATTAGCAGTTTGAAAGGCCATTAAGTCTTTTTGTACTTTCTTAGATGTAACTTTCATATTTTCATTGAATTTATAAAACTCATCATTGCTGTAAGTTCCAGAAATTTTAGATTTTTGAATACTATCTTTGTCAACAATAATTTTAATTTCTCCAGTTTCAAGAATTACTGGAATTTTACCTTGAGCTTTTTCAACTTGCAAAGTATATAAACCTGGTTCTAAAACTTTACCTTTTATTTCGAATTTACCATCTTTTACTTTTACAGTATCTACTGGCACCAAGTTCATTCCAGATTCGTCTTGTTTTTCAAGAACTACAGTTTGACCGTTTGCAATTCCTTTTGCAGTTCCAGAAATTATGTACTCGTTTTTTCCAACTTTGCTACAAGAAACAATTGTTGTTGCTACTGCTAAAAATAATACTATTCTTTTCATTTTATATTTTTTTGATTTTAGGTTGCAAAAGTATTTATTTTTGATTTTAAAAAGCATAATTTTTTGTTATAATTTTATATAAATCCCAAAACTCGCAACTGAAATTTTAGGTTGTTCGATTTTATAAATCTTTTAAATTAGATTGAGATTTACGGAATTTTGATCGATATTAACAATTTTCTTTGAGTTTTCAACAATAAT
>JAYTMQ010000117.1:0-8039 GCA_043728355.1 Bacteroidota bacterium
GATCCACTTTTTTTGGATATTAATGGTTCGCATTTAGCAATTAGATTAGAAACAGCATGTAAAATCGAAGTCGATATTATAACATGAATAGCCATCAGAACATAAATGTCGCACTTATAGGCAATCCAAATGTTGGCAAAACTTCTGTATTCAATCAACTTACAGGTTTGAACCAACAAGTTGGAAATTACCCTGGAATTACAGTCGAAAAAAAGATTGGTTTTTGCAAATTATCTAATAATATTAAAGCCAATATACTCGATTTACCAGGAACCTACAGCTTGAACGCCAGTTCGATAGACGAAAATGTTGTTATAGAATTGTTATTGAACAAAAACGACAAACTTTATCCAGATGTAGCACTTTTGATAACTGATGTCGAGAATCTCAAACGAAATTTATTGCTATTTACTCAAATAAAAGATCTTGAAATTCCAACAATTCTTGTCATAAATATGGCTGATAGAATGGAATATAAAGGTATTTCGCTCGACATTCCGCATCTTGAAAAACTATTTAAAACAAAAATTGCATTAGTAAGTTCAAGAAAAGGTTTTGGTATCAATGAACTCAAAAATTTAATCGTTGATTATAAAAATTTATCTACAGAACCTTGCTTGAATGCTTCGGTTATTGACCAAGAATATTTCGATAAACTACATAGAACTTTCCCAAATCAATTGTTGTATAAATTGTGGTTGGTCATCACTCAAGATGTCAATTTCTTGAATTTAGAACGGAATGAAATTCGTGGTTCGTTTACCAAATCGCATTCAGATTTAAAACGTTTGCAGCAAAAAGAAACCATAAAAAGATACCAATTTATTAACGAAGTTCTGAAAGTTGGACAAAATATAGATTCGTCTAAAGATAAAGGTTTTCGAGCTAAATTAGATCGAGTTTTAACCCACAGAGTTTGGGGTTATGCGATATTTTTCTTTATATTATTTTTGATTTTTCAATCGATTTTCGAATGGTCAAAAATCCCAATGGATTTTATTGACGAAACTTTTGCAAGTCTAAGCTCTTTTGCAAACACGAATTTACCAGCAGGAATTTTGACGAATTTAATCTCTCAAGGTATTATTCCTGGTATTGGTGGCATCTTAATTTTTATACCACAAATAGCATTTTTATTTATGTTTATTTCGATCCTTGAAGAGAGCGGTTACATGAGCCGAGTGGTTTTTTTAATGGATAAAATAATGCGCAAATTTGGACTTTCTGGCAAAAGTGTTGTGCCACTTATTTCGGGTACTGCATGTGCAATTCCTGCGATTATGGCTACTCGAAACATCGAAAACTGGAAAGAAAGATTGATTACAATTCTAGTTACACCGTTTACAACTTGTTCGGCTAGATTGCCAGTTTACGCCATAATTATTGGATTAGTGATTCCCGACGAACGCATTTTGGGAATCATAAATATGCAGGGTTTGACATTGATGTTGTTGTATTTATTAGGATTTGGAATGGCGATTTTTTCGGCATATATTTTAAATATAATCCTAAAAATTAAAAGTAAAACTTATTTTGTGGTCGAAATGCCCAATTACAAATTACCAATTTTTAAAAATGTTCTTATTAACGTTATAGAAAAAACAAAAGATTTTGTGTTTGGTGCAGGAAAAATTATTCTTGCAATTTCGGTAGTTTTATGGTTTTTGGCATCATTTGGACCAAATAAAAATTTTGATAATGCTAGAAACGAAATTTTATATGCAACCGAAAACAAATTATCATCAGAAGAATTAGACAATAGAGTTGCTGCATACAAACTCGAAAACTCGTACATCGGAAAACTCGGAAAATTTATTGAACCAGCAATAAAACCCTTGGGTTATGACTGGAAAATCGGCATTGCAGTTTTAACATCATTTGCAGCACGAGAAGTTTTTGTTGGAACTTTAGCAACAATTTATAGTGTTGGTGGAACAGAAAACGAAGAAACTATAAAAAATAAAATGCAACAAGAAACCGATGTAAAAACTGGAAATAAAATATTCAATTTTGCATCAGGAATTTCATTGTTATTGTTTTATGCGTTTGCGATGCAATGTGCTAGTACACTTGCGGTTACAAAAAGAGAAACCAATTCTTGGAAATGGCCATTAGGACAATTAATTTTCATGTCTGGCTTTGCTTATTTGGTGGCATTTTTGGCGTATCAATTTCTAAAATAATTTCGGTACAATTTTTGTTTATTTAATTAAATGAAAAAAAACTCCCTATTTTATATGTACTTATACTATTAAATATTTCAGTTTTTTCTCAATCAATAGATCGTTCTAAAAAAGAATTGAACAGCAATAATGGTTCCAAAAACAAAACTTCAAAATCTTCATCAAGTTCAACTATTTCTGATTATGATCCCGAAACCGTTTGGCTTATTTTTAGATTTTTAGGTTATGCAAGTTATGGTGTTTTAATTGGCGATTATGTAAATGAAGAACATTTGTCGAACAATTTAAACAATCATCCGTTTTCGGAAAATGGTCGTGGCAATTATTCAGAAACCGATACAATTTCTAAAACCAATTTCAGATTAGATTTAGAATCTCATTTTATATCGGTGGGAAATATTGTTAATGGAAATAATTTGAACCTGAAAATTCGACCTTCAAAATATTTTTATTTATCTACAAATTGGTATCAATTGTATGAATACAATGCGTTTATCAAAAAAAATGATGCGCTGTCTTTGTACTTTTTCAATTTTGCTTATGATCGATATCGAGGCGAAAACTTCAATCTCGGTTGGACAATGGGTGCAAGTTTTGTTGGCAACGAAGTCAGAAAAGGTGGTTTTTCTTATGGTTTAAATGCAGAATATTTTTTAAATAAAAAAGTAAGTATTTCGGCTGATGTAAAATGGTCTTCAATTAATGAAAACCCTGTGAATAGTTATGAATTGAAAGGAAAATTTTTCAAGAAAAACTATTTTGCGACTTTAAGTTATGAAAGATTGAAAATTGCAACGCCAGTTTATAATTTAATTGGCATTGGTGCAGGAATTTCTTTTTAAATTTGTAATATGATAGTTCAACAAATTATTGCATTTGCCATTCTAGGATTTGCCCTTTTTTATTTGATAAAAAAATATTTTTTTAAGAAAAAATCTGATAAAGATTGTGGGAATGATGGTTGTGGTTGTGCTTAAAAAAGTTACAGTTAATTAATTTATTTTTTAGTACCAGATTTTAGACGATTAATCGCCTAACTTTGAAAGAAATTATACGACCAAAAATCCCCAAATAATTATTAAACTTTTGACAGACGAAATCTGGGTGCAACGATTAAAATCTGGAGATAAACTGGCTTTTAATGAACTTGTAATCCTATATAAACATAGGGTTATAAACACTTGTTATAAATTTTTATTGAATCAAGAAGATGCTGAAGATGTTTCTCAAGATGTTTTTATAGAAGTTTTTCAATCTATAAAATCGTTTCGTGGCGATTCTAAAATTTCGACCTGGATTTATCGTATTGCAGTTACCAAAAGCCTTGACGAATTAAAAAAACGCAACCGCAAGAAAAGAATTTCTTCAATCGGTAAAATTTTGCATTTAGACGATATTGCCAAATGGATTGTTGGCGGAAAAATGCCCGATGCTGATTTAGAAACTTCTGATAATATCAAAATCATCAACAAAGTATTAAATCAATTACCAGAAAACCAAAGTATTGCATTTACATTAAGTAAAATTGATGGTTTTGATAATCCTGAAATTGCAGATATTATGAAAACAACAACTATTGCAGTCGAAAGCCTTATATATAGAGCGAAAAAGAAAGTTACAAACGATTTGAAAATTATTTTAAAAAATTATTAAAATTAAGTGCCAGAAATTTAAATTAAAAACGTCTAAATAAAAAATAGTTTAATATGTTGTCAGAAGATATAAATATCGTTTTACAAAAATTCGAATCTAAGGAAAATATTATTCCATCAAAAAATTGGGATTATGTATTCGAACAAAAATTGCTGGTTGCTAAAAATTCAAAAACTACAAAAACTTCAAAAATTAGCATTACAGTTTTGATTTTGGTTTTTATTAATATTGGTTTTGTTATAAATTCATTTAGAATGGATAAATCTGAAACAGAACTTACTAAAAAAGCAGCTTTCAAAACAATTGTTGAGGAATTATTTTAATTAAAAATTATTAGTAAATGGATATTTTTAGTCAAAATAAATTTTTAATAAGAACGATACTATTTCTAGTGATTTTGAATTTAGTTTCAATAACTTTTTTTTCGATAAGAAGTTTTCGTCCAAAGAACGATGATAGATTGCCACCAAAAAATGAGTATAATAGAGAATTATCCGAAATTCTAAAGAAAGAATTGAATTTATCTGAATATCAAATTGAAAAATTTGAAAAAATAAGAACGCAAAATGAAAAAAGAAAAATTGAATTGAAAGAAATTATCAATCAAAATAAAGATTTATTGGCTTCAGAAATGTTTAAAAATATTACTGATGAAAAAAAAGTATTGGCAATAGCCAAAAAAATAGGCGACAACGAATATCAAATAGAATTATTAAAAATTAATCAATCCAAACAATTAAAAGCAATTTGTACGCCAGCGCAACTCGATAAATTTGATGAATTAATTAAAGAAATTCGAAATTATTTGCAACCAATTAACAGACTTAAAAAAAATTAAAATTACACAAAACCAAAAACTATGAAAAATTTACAATTATTACTACTATTCTTATGTTGCAACATAATTTTTGCACACACAATTAATCCTGATAACCAAAATTTAAGACTTTGGAAACTCGAAAAAGAAAACAAAATTATCGAGGGCTCATTTGCAATGATGAAAAACGGAAATGTTTATATCGAAGATGTGCACAACAATTTTGTTTATTTTCCGATTGCATCATTTGCGAAAGCCGATCAAGAATTTGCAAATCAAAAAGAAAATACTATTAATGCAATAAACACCAATATTGTAAATCAAAATAAAGTTGTAACGCCAGCAAGTTTTTATTTCAAATATGGTTTCGTTGTTTTGTTTTTATTGCTTTTAACTTCTATTCTATTCAAATATTCAAATAAGAAAAAACTAATTTATCTACTACCAATAGTTGCTTTAGGCACATTATTATCGTTATTTGGATTTGCCAAAAAAGCATTTTCTATAACCGATCCGGCATTTATGGCATCGGCTTTTGCGCCATTTGCATCGTCAGTTAGTACTACTTTTGACGCTAATTTTTTCTATGTAAATACAAAAGGAATTCCGAATCACACCATGATGGTTGGTATAGCAAGTAATGGTTGGCAACAACAAGTTCCTATGTCTAAATGTTACATTAACACTAATCATTGGACAATTCCGCTGAATCCAGTTTTAGCAGCAACACCAGTACCAGTTTCGGCGGCACATTTTACTAAGGGTGCAATTGCGATGGCTGCAAATGGTGTTCCGATTTTTAATCCATTTACAAATACTGGAGTAGATGCATTTCTAGATGGACAATTAGACAATTATGGAGGACATTGTGGTCGTGGCGATGATTATCATTATCATACTGCGCCATTGCATTTGATAACATTAGGACAAACAACTTCGAATTTACCGATTGCATTTGGACTAGACGGTTATGCTGTTTATGGCAATTTAGAGCCAGATGGTTCAGCAATGGCTACACTTGACGCCAATCATGGACATTATTTAAACGGAGTTTATCATTATCACGGTACTCCAGCAGCACCATATATGATTGGTAATATGGTTGGTTTTGTAACCGAAGATGCAAGCAAGCAGATTATACCACAACCACAAGGATCGCCAGTTCGAACAGAAAATTGGACACCTTTGCCAGGCGCATTAATTACATCTTGTGTTGCCAATGCTAATAATGGTTATAATACTGGCTATACAAAAAATGGAGTTTCGGGATTTGCAACCAATTATACAGCAACAATTGCGGGGCTTTATACGTTTCAATATGTAACTCCAACTGGCACAACATCAACTAATTATAATGGTCCAGCACAATGTACAGTTCCAAATTTAACCGCAGAAAATTTTACTAATGTCGAGCAAAACATTTCGATTTATCCAAATCCTGCAACTGATATTCTGAAAATTAATCTTGGCAATGATGCATTACAAGCTGATGTTCAAAATATTTACATTTATGATTTAAAAGGAAGTTTGATTTCTAAAACGACAAAATTCGAATCAAGTTTGGATATTAAAAATTTATCCAAAGGAACTTATTTTGTAAAAATTAAGTTTTCGAATTCAGTTGTGACTAAGAATTTATTTGTTAAATAAAAGTTTACTTTTTAATCTATACCATTTTTGATGTGTAAAATAGTTAAATATAAATATCGTTTTTCAGGAATTAAGGTCGTTTTTTAATAATACATTTTTATAGTTATTAGTAATTTTGTTATTAGTATTATACAATAATTAACACCAAAATAAATATCTGAAAAACTATGAAAACTAAAATTTATTTATTGCTATTATTTTTATATAATGTAAATTCTTTCTCTCAAGAAATCAAACCGAGTATTAAAGATTTTATTAACTTTTCTGATTTGCCAGCAAAAAATAGCAAAACGCCAAGCTGGGCAGATCAATTATACACCAATCCTGATTTAATTAATTTTAAAAAGTTAAAAACGGAACTTAATGATTGGTTAATTGCTGAAAAAAAAGAAAAAAAAGAAAAAAGAGATAATGAAAAAGAAAGTAAATTTGAAAATGGCACTTCTGAAAATCCATTGGTTCGATTTGCGCTTGATTTTGTAGTTAAAATCCCAAACGATTGGATTAACGAGCAAGGATTTATAGTAATGCCCACAAAAAGTGATTTTATTAAAAACGCCGAAAATTACGAAAAAAATAGAACCACGACCAACTCTAAAACAGAAAATAGAAATGCTTTAGTGAACAATTGGGAACAAATTGGCACTAAGGAAGTGGTTGAAAACGACCAACAAGTACAAGCAATTACTAATATCTTACATTTAGATATTGCACCCTCAGCAACCAATACAAGATTGGCAAGCACCGAAACACGTTCGATTTTTAAAACCACAGATGGTGGTTCCAATTGGACTTTTGTAGCAGATTATGGCGGTCCATCAGCATTTCATCCTACAGATCCTAATAAGATAGTTTTAGCAAGTAATCCTTTTCGATACACGTCAAACGGCGGTACAAGCTGGACAGTTTTGCCTGTTGTTGCGGATAGTAACGAAATTATTTGGTCAAGCAATGGCACAACCATTATTGCAGCAACTAACAACGGCGTTTATGTTTCTTCAGATTCGGGTGCGACTTTTAGCATCAAACAAGCTGGGAGTTTTATGGATGTTGAGTTCAAACCAAACAGCTCAACAATTGTTTATGCAATAAACAACCAAGGTGTTTTTTATAAAAGCATTGATGCAGGATTAACGTGGGTTATTAAACCAACAAACTATGCACCAAATACCCAAAA
Organism: Bacteroidota bacterium; assembly: GCA_043728355.1. Classification (GTDB taxonomy): domain Bacteria; phylum Bacteroidota; class Bacteroidia; order Flavobacteriales; family Flavobacteriaceae; genus Flavobacterium. Next base: position 7,481 of record JAYTMQ010000117.1, read on the forward strand.
AAATGGTTTTGTTTTAGCAGTTACACCTGCAAGTCCAGATTTAGTATCAATCGCTTGTTTAACAGGTACCAATTTGATAACAGGAAATAAGGTAGAAATAATTAAAAGTACAAACAATGGCGAAAACTTTGTTCCATTATCAATAGCTGCTATTGGAATTTCGCAAGGCTTTTATGCATTTGTTTTTGGTATATCTCCTGTCGATGCAAACATTCAATATATAGGTGTAGCAGATTTCTTGAAATCTACCGATGGAGGTTTAAATTTTAACGCTATTGGCGGATACACGGGTACTTTGGGCTTTAAACTTCATCCAGATATTCAAGATATGGTTATTTTAGGCAACAAGGTTATCTTAGCTACAGATGGTGGCGTGGGCGAATCGCCTGATAATTTTACCGATCTTTCGCTCTGGAAAAGTACAAGTAAGGGATTGTTTGCATTGAATTATTTTGGTTTTGATATTGGTTTTAATACCGATCAAATGGGTGGCGGAAAAGTACACAATGGTAATGATATTTTTAATCCAAATTGGAACAATAGAAAATCATTATTAGTC
>JAYTMQ010000118.1:0-28758 GCA_043728355.1 Bacteroidota bacterium
TTCAGGTTTCAGGTTTCAGGTTTCAGGTTTCAGGTTTCAGGTTTCAGGTTTCAGGTTTCAGGTTTCAGGTTTCAGGTTTCAGGTTTCAGGTTTAAAAAACATCCAATTTCTTTCGAAATTGGATGTTTTTTTATTTCACATTTGAATACTGAAAACTAATATAGAGTATCAAGTCCATTTTTAATAAAAGTTACATTGTTTTTTTTATTAAATTCTCGAATATTATTATTAATTTTCCATGTTTCCGGGGTTGCATATCCTCTTTTATGGTCTAAATGTAAACAAATTGAAGAATATCGTATTTGCTTAGACAATAATCCGTTGTTGAACAATCTTTCGCCCAATTCTCTATCTAATCCACCATATTGCATATCATGATTGAAACCATTTACATCCAAAATATCTTTTTTGAATCCAGACGAATTATGTCCGTTCCAGGATTTTTTGGTTGGTGTTATCCAATTTAAGAAATCAGCTAAATATTTGTTTTTTGTGAGTTTAAAATTTTTGAAACTGTTTTTAAGTTCATTTGACTTTAACCAAGTTAAATCAAAACATTTTTCTGAAATAATATCGTTTTCGGATATTAAATTTGAGATATTCATTGGCAATTTAAAATAACCACCTGAAAGAAAATAGCCTTCTTCACGATTTTTTAAATGATTGGCAACAAAATCTTTTCTAGGAATGCAATCTCCATCAGTAAATATTAGATAATCTGTATTCGATTTTATTATGGCTTTGTTAATGATAATAGTTTTCTGAAAACCGTTGTCTTCTTGCCAAACATGTACAATTGGGTTTTTGAAATATTGCTGATAATTATCTAATACTTCTTTAGTTAAATGTGTTGAACCATCGTCGGCAATAACAATTTCGAAATCTTGCTCGGTCTGAATGCTATATCCAACGAGTACTTTCTTTAACCATTCTTCGGCTTTGTATGTAGAAATAATTATAGAAACTTTCATCGATTAGTTTGAAATGCGAAAATTAATGATTTTATTGAATTATTTTATTTAAAAACTAAATAAATTTTTATATTTGTTAAAACTAAATTAAATTATTTTGCTTTTGGATTTTCAAAAAAAAATTACTTCTTTTTTTAAGCTTCCTTTTTTTACAAACAAGAAATACATAATTTCTATTTGGTTTATTATAACTTTTGTTTCAGTTTTAAAACAGTATTTTATTGGCAAATTCAATAATTATAATATTTTTAAAGGAGTTTATTTTCATACCATAAATAAATTAAATTTATACTCCGAATATCCCACAGAATATTTAGATCATAACCATTATGGACCAATTTTTAGTTTAATAATTGCTCCGTTTGCTGTTTTGCCAGATTATTTAGGATTGCCTTTGTGGGGAATTTTTAATGCAGCAATATTAATTTGGGCAATTTTGCAATTGCCTTTAAAATCAACTCAAATTAACGCAGTTTTATGGATTTGCCTTCATGAATTTATAACGACTTTGCTTGGAGTACAGTTTAATCCAATAATGACAGCAATCATTATTTTATCATTTGTTTATATCAATAATGGAAAAGATTTTTGGGCAGCAATGTTTATTATTTTAGGCGTTTATGTCAAACTTTATGGAATTGTAGGTTTGGCATTTTTCTTTTTTTCTAAAAATAAAATTAAATTCATTCTTTCTTTAATATTTTGGGCTGGGCTATTTTTTGTGTTGCCAATGGCACTTTCTTCTCCAGAATATATTGTTCAAACTTATCAAGATTGGTTTCAAAGATTAGCAATAAAAAACTCTGAAAATGCAGGACTAAATTCTTATCAAGATATTTGTTTAATGGGAATGATTCGCAGAATATTTCAAAATCCATTAATATCTAATCTACCCTTTTTATTAGGTGGAATCATTTTATTCGGTTTGCAATATCTAAGAATAAAAGAATTTAAGGAAGAATCATTTAGATTAATGTTACTAGCATCGACACTTATTTTTACAGTAATTTTTAGTCCAGGCTCAGAGTCGCCAACTTATATTATTGCCTTTGTTGGTGTTGCAATATGGTTTGTTATTCAACCCAAACCTGTTTCAAAATTTCACATTTGTTTGTTTATATTTGCAATGATTTTGACGAGTTTTTCACCATCGGATTTAATTCCGAGATTTATTAGAGACAATTACATTCGCCCTTATGCATTAAAAGCATTGCCTTGTATATTAATATGGTTGACAATTATTTATGAAATGACTACAAAACATTTCTTCAATTACAATTCAGGTAAAACAAATATAAATGAGTAGGTTAGAAAAAATATCGATAGTAATACCGTCTTTTAATGAAGAGGGAAATATTGATGTTATGGTTCAGGCTTTGCATTTTGAATTACAACAAACAAATTTTGATTACGAATTAATTTTTGTAGATGATGGTAGTAAAGACAGAACATTGTCAATTTTAAAAAATATTTCCGAAAAAGATTCAAAATTATTTTATATAGAATTGTCACGAAATTTTGGACATCAAAATGCATTAATGGCTGGTTTGGATTTAGCGACTGGCGATGCGATAATTACTATGGATGGCGATATGCAACACCCGCCAAGCCTTATTCCTGTGATGATTTCGAAATGGCAAGAAGGCTTTGATGTGGTTTACACTAGAAGAAAAGAAGACAAAAATTTGCCTTTTTTCAAGAAAACAACATCAAAATATTTTTATAAATTTATAAATTATATCTCTGAAGTCGAAATCGAAGCCGGAACTGCCGATTTCAGATTAATGGATAAAAAAGTAACAAAAGTATTTTTTACATTTTCAGAAAATGAACTTTTCATTAGAGGATTAGTCAATTGGATTGGTTTTAAACAATTTGCAATCGATTATGAACCAGCCGAAAGATTTTCTGGTCAAAGTAAATACACCATCAAAAAAATGTTTCAATTTGGTCTAAAAGGCATTACCTCGTTTAGTATTAGACCACTATATTTATCGATTTTTTTGGGGTTTTCAATATCATTATTAGCATTATTATTTTATACTTTATATATCTTTTACAGTATTTATCACGAAACTGCAATTTCAGGTTGGTCGTCAGTAATTTTTACAATTGTACTTTTTGGAGGTTTAAATTTGATAATTCTTGGAATAATTGGAGTTTATGTAGGAAAACTTTTTATGCAATCTAAAAACAGACCAAATTATTTAATAAGAGATACTAATTTAGAAAAATAATTATGGTTTTACTCAGTTTTGATATCGAAGAATTTGATATGCCGTTCGAGTACAATCGAGAAATTAGTTTCGAAGATCAAATAAGTATTTCGATAACTGGCACCAATATAATTTTAGATTTATTGCAAAAACACAAAGTTAAAGCAACTTTTTTTAGTACAGCAACATTTGCAATTAATGCTCCAAAAGAGATAAAAAGAATTATTGATGAAGGCCACGAAATTGCATCACATACTTATTTTCATAGCGAATTTAAAAATGAAGATTTATTATTATCTAGACAAAAATTAGAACAAATAACAAATACAGAAGTAATCGGATTGCGAATGCCAAGAATGTATCCAGTTGATAATCAAGAAGTTTCTAAAGCTGGATATATTTACAACACCTCATTAAACCCTACTTATTTACCAGGTAGATACAACAATTTTAACAAGCCAAGAACCTATTTTAAAGAGCATAATGTATGGCAAATTCCGGCTTCAGTAAGTCCAATTGTTCGTTTTCCTTTGTTTTGGTTGTCATTTCATAATCTGCCAATATCGATTTACAAATGGTTGTGTAAAATTACTCTGAAAAAAGATAAATATTTAAATTTGTATTTTCACCCGTGGGAATTTACAGATTTAAATCAAAAAGAAAAATATGGTTTCCCTAGTTATATTTCTAAAAATTCTGGTGATAAAATGACTGATAGATTGGATAATTTGCTATCTTGGATGAATCAAAAAAAATATACTTTTAAAATATTTAAAGATTTGATAACTAAAATAGAAACTAAATAATTGTCTAATTATATTAATAAAACAAAATGATAGATTTAGATAATTTAAAAAAAATAGTGAATCAATTTGAAATAAATGGCCAAATTTTTCAAAAGGGAAAAAGAAATACCATAAAGACATTCGATTATTTAGACTGTATAATAAGCATAAAAAAATTTAAAAAACCACATTTAATAAATAAAATAATTTATAAATATTTTAGAAAATCTAAAGCACGAAGATCTTTTGAATATGGAAATTATCTTCTCGAAAATGGTTTTTTGACTCCAAAACCTTTTGGATACATAGAAAAAAAAGATTTCATAGGATTGAATGAAAGTTATTATTGTTGTTTACATCTTGAAAATGCACAAACACTTGGTACAATTTTACGTGATGAAAATAATATTTTTAGAGACCAAATAATTAGAGGTTATGCAAAAAACATTTTCAATATGCACCAAAAAGGAATAGAATTTATTGACAATTCGACTGGAAACACATTGATAATCAGTAAAATAGATAGTTTTGAATTTTATTTAGTCGATTTAAATCGAATGAATTTTAACCAAACATTAAATGTTTACGATCGAATGAAAAACCTCTCAAGGTTAACACTCGATAATAATATTCTAGAAACAATTTCTAATGAATATTCAAAATATTACAAAGAAATTGATGAAAAAGAATTAGAAACAATTCTAAAAAATGAAACATTAAAATTTCATAAAAAACTAGCTATGAAAAAAAACTTCAAAAGATTTAATTGGTTCAATCTTAAAGATTTAAATGTATTAACCAAATAGATGATTTCGAAAATTAAAATAGGATTTGAAGCTAAAAGACTCTTTCATAACAAAACAGGTTTGGGCAATTATTGTCGAAATCTAGTGAATCAATTGAGCGAATTTTATCCAAAAAATGAATATTTTTTATACAATCCCCAAAAAAAGAGAAAAGAATTATTCAAACCAAACAATGTTAATGTTTTAGAAAAAAATCCAAATTCAAAACTTAACAAATATTTTTTTAATTATTGGAGACAATTTTCTATAACCAAAGACTTAAAAATTGACAACATCGATATTTTTCATGGTCTGTCTGGAGAAATACCTTATGGATTAAAACAAAATAAAATAAAATCGGTGGTAACAATTCATGATTTAATTTTCATGATTTATCCCGATTTTTATAATTTTTTTGATCGAAAATTACATTATTTTAAGTTCAAAAAAGCTTGTAATCAGTCTGACCATATAATTGCCATTACAGAACAAACTAAAAATGATATTATTAAATTTTTTGACGTTAATCCAAATAAAATTTCAATAATTTATCAAGGTTGCAACAATGCTTTCAAAATTAAATATTCTGAAATTCAAAAAGAACAAATCGCTTTAAAATTTAATTTACCCGAAAAATTTGTTTTAAATGTAGGAACTATTGAAGAAAGAAAAAACATATTTGAAGTAGTAAAAGCAATAAAAGAAATAAAAGAAACCGATATTCCATTGGTAATTATTGGCAAAAAAACAAAATATTCTCAAAATATAGAAAAATATATTATTGAGAATAACATGCAAAATCAAGTTTTCTTTTTAAATGGAATATCAATAATTGAATTGGCTATTATATATCAATTGGCAACAATTTTTATATATCCATCGCTTTACGAAGGTTTTGGAATTCCGATAATCGAAGCACTTTTTTCTAAAACACCAGTAATAACCTCAAATAGAAGTTGTTTGCCCGAAGCTGGTGGACCAGATTCTATTTATATAAATCCTGAAAATAGTGAAGATATTAAAACAGCTTTATTATCTTTATGGAACGATAAATCTAAAAGAGAAGCAATTATAGATAAAGGACATAACTTTGTTCAAAAATTTAATGACGAAGTCATAGCAAAAAATATAATGGACTTGTATAAAAAAATATTAACAGAAAATTTATGAAGATAGCTGGATTTACATTTATTAGAAATGCTGTCAAAAATGATTATTCGATCATTGAAGCTATTGAATCTATATTGCCAATTTGCGATGAATTTATTATTGCTCACGGCAATTCTGACGATGATACGCAACAGCTTTTGGACAAACTTAAATCTCCAAAAATTAAAATAATTCGAACAACTTGGGATGACAATATGAGAGAAGGCGGCAAAACATTTGCTCTAGAAACCGACAAAGCTTTTCAAGCAATTAGTCAAGATGTAGATTGGGCTTTTTATATTCAAGGTGATGAATGTGTTCATGAAAAATATTTAGAAAGTATAAAAAAGGAAATGGAAATTTGTCTTAATGATAAAAAAATCGATGGTTTATTGTTTAATTACAAACATTTTTATGGTTCTTATGATTTTTTTGCACATTCTAGAAGATGGTACCGAAGAGAAATAAGAGTGATAAGAAATCTGCCAAAAATGCATTCTTACAAAGATGCACAAGGTTTTAGAATTGATCAAAAAAAAATAAATGTCAAGCATATTGACGCATTTATATATCATTATGGTTGGGTAAAACCGCCAAGCGGATTAACTAATAAAGTTCGAAATTTCAATAAATTCTATACCGAAGATGATAATTGGATTGAAGAAAAATATCCTGCAACAACTAATTTTGATTATGGAAACGCCGATAAATTAATAAAATTCGAAGAAACTCATCCAAAGGTTTTTCAAGAAAGAGTTAATAAAAGCAACTGGAAATTTGAATTTGACCCTACTCTACTCTCAAAAAAAATGCCCTTAAGAAGGAAATTTCTATCTTTTATAGAAAAAATTTTTGGAGTAAGATTATTCGAATATAAAAATTATAATAAAATTAAATAAATGGAAGAAAAGGTAAATAAGAAAAGTATTTCGGTAATAATTCCAAATTATAATGGGAAACATTTGCTAGAAAGCTATTTGCCAAGCGTTATAAATGCTCTTGATTTCGAGAAGATTGATTTCGAAATAATTATCATTGATGATTGTTCTAAAGATGATTCTGTTAGTTTTTTAACAATCAATTATCCCAAAATAATTTTATTACAAAACCAAATAAATTTAGGCTTTTCTAAAACTTGTAATTTTGGAATATTAAAAGCGCAAAAAGAATTAATATTTCTTCTCAATTCTGATGTGAAATTAGAAGTCGATTATTTTTCGGCACAATGGAAGTATTTTAATGACCCAAAAACTTATGGCGTTATGGGTCGAATTATGAATTTTGATGGCAAAAAAATCGAAGATGCAGCAAGATTTCCAAGATTTAAAGGTTCTAAATTTAAAGCAAACGCTTTTTATTATTCAGAAAATGATAATGAAAAAGTTTACACTACCTATTTATCTGGAGCAAACTCATTGGTCGACAGACAAAAATTATTGTTGCTAAATGGTTTCGACGAAATCTATTCTCCATTTTATTTTGAAGATTTCGATCTAGGTTTACGAGCTTGGCAAATGGGTTGGTTTTCTTATTATGAACATCAATCGGTTTGTTATCACAGAGTTAGCGCATCAACAAATAATATGAATAAATCTAATTTTGTAAAAATAACGTACAACAGAAATAGTTTTATATTACAAGCTATTCATTTAAAGAAATGGAAAAAGCGCATTTGGTATCTGCAACTTTTTTCGACAACATTATTTGATCATCTATATAAAGGTGAATTTTGGATTCTAAAAAGTATTAACCAATTTATGAAAATGAAAAATCAAATTGAAATTTCAAAAAAAAACATATTAGATTTGCAGAAAAAATTAAATTCTGAACAAACAATCGAAAGTATAATCGATATAATAACTGAATCAATAAAAACCAAAAAAATAAATTGGTTGTAAAAAATGAATGACAATTTACAAATAGCAAAACCAATTTATCGAAACGAAAAAAATGAATTTTTGTTTTCGATTTGTACGCTTGTTACTCGCAAAAACGAATATCAAGAAATGTTAAATTCGTTTATTAATAAGGGTTTCAATCATGATATTTGCGAATATTTATACATAGACAATTCAGAATCAATGGAATTTGATGCTTATCAAGGACTGAATGTTTTTTTAGAAAAAGCTAAAGGAAAATTTATAATTATTTGTCATCAAGATATTTTGATTAACGACAATGACAAAAACGATTTGGTTCGACTTATTGAAGAAGTTGAGTTAAAAGATAAAAATTGGGCTGTTTTGGCAAATGCTGGAGGAATAAATTTAAAGTTCATTGCAACTCACATCACACAAAAAGATGGAAATAAAATTATAGAAAAAGATTTGCCATTAAAAGTTAAAACAGTGGACGAAAATTTTATTGTTGTAAAAAAAAGTGCCAATCTAGCTTTATCGAGAAATCTCAAAGGTTTTCATTTTTACGGCACCGATATTTGTTTGATTGCTGATGTTTTGGGATATAATAGTTATGTAATTGGTTTTAATTTATTACATAAAAGCAACGGAAAAATAGATCAATCTTTTTTTGATTCTAAAAAAGCAATTACAAATAAATACAAAAAAGCATTTCGGAATCGATTCATGACAACTACTTTTTCTAGGTTTTATTTATCAGGAACAACATTTTTTAACTTTACTAATAATTCAAGTATCATTTTATTTTTTGTCAGACAATATTATAAGTTTTTCACAAAAAAAGGAGATTATAAATTATGAAAAACAAAATGGAAAAACAAAAAATCATACTTACTATAACACCAGATATGGGGATTTATAATTGTATTGTTGACAATCTTAAATATTTGGGATTTGAAGTATATCTTATTTGCAATAAAGGTTTTAGATATAAAAATTTTAAAGATAGACTAATTAGTTTATTTAGAAAAATAGTTTTTAAGGATAAATTATTTAAATATAATTTGAGACAAAAATATAATTTTGATACAAATCAAATTAAGTTAAATGATTTTCCAAATGTCGATTTTGGGCTGACTATAAGGGCAGATTTATTTGAAATAAAAACTTTAGAAAATATCAAAAAAAAGTCTAAAAAAAATTTTTGTTATCATTGGGATGGATTATCTAGATTTGAAAATATTGAAAAAACGATTTCAATATTTGACAAATTTTATATTTTTGATAAAGAAGATTTACAAAATAAACTAAAAACATATCCAACAACAAACTTTTTTTTTGATTGTTATCCCGATTTAATAAAAAAAAATAAAAAACCTGAATTTGATGTTTATTATATTGGAAGTTATGATAATCGAATCTTAAAATTGATTGAAATTTGTGAGTTTTTAGATTCTCAAAAACTAAACTTAAATATTATAATTTGCGGAAAACCCAAACGAGCTTTAAAAAAATATAAATATATAAAATTCATAAAAAAACCATTAACATATATCGAAAATCTTAAAATGGTTAGTAATAGCAGCATAATTATTGATTTACATCACGAAAAAATCCATAATGGCTTGTCTTTTAGGACTTTTGAATCTCTTGGTTTTGATAAAAAACTTATAACATCAAACGATATTGTGAAAGATTACGATTTTTATAATCCAGAAAACATTTTCGTTTATAAAAATAATTTTACTGAAATGAAAAAATTCATTTCAACTGATTATAAATCTATTGATTCAAAAATTAAATATAAATATAGTTTTACAAATTGGATAAATTATATCTTAGAAATTGATACAACGTTACCTATTTTGATTCCGTAAAAGGTTAATAATCATTTGTAAAATCTCCTTTCAATATTCCGTTTATATCCATTTTCCATGAGTTAGAACCGTTAGATGTATTTAAATAAAATAATTGTTCATCACTCAAATTTTCATTATCTAAATACCAACCACCGTGTTTGGCTGTAAAATCTGCACCCATTCGTATTGCTTTAAAAAAATATGGGTGCGTATTTTTTACAATTCTATCGACTTTTGGCCAATACAAAGCAAAAGTAGTATCAATATCAGCATTGTAACAATTTTTTTCTGTTTCTGAATTCCAATACTGGCTTTCCCAATTTAGTACTTTTTGTTTTAAGGAATAGTAATCAGGGATATTTTCGATATTTAAAGCAAATCCGACTTTTGTAAATTCGTAGTTTTTGATTAACAGATTTAGCATTATTTTCAAGTAATCATTATTCAAATTTTCATTTGGAACAATATCTGCGTCTGTTATTACAAAAAATCCTTCTGAATATTTTTTATAAAGTTCACGGTTTCTCCAAAAAACTAAATGACCTAAATTTTCATTTTGAATTTCAATTGTAATGTTTTGATTTTCTGAAATTTTTTTATAATAATCCAAAAGTGGTAAATAAGTTGAGCAATTATCAACGATTATTATATTTTTTGTTTTTTTTAATATTAAAAAATCAATAAGTTGTTCTAGGTAAAAAAGTTGATTAAAATTTATAATTATTACAGGAATAGAACTCGGGTTATTGATTTGGTTTTGAATTAAAATAGAAGGTTTACTTATTGTTTTAACTTTTTCTTTTTTTAGGTTTTTAACAATATTACGTACTAAAAATCTATTTCTTTTAGAAATTAATTTTTCTACTTGTTTATTTATCCAATTCATTTATAAAAATTGTTGTTATGTAAACAAATTTACAAAAAAAAATGATATTTGTTATTGAGATTACTATATTTGAATCTATAAAAAAACAATTAAAACAGAATGAGTATTCCAAAAATATCGGTTATAATGCCCGTTTATAACGCATCAAAATATCTTTTTGAGTCAATAAATAGTATTTTAAATCAAACTTATCGAGAATTTGAATTTATAATTTTAAATGATAATTCTACAGATGAAAGTTTATTGATATTAAAAAAATTTCAGCTTCAAGACAATAGAATAATTTTAATTAATAAAGAAAAAAATGTTGGACCAGCAACCTTACGAAATGAAGGATTTGAATTGGCAAAAGGCGAGTTTATTGCATTGATGGATGCAGATGACATTTCGGATTCAACCAGATTTGAAAAGCAAATAGAAGTCTTAAAAAATCAAAAAATTGATCTTTGCGGTACAAATTATACCAAATTTGGAGATACAATTCAAGACGAATACGTCAAACATTTTGAATTTCATAATGAGATTAAATTGAATTTCCTTTTTGGATGTTACATTGCAAATCCGACTGTTATGCTTCGGAAAAAAATTATTTTAGGAATGAAATATGATTCCACTTTTTTTCCAGTTGATGATTATGAGTTGCTGAGTCGATTAATTACAAATCATACTTTTTATAATATTCAAGAATCTTTATTGAAATATCGGTGGCATCAAACCAACATTAGCCAAACCAAAAAAGTAGACATATCGAATCTAACAAATACAATTAAGTATAATCAATTTAAAGAAATTGATTCAACAATTGATTCAAATTTAATTTCATCTGCGTTTATTAGTAACGGAATAAAATTTCCTTCAGAGATTATTGAAATAGCGAAAACTCAAACCATTATTAAAAAAAACAACATCGAAAATAAAAAATTTGATACCGATTTATTAAATATTCAATTCGAAAAAACATTAATTAGAACTCTAAAAAAAGTTAAGAATCCAACTATTGAATATTACAAGTTTATGGTTGAAAATGATTTGTTAAAAAAATTAAAAAAAATTGATAGAATAAAAATTTATTTTAAATGCAGATTTAATTTTTAAAAAGAAAACCTAAATATTTTTTTCGTTTTCTTTCAAATTTAGATTTATAATTAATTTTGGTTGTGTTCTAGAAAGTTGTGGGTTTTCACAATTTATATGGTAATTTGTCATTTCGACGATAGGAGAAATCACATTAGTTGCTTAGTTTATGTGATTTCTCCTATCGTCGAAATGACAAAAAGAAGTTTTATTTCAATGAAATATAGGGTTTGAAATACCAACATTATTCAAGAAAAGAACCTTAATTTTTTATAAAATTCTCTAGCAGATTTTTTTATTTATAATTATAGTGAACTAAAAAAAAGCAATTTATATAAGAAGTTTCAACATATAATATGATTTAGATTACAAAATAAAGTCTAATCAAACTAACTTTATAAATAATTTAAATCAAAACCAAAAAAGTGAATTTAAAATTTGTTTTTAGGTAAAAAGAAAATCATAATCCTAGATATTTTACTTAAAATTTTCCATGGTATTGTAAATTTTTTTATATGAAATATATTTCTGATTTTTTTAGAATTAAACTCTGTTAAAAGTGTGTTGTAATTCTTATAATCGTCAATTACCAAAGGAAAATATTTTGTAAAAATTAGCTCTCTTTCATTTTGAAAAATAATTTTATTTTTTGGATTTGCAGACATTCCCGTCATGTCATAATTGCAAATAAATTGATTTATATAATTGTAACTCTCATTATTTAAACATATTGCATTAATATAAAATTCCCAATCCGAACAAATTTTATTTGATTCATTATAACAATTATATTTGACTAAAATATCTTTCTTTATAAAACAAGATTGATGATTTAGACAATGAACATAAAAAAAATTTAAACTTAATTTACTTGGAGGTATTTCGTTTCTAATATAAATATCTTTCTCATAACAAGCTGAATTGCCATATATAATACTGTAATCTTCGTCTAAATTTTTATTTATTTTATTAAGTACATCAAAATCAAAAAAAATATCGCCTCCATTCATGAAAATTAAATATTTTCCATTTGCGGTTTCAATTCCTTTATTCATTGCATTATAAACTCCTGTGTCGGATTCACTTTTCCAAAATGAAATATGGCTTTTGTACTTTTCAATAATCTGTTTACTTCCGTCAGTACTATTTCCATCTATTACAATAAACTCAAACTCTTTCCAAGTTTGATTAATTACACTTTGTATTGTTTTTTCTAGACCAATCTTATCGTTGTAATTGATGGTAATTATAGAAAGTTTTTTACTCATAATTAACTTAATAAAAAATTTTCATTATAAACTTTTTTTATACCGTTTTCAAGCTCTATAGAATATTTCCATCCTAAAGAATTTAATTTGGAAGTATCCATTAGTTTTCTTGGAGTTCCATCTGGTTTTGAAATATCAAATTCGATTTCGCCTTTGTAACCAACTATTTCTTTAATTAATAAAGCCAAATGTTTTATTGAAATTTCATGACCTGAGCCTATATTCACAAAACCTTTTTCGTTATAGTTTTGCATTAAAAACACACAGGCATCTGCCATGTCTGTAGCATGAAGAAATTCTCGTAGTGGTAAACCTGTTCCCCAAACAATAACTTTTTCAGAACCTCGTATTTTTGCTTCATGAAATTTTCTAATCAATGCTGGCAGAACGTGAGAATTCTTTAAGTCATAATTATCATTTAAACCATACAAATTTGTTGGCATTACAGATACAAAATTACAACCATATTGATCTCTATAGGCATCACACATTTTAATTCCAGCAATTTTTGCTATTGCATAGGGCTCATTAGTTTCTTCTAAAAGTCCAGTTAAAAGTGATTCTTCTGTCAAAGGTTGTGGTGCTAATTTTGGATAAATGCAGGATGAACCCAAAAACATCATTTTTTTTATTTTATGAAGATAGCATTGATGAATCACATTGCTTTGGATCATTATATTTTCATATATAAAGTCTGCTCTGTAAGTATTGTTTGCAATAATTCCCCCAACTTTTGCTGCAGCCAAAAAAACATATTCTGGTTTTTCTGTTTCAAAAAAATCTGCAACTGCTTGCTGGTTTATCAAATTTAATTCTGAAGAAATTTTTGTAATTATATTAGTAAAACCCTTTTTTTCAAGATTAGAAAGAATGGCACTTCCTACCATTCCACGATGTCCAGCAACGTATATTTTTGAGTTCAATTCCATTATTTAAAATCTTTTAGATGTTTTTCTTTTCTAAAAAGTAATAAATCGGATTCCATCATTTCTTTTACTAACATTGAAAGTGTGTATTTTGGTTCCCATCCTAATTTTGTTTTTGCTTTTGTGTTATCACCAATTAACAATTCAACTTCTGTTGGTCTGAAATAGTTTGGATCAATCTTCATTACAACTGTACCAATTCTAAAATTAAAGTCAGGATTTTTCGAAGAGATAACTTTTGCAATTTCTTCAATTCCTTCTCCAGAAAATTCTAATTCAACTCCAACTTCTTTGAAAGACATTTTGATAAATTCTCTAACCGTTGTTGTTACACCAGTCGATATAACGAAATCCTCGGGAGTTTCTTGCTGTAAAATGAGCCACATTGCTTCAACATAATCCTTTGCATGGCCCCAATCACGTTGAGAATCTATGTTTCCCATGTACAAAATATCTTGTAAACCTAAAGCCATTTGAGCAACCGCTCGTGTAATTTTTCGGGTTACAAAAGTTTCACCTCGAAGTGGACTTTCGTGATTGAACAAAATTCCGTTACAGGCAAACATTTCATAAGCTTCACGATAATTTACAGTAATCCAATAGGCATACATTTTGGCAACTGCATAGGGCGAACGTGGATAAAAAGGTGTTGTTTCTCGTTGCGGAACTTCTTGAACTAGTCCATAAAGTTCAGAAGTTGATGCTTGATAAATTTTTGTTTTTTTGGTTAGACCTAATAATCGAACTGCATCAAGAATTCGTAATGTTCCTATCCCATCTGCGTTTGCTGTATATTCGGGCATGTCAAAACTTACCTTCACATGGCTCATAGCACCTAGATTATAAATTTCGTCAGGTTGTGTTTCTTGAATAATTCTAATTAAATTAGATGAATCAGTCAGGTCGCCATAATGTAATTTAAAATGTTGGTTGTCAATATGCGGATCTTCATAAATATGATCTATTCTTTGCGTATTGAATAAAGAACTTCTACGTTTTATTCCGTGTACCATATATCCTTTAGATAGCAAAAGTTCTGCTAAATAGGCTCCGTCTTGACCTGTAATTCCTGTTACTAAGGCTACCTTCATAGTATTCTATTTTATAAATTTTGATTTTTCAACCATTCTTCAACATTAAAAAAATTTCTTTCTACGTTTTTTAATTCCTCTTCATTAAAATTCCACCATTTCAATTTCAATAGTTTTTCTATTGTTTGTTCGTCAAAACGGTATCCTTTGATTTGTATTGGACAACCAACAGCAATTGCATAGGGCGGAATGTCTTTCGAAACTACTGCTCCCGCTCCAATAACTGCACCATGCCCAATTTTAACACCATCAATAATAGATACATTCATTCCAATAAACACATCGTTTCCTATTTCTATTTTTTTTAATTCTTCAAATTTATCCTCAATTGACAATGTCATTCCGTTTTGTTTTAAAGTTGAATAAAACATCGGATGTGTCGAAATTCCATTTATTGGGTGTAATCCCCAGCCTGATATTAAATTTGGTCCTATTGAACAAAATTTTCCAATCGTTGTATTTCCAAAAATTGAATTTTCTGCAATGTAAGTATAATCATCAACATTTGAATTGATTAATCTAAATGGCGGATACAATTTTGTATGATTTCCTATTTTTGAATTTACAAATGTATTTCTATTATGAAATAAATTTATATTTGAATCGCTTTTTAAAATTTGATACAAATTTGATTTTTTTCCAAATAATATTTTACCAAAAAACTTTTGTAATTTATTTGCCATTTTTTAGAGTATCTTTAAATTTAATTAATGGAAAAATATCCAAAACTCCACTTTCTGAGGCATTAAAAATTTTTACATTAGATTTTTTATCTAATCTTATTTTTATCAATTTATACTGCAAAAACATTGTATTTACTGCGTTTAACCACCAATTATATGGGTAACCAGTGCTTCCGATATTTTCTACTTTTGTTTCATTTGTGGTGTAAAAATGTCTTTGTTCGTTTCCAAAATGACTCATCCAATCGTGATCGGCTCCAAGTAAATAAATTTTTTCGAATCCCATGTAAACTGCTATTTGAATAGCCAAAATTAATACATTTTGAACGCCATTAATTGGTTTGGACAAATCGAAATACTTAATGCTGTTGTTGTTGAACGGCATAGATAAATCAATAAAATATATTTTTTCCTCAATTAATTTATTATGGACAAAAGTATTTTTCAATTGAATTGGTAAAAAGAAACTTATATTTTTTTTTGCTGATTTTTCGATTAATTTCTCCCACCATTCAATTATTGAATCATCTAAATTGTGTAAATCTGGATCAGCGAAAACATAAAAATTAGGTTTTATTTCGTCAAAATTATTGTGAGCAAAAAAAGTATTTAAACAAAAAACATTTTCATGTTCTAATAATAACAAATTATGATTGTTCAACGATGGTGAATTTCCAAGGATATAACATTTTTTTGATTGAAAAGATTTAGATAAAACCCTATTTTTATTAAGAATTTTATCTTTGTTTAAATTTTTACTTTGTTTAAATAAAAACAAATTTAATTTTTCGAGAACTCTAATCCATTTCTCAGAATATTTTATAATAAATTTTGAAATCATTTTTTCTTAGTTAAAATATTCAAATTTCATCGAATCTCCCTTTTCTAAATCTCTTTCGGCAACTTTTCCAATAATATCTTTTAAAAATTTTGGATGCAAACCAAAACCTGGTCTCACAGAACGCACGTTTTGTTCTGTAAAAGTTTCTCCTTTTTTGACATCTTGAGAAATATATAGAGAACGACTAAAATCTTTGCCTTTGGCTTGTTTTTCTGTCAATTTGTAATCTACAGTTCCTATTGCCTTTTCGGCTTCTCGAATTGATTTTACCATTGCCGTAAACTCCTCTTCATTCATCGAAAATGAAGCATCTGGTCCACCAATTGCTCGGTCTAAAATAAAATGTTTTTCAATAATTTTGGCTCCTAAAACGGTTGCAACTATTGGAACAGTACTTCCTATAGTATGATCAGAAAGTCCAGAGATTACATCAAATCGTTCGGTTAAATCTTTGACCATACACATATTGGCTTCTTCGATTGGTGCAGGATAACTTGAAGTGCATTTTAGTAAAGCAATATCGTTATTTCCCATTCGTTTGCATGCATCTAATGCCAACTCTATATCTTCTAATTCTGCAATTCCTGTAGAAATTATTATTGGTTTCATTTTTGATGCCACATATTCTATCAATGGAATATCTGTGATTTCGAATGAAGCAATTTTATAAGCGGGCGAATTCAAATCTTCTAATAAATCGACTGCAATTTTATCAAATGGTGACGAAAAAATAATTAATCCTTCTTCTTTCGCAACTTTATAAAGTTCTCCATGCCATTCCCATGGTGTAAAGGCTTCTTGGTACAAAGTATGCAATTTTTTTCCTTCCCAAATTGTTCCTTTTATGATGAAATCATCTTTATCTGAATCTAACGTAATTGTATCAGCAGTATAAGTTTGTAATTTAATACAATCTGCACCTGCACGCTTTGCAGCCCGAATGGTTTCTATAGCAGTATCGATGCTTCCGTTATGGTTTGCAGATAATTCGGCAATAATAAATACTGGCGAATTGGCGTCGATTTTAAAATTACCTATTTGCATTTTTTAATGTTTTTTGATATAATGAAAACTCAAGAAATTTTCATAATTTAATTCTTCTTTAAATTGAAAATTAGCCTTTTCGAAGGCTTTTTTTGAACCAATATTTTCTACTTTTATATAAGCCGAAATCTCAAAACCAATATTTTGGTTTAAAAAATTTCGACTTGCAATATCAATAATTGTCGCTGCAAATCCTTTTCCTCTAAATTCGTTTGCAACAGAAACTCCAATGATTGCCGAATTATTTTCGATTTTTTGAATGCGAACTTGACCAATATTTTGATTTTCATTGTTTTGAAAAAACAACATCGAACATGATTTATCTTGAATTTTATTTAAAAACCATTTTTCGTGGTTTTCGAACAAAACTTTGTCTGAATTAAATGATTGTTCTCGGACTGATTTGTCATTTGTCCAATCAAAATATATTTTACAATCTGATTTTTCGGCTTTACGGAATTTTAAATTTGAATTAATTTTACAATGTATTACAACATCAATAAACCTTTCATTAAACAAACAATGTTCTTTTAATCTTGCATCTTGATTGAAACCAGATTTTTCTAAGGCAAGATACAATTTTGGACGAATGTCGAAAGCATAAGTATATATTTTATGGAAATTTAGTTCTTGAAATGCTATTTTTTCTAAAATTTCGAGATAATTTATCCAAAAATATTCGAAATTTTCGTCTTGCATTTCTGTTTTCATTATGAACGAAATTTCAGCATTTTTATCAATCCAATTAATATGAACCAATCCGCCATAACCAACAAACTCATCATTTTTTAAGAAAGAAAATAACAATTGATTAGGTTTTTCTTCTTCAAATAATTTTGAAACTACTTTTGAAAAGTAATTTTCCTGATTTTCTTTGGTCAAGGGTTTATCTTGACGCAAATGCTCAATTTGAGAATTTCTAATTTCTAAAACATCATATTTATCTGAATCCCGAATTGGAATTAAACTAAAATTTTCATTCTCGAAAATTTGATTTTTAATGCATTTGTAATTTCTCATTTCGAAAATAATTTATATTTCATTTCTGCTAAAATCCAATCATTTTCCGAATCAATATCGTGAGCATGTAGTTCATCTATTTCTATTGAAAATGTATTTTTTGTTCGTAAACTTTTTGTTTTTAATAACTTATTTATATTGAAAGTGTAAAACATTCCTGCATCATGAAAAGCCTTTTCTAAATCTTGTGTTCTCGCGTTTTGATTTCTTTTATCAAATTCTTCTATTTTTCCTATTGAATCTATTTTTATCGCTCTCTGAATAGGGTGAGAATAAGCAATTGAGGGAAAAACACAATCGCAATTTTCTTTGTCAATTAATTTAAAAGATTTTTTTAAAATTTCTGAATTCACAAATGGTGCACAAGCATAAATACAAGTGCCAAATTCAAAAACTTGATTGTTTTTTTTATAAAAATCCAAAACTTCTAATAAAACATCGGCTGTTGTTGCAAAATCATTACTGTTTTTTTCGCTTCGCAAAAAGGGAACTTTTGCCCCATATTTTTGAGCGATTTCAGCAATTTCGACATCGTCAGTAGAAACCATAACTTCATCGTACAAACCAGAATTAATTGCGGCCTCAATTGAATAAGCAATGATTGGTTTTCCATGAAAAAATTTTGCATTTTTTCTAGGAATTCTTTTGCTTCCGCCACGTGCTGGTATAATTGCAATATTTTTCAAAATAATTTTATTATAATCGTACTGGAATTCCAATGTTTTTTAATTCGTTTTTTATGTCTAAAGGCGTAAATTGTGTGAAATGAAAAATACTAGCAGATCCAACTGCTTTTACATTAGTTTTAGAAAAAAGTTCGTTGTAATGTTCCATTTTTCCACCACCACCAACTGCCACAACTGGAATTTGTGTTTTTGATAACACATAATTAATTAAATCGGTATCGAAACCACTCATTAAACCATCATTATCAACACTATTGACAATGAATTCTCCAACTTTGCAGACAATCATTTCTGATAAAAAATCATCAAGAGAAATTTGTAATCCTAATTTATTATGTACAGAATATTCACTTTCGGATTGTTGAACATCAACAGCAATACTAATGCATTGGCTTCCAAAAAACAATACAGATTCTTTTATAAAATCTTTATCTAAAAACGCTTTTGTCTTAATTACAACTTTGTCTGCTCCAATTTTCAATAAATCGTTTATATCTTGAATACTTTCTATTCCGCCACCAATTGCGACTGGCATATAGCATTCTTTGATTACATCGGCAACTAATTTTAGATTAATTTTTCTTTTTTGAGCCGATGCAAAAATATCTAAAAACACTAACTCATCAACACCTCGACTATTATAAACTCGTGCTGATTGCACTGGATTTCCAACCATTCTTGGGTTTGCAAATTGTTTTGTTTTTACTAACCCAAATCCGTTGAATGTCAATATTGGAATGATTCTTACTTTAAGCATTTTTTTCGAAAAACGATTTTAAAATTGTTAAACCTGAGTTTTGACTTTTTTCTGGATGAAATTGTGTAGCAAATATGTTTTCTTTTTGAATACTTGCTACAAAATCATAACCATAATTGGCTGTTGCTGCAATTTCGTTTTGATTTTCTAAATTGACATGATAACTGTGAATAAAATAAAAATCTTTGGTTTCGCAGTCATTATAATATTCATTATTTAGAACCTGAATATCGTTCCAACCCATGTGAGGAATGGCTAAATTTTTCAATTCAAACATTTTCACAACTCCTTTTATCCAACCTAAACCTAGGCATTCTTCTGGCTCGAAACCTTTTTCCATTATCAAATGCATTCCAAGACAAATTCCAATAAAGTTTTTTTTATTCACTAAAACTTCTTCTGTCAATAATTTATCTAACCCTCGTTCTTGAAGGTTTTTCATTCCTTGAACAAAAGATCCAACTCCTGGCAACAAAATAGTTTTGGCTTGTTGTATTAATTCATGATCGTTGGTAATAATACTTTCGACTTTTAAAAAATTAAGTGCTTTTTGAACTGAAGCCACATTGCCCATTCCATAATCTACAATTGCTACCATAGTAATTAGGAAATTTCAAAATTGCGAATTAAATTAAAATCTTGATCTCTTTCAAAATTACCTTTATCGTCTTGTTTAAATAAAATCGAACTTGTAAAGGATGCTATTACTTCGTCAACTTCTTCTTTGCTCATTCCACTATACTTTATAAACTCATTTATACCATAATGTGGGTATTTTCCATCATATTTTTTTACTAATTCTAGACCTTCTTGTCTAGTCAAACGATTGTTTCTAATATCGATACAAGCATGATCGCTAGCTCGACCAAAACCATATTTTACAAATTTTAAATAATCATGTAATCCGACTAATTTTTCATCAATATTTTCATAATTAGTATAAGTCCCTTCAACAGGACCATCTTCTTTTATTGCAAAACCATATTTTTTTACAATTTCTAATTGTTTTCTAGCATCCCAAAAAAAGTAGTGTCCTAAAAAAACTCCTGTCACTCCAACGCGCTCTATCTCTTCATCTGTCGGATAAAAATAAGGGGTTAATTCTTTTTCAGTAATTCCATCGACGCCTATCATATCTTGAATTCGATTTCCTAATAAACCACCAAATTCTTCGAGCCATTTCCTATTTAAAATTCTATTTTTAACAGTTTCAAGTGAGGGACCTCCATATTCTTGTTGTGGATTTTCTCCCCAAATAATTAAAGGAATATTGAATTTAACAGCAATAAGAACAGGTATAGTAAATATACCGATGTGATTTGGCCACATTTCATCTCCTACTCGTTTAAAACTTTCAACTACCATTTTTTTATAAACATTGTTGTTTTTTTTAAAATGGATAACATCCATTCCCATTTTGGTAAGATTATCTAAATTTTTTTGACCTAGTTCTGTTACTGCTGTTGTCTCAAAACATACGCAAAGTGGATTTAAACCACAAATTTCTTTCATGAAATAGGCTTGATAAGTACTATCCTTTCCTCCACTGACTGGAATTAGGCAATCGTAACCATTTTGCCCTTTTGGTAATTTGAAATGTGTAACTATTTCATTAAAATCTGATTCTCTTTGATTCCAATTTATACCTTTGTTTTTTTGTTCGGCAGCATTACAAGCACTGCATATTCCATTATCATCAAAATGTAAATCTGGTTTAGTTTCAGGATAAACACATTTTATACAATATCTAATATTCATTTTATTTTACTTTTTAATTAAAAACCAAGTAATATCATCTTGAGGAAATGCTGGGTCGTTTTTATAAGCAAAACCATAATCGATTAATTCAGTGTCAGGATATTTAATCAAAAATTCTCCTGCAAAATCTCTTTTAAATAATTTGTCAACATTACCTCTATAAGGAATACTTACTGGCGTAGGATTATAATATTCTGCAATTAAAATAAACTTATTGCTTGATTCGTATAATTTTTGATAAACTAATTGTAACATATCTGGATTTATATGAATTAACACTCCTTTAATAAGAGCTAACTCAAATTTTGACTCACTTGAAGAATCGAAAATAGAGCCGTTAAATACATTTTCTGTACCAATAATTTTGGATAATTCTATACATGCTTCTTCATTAATTTCAATTGCTTGAAGATTAATATCTGGATATAAAAGTTTTAAAGCTTTCGAATTCATTCCAATATTTGCTCCAAATTCTTTACATGACTTTATCTTACCAGCATTTGCGAGCGCTTTAGTAAAAAAATTTAAATTTGATGCTAACAATTGAGACCCATTATTTCTATTTATATATTCGTTACCAAACTCTTCCGCCCAAAATTTTTCTTGTTCTGTTTTAAATTTATCCATTTTTATTTATATTTAAACTTTGTTTTAAATGTTGTGAGAATATCAAAATTATTTTAAAAATTCTTCTATTTTACTAATTACAAAATCTTGTTCTTCATTTGTCAAAGTTGGAAACATGGGCAAACTGATACAATTTTTATAATATTGCTCTGCATTTGGCATATCGCCTTCTTTCCAACCAAATTCTCTGTAATAAGGCATCAAATGACATGGAATATAATGAATTTGAGCAAAAATTTTATATTCACGTAAGAAATTGTACAATCCTAATCTATTATCAATTTCAATTATGTACAGATGATACGCATGACCTTCAACAAAACCTGATTGTCTGATTATGTTTTTATTGTTTGAAAAAGCATCATTATATTTTTTTGCAATTTCTTTGCGCCGTTTCATTCCGTCATTTGCGCGAGACAATTGACTGATTCCAAGTGCAGCTTGAAAATCGGTAAAACGATAATTGTATCCTAAAGTTTGCATTTCCATGTACCAACCAGGATAACTACTGTCATCAGCAACTTCTTGTCCTGCAGCAAATGATTTTGAGTTTACAAAATTATCAGCCGATTTTGTAATTCCGTGTGTTCTTAATTCTAGTAATTTTTTATATAAAACTTCATTATTCGTCGTAATCATTCCTCCTTCGCCTGTGGCAATGTGTTTTACTGGATGAAACGAAAAAATTGCTAAATCAGCAAAATTTCCGTTGCCACAATTTTGATTATTTCCGTCTGAATCAATAAAATAACCGCCTGGCGAATGACACGAATCTTGAATAATCCATAATCCATATTCATCTGCTAATTTCCTGTACGCTTCTAAATTTACTGCTCGTCCTGCAAAATCAACTGGAACAATACCTTGATAGGTTCCTCTTGGAGATTCTTTTAATAGTTGTTCTACCTTATTTATATCTAACAAATAGGTTTCTGGATCAATATCAGAAAAAACTACTTCACCTCCACAATATCTAATACAATTTGCAGACGCAGCAAATGTTATTGGTGTTGTTATAACTTTATCTCCATTTTTTACATTCAAAGCCAAAGCATTCAAGTGCAAAGCAGCTGTTCCATTGGCGACAGCAACTGAGTATTTGCAACCAATGTATTCAGAAAATGCTTTTTCAAATGCTAAAATTGTTGGACCTTGAGTTAGAAAATCGCCTTTTAGCGCTTCTGAAACTGCAAGAATATCAGCATCGGTTATATTTTGTTTTCCGTAGGGTATCATATTCTAAACTGTAAAATCAGGATATAAATGTTCTTTTATTAACGAACGTAAACTTTCCACAGTTTCCCATTCATCGTTATCTCCAGAAGTATAATTGAAACCTTGTGGAACTAATTTAGCATTGAACTTATTTATGTATTCTTCTAAATTCCAATTGGTTACTTGAGGAAGAATTACATAATATTTCCCTAAATCATAAGTTGTAAATGAATCGGAAGAAGTAATCATTTCTTCATGAATTTTTTCTCCTGGACGAATCCCAAAAATTTTATGCTCACAATTTGGACCAATCGCTTGGGCAACATCAAGAATTTTATAAGACGGAATTTTTGGAACATACAATTCTCCGCCCCAAGCAGCATCTATCGCATGCAAAACCATATCAACGCCACCTTGAAGTGAAATATTAAAACGGGTCATATTTGGATCTGTAATTGGTAAAACTCCAGAATCTCTTTTACTCATAAAAAACGGAAAAACAGATCCGTTAGAACCCATTACATTTCCGTACCGAACCACAGAAAATTTAATGTCTTGATTTCCTTTGATGTTATTTGCGGCAATAAATAATTTGTCTGATGTTAATTTTGTTGCTCCATACAAATTTATTGGAGCACAAGCTTTGTCGGTAGAAAGTGCTACAACTTTAGTCACATTTGTTGAAAAACAGGCTTTTATTACATTATCTGCTCCACCAATATTTGTTTTTACACATTCATCTGGGTTGTATTCTGCTATGTGAACATGCTTCATAGCTGCTGCATGAATTACGTAATCAATACCATTAAATGCTCGTTTTAATCTTTCTAAATCTCGAACATCTCCAATAAAATAGCGAATTGCTGGAAACTCTGATTCAGGAAATTCCTGAGCCATTTGATATTGTTTTTGTTCATCACGCGAATAAATTACTAATCTTTTTACATTTGGCCATTTAGCCAAAATTGTTTTTGTAAGTTCTTTTCCTAGCGATCCAGTCCCACCAGTTATTAAAATCGATTTTCCGTTGAGCATTTTTGTTTGTTTAAAAAGCAAATATAATAAAATTGTTAAGTTAAATTTATGATTTATTAAATTCTATTTTCTAATTACAAATAAATATCTTTGCAATAAATAAGATTTACTAAAAATAAATGATAAAATTCCTAGACTTACAAAAAATAAACCTAAAACACCAAACCGAAATTGAGGCTAATTTGCTCAAAATATTTCAGTCGGGTTGGTATTTGCTAGGAAATGAAGTTTTAGAATTCGAAAAAAATCTAGCTGAATATATAGGAACAAAAAATGCAATTGGTGTTGCCAATGGTCTCGATGCTCTGAAATTAATTATAAAAGCATACATAGAACTTGGTTTTTTCGAAAAAAATGATGAAATTATTGTTCCTTCAAATACTTACATTGCTTCGGTTTTGGCAATTACAGACAATAATTTAAAACCTGTATTTGTTGAACCAAACATAGATAATTATAATATTGATATTTCTAAAATCGAAGCCGCAATAACATCAAAAACTCGTGCAATAATGATTGTACATTTATATGGACAAGTTGTTTTTTCTGATGAATTATTTGCTCTAGCAAAAAAATATAACTTAAAAATTATTGAAGATAATGCACAAGCAATTGGTGCTACTTTTAATAATATTAAAACTGGAAATCTGGGCGATGCAACTGGTTTTAGCTTTTATCCAACCAAAAATCTAGGAGCAATTGGCGATGCTGGTGCAATCACAACCAATGACGATTTATTAGCAAAAACAATAAGAATATTAGCCAATTATGGTTCTAATAAAAAATATGTCAATGTTTTGCAAGGATTGAATTCTCGTTTGGACGAAATTCAAGCATCGGTGTTGAATATTAAATTAAAATATTTAGATAAAGAAAATATTCGAAGACAAGAAATTGCGAAAATGTATTGTTCTGAAATAAAAAATTCTAAAATAATTTTGCCAATTTATCCAGAAAATGAAACGCAACATGTTTGGCATTTATTTGTAATTCGAACAGAACATCGAGACGATTTGCAAGAATATTTATTAAAAAATAATATTCAAACCTTGATTCATTATCCAATTCCGCCTCACAAACAAGATTGTTATCAAAATTTGAATCATTCAAGTTTTCCGATTTCTGAACAAATTCATAATGAAGTTTTAAGTTTGCCAATGAGCCAAGTTTTGACAAATAAAGAAGTAAATCAAGTTATAAAAACATTGAATAATTACTAAAAAAATGGACTTAAATCAAGAAATACAAAACACACTAGAAGTTTTACAAAACGGCGGAATAATTCTATATCCAACCGATACTGTTTGGGGAATTGGCTGCGATGCATCGAATGAAGAGGCAGTTGATAAAATTTATAAACTCAAAAAAAGAGCCGAAACCCAGAGCATGATTGTGCTTATGAATGGCGATAAAATGATTCATAATACTTTTAAGGAAGTTCCAGATGTTGCTTGGCAAATAATGGATTTATCCGAAAAACCAACAACTTTAATTTTAGACAAACCTCAAAACATTGCGAAAAATTTAATCGCAACCGATAATACCTTAGGAATTCGTGTTATTAAAGATTCATTTTGTTTCAAACTATTAGAAAAGTTAAGAAAACCATTGGTTTCGACTTCGGCAAATATTTCAGGAAAACCTACACCAATGAATTTCTCAGAAATATCAAAAGAAATTATAAATGGTGTCGACTATGTTGTAAATTTGTCTCGCGAAAAAAAATGTGGCAATCCATCGACAATAATTAAAATTGCATTGGATAATCAGGTTAAAGTTATTAGACAATAATTTTATGCCACGAATTCACGAATTTTTAAAGATTATTTCAAATGTCCGAGATATTATACAAAGAAGGAAGTTATAAAATAATGGGAATTTTATTTGAAGTTCATTCAAATTTAGGTGGAGGATTTTCCGAAATCGTTTACAAAGATGCTCTTGAATTTGAATTTTCTGAAAACAATATTCCATTTGAAAGAGAAAAAGAATACAAAGTTAATTACAAAAACATAATTTTAAATCATAAGTTTTATGCAGATTTTGTTTTATTTGATAAAATAATTTTGGAAATAAAATCGTCTGAAAATCTACATCCAAAGCATTATTCGCAATGTCTTAATTATTTGAAAATTTCAAAAAATAGATTAGCAATTTTAGCAAACTTTAATTTAATTTCTCTTGAATATAAAAGAATAGTCGATTCAAAAAATAAATTAGCGAATTAGCGGTATAAAATGAATTTTAAATCATCATTAAATAATAAAATTTTCGAGATAGTTTCTAAAGCTTCTCAAGATTTAAATCTTGAAAGTTATGTAATTGGTGGCTATGTTCGTGATTTAATCCTAAAACGAGATTTCAAAAAAGACATCGATATTGTTGCAGTTGGTTCTGGAATAGAATTGGCGTTGAAAGTCTCATCAATATTACCAAAAAAACCAAAAGTGCAAGTTTTTAAAACCTACGGAACGGCTATGCTAGATTTTGAAGGAATTGATATTGAATTTGTTGGAGCAAGAAAAGAAAGTTATAATTTTGAATCTCGCAATCCTGTTGTTGAAAACGGAACTTTACAAGACGACCAAAACCGTAGAGATTTCACAATAAATGCGTTGGCAATTTCATTAAATAATCATAATTATGGTGAATTATTAGATCCGTTTAATGGTTTGATTGATTTAGAAAATAAAATCATAAAAACACCACTCGATCCTGATATTACTTTTTCTGATGATCCTTTGCGAATGCTTCGTGGAATTCGTTTTGCAACACAGTTAGGTTTCAAAATCGAGGCAAAATCATTGAATTCGATTACTAAAAATGCTGAAAGAATCAACATTATTTCTGGCGAACGACTAGTTGATGAATTGAATAAAATTTTATCAACAGCACAACCTTCAATCGGATTTTTGTTATTATTCAAAACTGGTTTGCTAGATATTATTTTGCCAGAATTGACAGCTTTAAATAATGTCGAAGAAATTGAAGGACATACTCATAAAAACAATTTTTATCATACGTTAGAAGTTGTAGATAATATTTGTCCAAATACCGACGATGTCTGGTTGCGTTGGGCAGCATTATTGCATGATATTGGCAAAGCACCAACCAAAAAATTCAATAAAAAACAAGGTTGGACTTTTCATGGTCATGAGTTTCTTGGAGGCAAAATGGCGAAAAAAATATTCGAAAGATTAAAAATGCCATTAAATAACAAAATGAAATTCGTTCAAAAAATGGTCATTATGAGTTCTAGACCAATTGTACTTTCGCAGGATTTAGTAACTGATTCGGCAGTTCGAAGACTGGTTTTTGATGCTGGTGATGATGTAGAAAGTTTAATGACTTTGTGCGCAGCTGATATTACAACTAAAAACCCATCGAAATTTAAAAAATACCACGGAAATTTCGAAATTGTTCGTCAAAAGATTGTTGAAGTCGAAGAGCGAGATTCTGTTAGAAATTTTCAACCACCAATATCTGGCAAAGAAATTATGGAAATATTTAATTTGCAACCATCACGAGAAATTGGTGTTTTAAAAGAAGCCGTTAAAGAAGCCATTTTGGAAGGCGAAATTCCAAATGAATACCAATCGGCTTATGAATTTGTTTTGAAAAGAGGAAAAAAATTGGGGTTAATCAAAATTAATTGAAATTTATAAATTGTTAACCTAATTGTTTAACAAAATTAAGTAAATTTGAAGTAAATTTTTGAATTATGAGCGTAGCAGAAATTAAATCGAATATAATCAACGAAATTTCATCAATCAATGATTTGAAAAAATTAGAAGATTTAACAGAATTTCTTGGAATTAATATGTCTAAAAAAGAGGTCTATGTTTTTTCGCCAGAGCAAAGAATTAGAATTGAAAAAGCACTAAAGCAAGTCGAAAACGGGGAATATATTTCTGATGAAGAAGCTGAAAAACAAATTCAAAAATGGTTCGAAGAACAAGAATAATTAGTTGGACACCATTTGCTTTAAAATCAAAACTAGAAATTTTTAGTTATTGGAATAATAGAAATAAATCTAAAATATATTCACAAAAACTGAATATAGAGTTCAGAAATGCTTTAATTAAAGTAGCAAAAATTCCTGAAACAGGAATTCAAACTGATGAGCATGAAGTAAGAATAACACTTTTTATGCACTTTGAACTTATCTATAAAATATCTGAGCAAGAAATAAATGTCCTAGACATTTTTGACACCAGACAAAA
>JAYTMQ010000119.1:0-7245 GCA_043728355.1 Bacteroidota bacterium
AATCCTTTGTAGAAAATTAAATTTTCACAAAGGATTTTTTATTTCTATTACACTAAAAATCATCAAACTAATAAAAAAATCACTCTTTTACGGTAGATAATTTTTATAAACTTATTCGAAATTTGTATAACATTTAAAATAAAAAAATTATGAAATCAAATTACACCAAACCAAAACAATTTTTAGCAGTTGTCTTTTTATTGCTGATAACTAATATTTCGATGGCACAATGTTGGGTCAAAATGGAAACAGGTCGCGATCATACTTTGGCAATAAGAGACGATGGTACACTTTGGGCTTGGGGCGGAAATAATTCGGGTCAATTAGGCGACAATACTCCAGAAAACAGATTAATACCAACCCAAGTTGGAACAGATAGCGATTGGTTTCAAATAGCAGCTGGTGGCAGACATTCTGTAGCATTAAAAACTGACGGAACGCTTTGGGCTTGGGGTGATAATTTTTCTGGTCAACTTGGCAATGGAACAAATGATATCGAGGGTTTTCCTGTACAAATAGGCACAAGTAACTGGATAGAAATAGCCGCTGGAGCCAATCATACGTTAGCCATAAACTCAGCAGGAAATATGTTTGCTTGGGGAAACAATCTTAAAGGTCAACTTGGCGACGGAACTACAATTAATAAAAATGTTCCAACTTCGGTTGGTGGACCGTTATCTTGGTATCAAATTGCTTCTTTTGGAGATTCAAATATCGGAAAACAACAAGGTAAAATTTTAACTTGGGGTGACAATTCTTATGGGCAGCTGGGCAACGGAAATAGTACTAATTTACTATTACCAACACAAATTGGTACTGCTACAAATTGGGGGAAACCCACAATTGGCTTGTATCATACTGTTGTAATGAAACAGGACAATACAATGTGGTCTTGGGGCAGAAATGACGATAGTCAATTGGGCGATGGCACAGCAACAGATGTCTTGACTCCAACACAAATAAGCGACACCGATTGGTTTAAAGTTGATGCAGGAAATTTTCATACAGTATCTGTCAAAAACGATGCAACGGCTTGGTCTTGGGGCGATAACGGTTTTGGACAGCTTGGCGATGGCACAACCATAACAAGAAATACTCCAACTCCAATCACAGGAATTGGTAATGTAGTAGATGCAAAAGCAGGAAACTATTTTTCGATATACAGAAATAATTTAGGTGTAATTTATGCCACAGGAATAAACAATTACGGGCAATTGGGCGATGGTACAACCATAAACAGAAATGTTCCAACGGCTATTGTCTGCCCAAATTCACTTTCTATTGAAGAAAAAATTACTAATAATTCGATATTTTCTATATATCCAAATCCAACTTCTTATATTTTAAAAATACAAGTTTCAAATGCTGAAAAGTTATCAAATATAAAAATAACCGATGTTTTAGGCAAAATTGTTATCGAAAGTAATGAAATTTCAAATAGTACTGATGTGCAGAAACTTACAAACGGTATTTATTGCATTCAAATAACAATAAATAACAAAAACTACCAACAAAAATTTATTAAAAACTAAAAACTATGAAAATATTAAAAACAATACTTGCAGTTGCATTATTGTCAATTTCTTGTTCTAAAGACAATGATAATCCGCAACCACAACCCGAAACACCAAAAATAGCAACAGTTTACGTTGGAGGTTCGGAAGTAAATGCCGCAACCCTCAAAAACATTCCGACCATTTGGAAAAATGGTGTTGCCCAACAATTACCTCTTTCGGCAGGATTTGAAGGTGAGGTAAAATCTATATTTATCGTTGGTGAAACTGTTTATGCCGCAGGCTATGAAAGGTTAGATAATATGTTAAGCACATATAGAGCAGTTTTATGGAAAAATGGTCTCAAGACAAATTTAAGTACAAATTCTTCGACTGCAAATGGCATTTTTGTTACAAATGGCAAAACTTATATTGTAGGAAAGGAAAATCAAATGGCAATACTATGGTTGGACAACACTGCACAAATTTTAGCTAATGGAGAAGATGCCACAGGTGTTTTTGTGAAAAATAATGAAATTTATATATCTGGAAAAACTGTAAATGGTGGAGGATATTGGAAAAGTACAAGTCCGCAACCCAATTATTTAATTGATTCGGCGGGACCATCGCAAGCAAGATCTATTAGTTTAAATGACAACAATGATGTTCTCATTGCAGGATCTGCACAAAATTCTTCTAGTGTAATTTCTGGTAGATTATGGAATTCGAACGCAATATCTCCTGAAAAATTTGAAAATGGTACAGTGATGCGGTCTGTACACACGCAAGGAACAAATGTGTATGCGTGTGGTTTTACAGCAAGTGCAGGTAATGTTCAAGCAACGTTGTGGAAAAATAATCAACCAACGAAATTATCTCAAAATAAGTCGAATGCCAATTCTGTATTTGCAACTGCAACAGACACTTATGTTGCAGGAAATGAAGAAAATCAAGAAGAAAGAGCGTGTATTTGGAAAAATGGAAGCATCCAATTATTATCAACTCTAAATTCTGTGGCATTATGCGTATTTGTAACCGAAAAATAAAAAAATTATGAAAATTTTAAAAACAATAATTGCAATCGCAATTTTATCAATATCTTGTAGTAAAGAAGAAGATGTACCCGTAATAATTCCAGAACCGCAAGTGGAAGATACTACATTGAAGTTACCAGCCACTTTTACAAATAATATAAGAACAGCTCTTTTTGACGGAAATAATAATTCGCCTGAATTAGGAATTACAGAAAGTCAAATAACTTTAGATAAAGATGGAATAATAAAAAGGTCAAGCCTTATATCTATTCAAATTGACTTGTCGCACGACAATGCAAATGACATTTCGGTTGTATTAGTTGCCCCTGATGGTGCAAGTTGTACATTAATAAAAAGAATTGATGGTGCAACCGTGCTATTTGTAACAGGAAACATACTTGATTTTAATTCTCAATACCCAAATGCAATTCCTACTGATGCTTCAATACCACCAAATCAAGCTCAATTTGTTTCTGCTGGAAAATACAAGCCCACTTTTGGATCAAATCCTAGTCCGATGCAAGTTGCTATTTTGCCAACTATGTCTAATTTTTTTTACAACAAAAACATAAAAGGAATTTGGAAATTAAAAATATATGATTCAAATAGCTCTTTTATAGGAACTTTAAATTCTTGGAGTATAAAAATTGTAAATGGAGCATTTGAAGAGCTTTAAAAAAATTCAATTTTATGTCAAATATTTAAATAAAAACCTATGAAAAATCTACTAATAATTTGCTCAATATTTATGATTTTTTCTTGTAGTAAAGAAAATGATGAGCCGCAAACACAAGCGGAAACACCGAAAGAAACAGTCGATGTTTATTTACTCGGACAGGAATTTATTGCTAATAAGGATGTTGCTAAATATTGGAAAAATAGCATAGCAACCACTTTAAATTTAGATTCAAATTCTTCAGTTTCTGTATCGGGAATGGTTGTTTCAGGAACCGATGTTTATGTTTCTGGTTCTGAAACAAGTAGTGGTTTTACTTTTCCTTGTTTATGGAAAAATGGAGTTAGAAATGTTTTACCAGCACCATCACCACAACCAACGACTAGTGGAATTGCAATTTTAGGAGCTGATGTGTATACCGCAGGAGTTTATTATGTAAACGGAAAATATCAAGCGGTTTACTGGAAAAATCAAACTTTTATTGAGTTAACAAATGGTTTAAAAAATTCGTCAACATCTGGAATTGCTGTTTCTGGTAATAACGTCTATGTGATTGGAACTACACAAGCGGTAGATAATATTTCTTTCATTTCTAAAATATGGATAAATGGTCAACCAAAAATAATAAGTAATTTAGATTCGCGTGTATCATCTATTTTTATTAAAGATAATGATGTTTATATCACTGGAAAAGAAAAAAATAGTTCAGGAATTTTTGAAGCTAAATATTGGATTTACAATACTTTGTCTGATGCTTTCACAAAAATAGATATAGTAACTAGTGGTACTTCAACTAATGTCGAAGCGTATTCAATATTATTAAATGGTACAGATGTATATGTTGCAGGAGCCGAAAGAGATGCAAGCACTTGGTCTGCATTTTACTGGAAAAATGGTCAAAAAATATTTCTTTCTGATGGAACAGCCGATGCTTTTCTGACAGGTATTGATATTGATGGAAACGATATTTACGCATTTGGCAATGATGGTAATAAAATTAAAGTTTGGAAAAATGGCGTTGCCAAAAATTATTCTGATGGAACAAACGCGGCATTTACTTATTCAATATTTGTAAATAAAAAATAAAAAAATATGAAAAATCTACTAATAATTTGCTCAATATTTGTAATTTTTTCTTGTAGTAAAGAGGACAATTCAGCGCAATTAATGATTCAAGAACCAGCCAAAATAACAAACATTTACATTGGTGGTAGCCAAAAAATTAACGGCAAAGAAAAAGCAACAATTTGGAAAAATGGTGTAGCACAATTGTTACCGACCGATGCAAATAATGCTTCAAGAGTAAACGCGATTTATGTTTACAATGATGTTGCGTATGCAGTTGGTTTCGAGGTCGATGCTGGTGTTATTATTGCAACACTCTGGAAAGACGGTTTAAAAATAGCTTTGAGTACAACTTCTTCCGAGGCATTTTCTGTAACTGGAAACAAAGACTTAATTTACATTGCAGGAAAATATAATTCCATAGCAACTTTTTGGGTTGCTTTAAATAATAATATTGATATATATCCATTGACTGCTATTTCAAACTCTGTTGCAAACTCTGTGGTTTTAACTTTTCAAAATAATGCAACATCAGGAATTTATTTTGCTGGAAGTATTGGTTCAAATGCTTGGACGTATCAAAATCCAGCAGACATTACAACTTTGGCAACTAATTTATCAATTGCCGAATCAATTTTTGTTCGTGGTAATGATGTTTTTGTTGCTCAAAATAATATCGTATTAAATTTTCTAACCGCAAGCCTTTTAAAAAATGGCGTTACGCAAAATACAATTGCTAGTAATACTGCAATGTATGCTGTTCACGGAGACGAACAAAATATTTATGCCGTTGGTGTTGTAAATCCTAACAATCCAGTAAGTTCTCGAGCAACTATTTGGGAGAATAATATTCCTAAACAATTATCACAATTTTATTCGCAAGCCAATTCAATTTTTGTAGCCGATAAAAATGTTTATGTCGCAGGTTTTGAATTTGATGTAGACACAGCACATTACAAAGCAACACTTTGGATTAATGATAAAGTTCAAACTATTTCAACTGAAGACTGTCAAGTTAAATCTGTATTTGTAACCGTAAAATAAAAAAATATGAAATCAAAGATTGCTTCGCCTGTTCGCCTTTCAGGCTCGGGTCACGAACACAAGAAAAACAAACTACAAATCGTAAGTAAAAATCTAATTCTAATATTAATTGCATTACTAACCCTTTTATCGTGTAGTAAAGACGATTCAAAACCCGAACCAATTGCATATCAAGAAGAAAATCCAATGCAAGGAATTATAGAAACTACAGGTTTTAATCAGATTTCAAACCAGCTTGATAATTTGAACACCGAATTTGGTTTTAGTTTTAAACCAACGGTTACAGGAAAAATCAACGCTTTTGTTGTTAAAATACCTGCTTCGAGCAATAATGTTCGAGTAACATTTTGGGATGTAGAAACAAAATCAGTAATAAGAACTGAATTTATCGCAGTTATTACAGCAAATACGGTTACTACAAAAGTTATCTCTCCAATAAATTTGGTAAAAAATAAAGAGTATTTACTGTCTATTAATTGCAATCATTGGTACGACTATTTTGAACCTAATGATGCCGTTGCAGCTTATCCGTTAACTGTTGGAAACATTGTTTTTACAAATTGTAGTTATATGGTAACCCCAAACCAAATTTTTCCTTCATCAAGTTTAGATACCCAGATTTTTGGGAACATAAGCTTTAATTTTCAAAGAACCGAATAAATAAAAAAATTATGAAATCAACGATTAACGAACACAAGAAAAACAAACTACAAATCGTAAGTAAAAATCTAATTCTAACATTAATTGCATTACTATCATTTTCTGCTAATGCACAATTCGGAAATTTACTTAACAAAGCCAAAGAAAAATTGTCCGAAAAAAAATCAGAAATTAAATCTGATAAAACTATTAATACCGAAAAAGCTATGTCAACCGAAAGTTTAAGTAACGAAACCATTTTCGAATTTCCATATCAAGGTTCAGATTATTCTTCGGTTACAACAGGAGCACTTTCGAAACTCATCGCTAATAAAAGATCTTACAGTCCATTTGAATATATGCGAAAACAAGGCGAAACCGGAATCGTTCATTTTGCAAAAGATTATCCTGAACTAAAACCAGTGATGCAACCTTATGACAACAACCTAAAAATTGAATTTTTCGAAGCATTGCCCAATTCTGGAAAAGAAACTTTTACAAGTTCATTCAAAAGCAGTAATCATATTTATGCTCGAATAAGTTCACTTTCTGGAACGATAAAAGATGTTTTTAAACTCGACGAAAAAAATCCATATATTGAAATGAAAATGGTTTTATATGACGATGAAAATAAAACAATGCATTTTGGCAACGGCAACAATGCAACATATATTGCATTGTCATTGGAACAAGCCAATCTAAAATCTTTAGATATAGACATTATGCCTCACACAATGAAATATTCTATTTTCAAAGGCATTTCAGGCGATGCAATTTATTATTCGCCTTTTCCGAATATGCACAATCAAAACAATTTTCCTAGAAACGGAGCATTTAAAGTCGGCGTTTTCTTGAACAGTAAAACCAAAGACGATTGGGGAAAAAAGCAAGAAGGCGACGGAATTGTGTACGCAAATATTTTCGATTATGAATTTTCTGCCAAAGATGTAGCTACAATAATGAGCGAACAACAAGCTGTTTTTGATGCAAACAAAAACGGAATTAGAACCACCAAAAAAGATTTACCAGAAGAATGGAAATTAAAATCAAACCCAATTACTATGGGTATGACGCAGCTTCAAATTACCAATTTATATTTAAATAAATACGAAGGTGGCGAATCTACATTAAAAGTAACCAAATTTTTTGCACATTCATCTTCTGGCGGTTGGTCAATTCATAAAAACGAATATGGAATTCCATTATACAGATATTCAAATCAATTTTATACTTTTTTTGTAAAAAACGTTAAAACAAACGATTGTTATTTTCAACGATTTAGTATGCGACAAGA
>JAYTMQ010000120.1:0-20551 GCA_043728355.1 Bacteroidota bacterium
ATTATCATTTTCATCTGTGTAAGAATTATATTTTATTGCTAATTCCTTTTTCTCCTCTACTGCCATACTATCATAAAAACCATCAAACTCGAACCCTTGCTCTCGCCAAGCTGCCAATTGTTGTTTTGTAAACATATTATTTTAAATTTTAAACCTTTTCGGAGCATAAACCCCGAAAAAGCTGTTAAACAATTATAAAGGTTTTGGTGGCAAGATTACACCCAGCTTCTTGACGTTTGGTTTTAGGTTTTAATATATAAAATGTTTTTCAAACTTACTTAATTTCAAATTTTTCTACTTTTTCATTAATTTTTTTCCAATTTTTAAAATTGTTAATATTGTAAATTTTATTTTGTAAGTCATTAATTGGGAACTTTACTAAATATCCAATTGTATCATTCTGAATGTTATTTCTGGGTTCGTAATAAAAAATATTTGTAAGTGTTATTTTCTTATTTTCTTCATTAATTTCATATAAATAATTCCATATTGTAGATTTGTTTTCAATTATAATTACAAATCCGTTTTTTGGAGTTTTTTCGAATTTTTTTTCGAAATGCGAATCCAAATTTTCACTTAAACTAATAAAGTCAATAGTTGTTTTAAATTCAAGTGGTATTTCTACATTATTTAATTTATAGGTTATATTGTTTTTTGTTAATATCCTTTTTAAAGTTAGATTTTTAGATTGATTATTTAATTTTAAAAAATCAATTTGCTGTATAAAAGGATATTTCGCATAAAACCCCTTATTGATATCAATAATTTCATCACTTTTTTTTAAAGCGATATATTTTTCATTCTTTTGATTACAACCTAATAATTGAACCATAGTAAAAATAAAAAATAAATTATTTTTCATTTTTACATTTATCATATTCAAAAATTAATTTTAAAATATTAAACGCATCAATTCGTTCTTGTAATTCTGTCGCAGCACCTTTGACTAATCTAGTTATTTCCTCAATATTATCATAAGAATCTTTACATAAAAGATTTAAATTGATTGTTGAACCATCTATTTTTCTCACCCCTTTTGTCCAAAACCATCCAGCTGAATCTGAGCTTAAATCAATAGACTTTGAAATTAAACTTGGAGTGGTTATAACATCATTTTTTGAATACAACTTGTATCCTAAATAAGAAGTTGCATTTTGAGTTCTATTATCAATATTCCCTTCGTGAGTTAGTTGCAAAAATCCTCTCCCTCTAAAATCATCGTAAGTAAGTTTCTCATTTTTTAGCTCAATTGTTGAAGTGAAATATGCTGTTTCAATTGTCATCTGACTTAAAAAATGTATCTTCTTAATACAAGTATTGATGTTAAATGTTTTAAAAGTGTTATTTAAAGAACTAGATAATTTTTTGTACGTTCTTTCATTAATAGGCACTATTTCTGTTTTAAAATCTTTATAAGTTTCGTCATTTCTATTAAAGAGCTCCTTTCTAAGATTTGAAATTGGATAATCCTTACCATTATACGAATAAAAAGTATTATCTCTAATACCGTCAACAATTTCTTGCATTTCATATTCATCGATATCCCGATTACAAAAACATTTTTTTATTTTTTTTACTCGTTCAATTTTAAATTTTTTAGATTCAGCCGTTATACCATCAGAAAATAATTTTGCAAAAACATTTTGAGGTTCAAATGAAAACAAATTGAATTTAACAAAATGTAAATTATCAATATTTTTTTCATTGCAATTTAGATTTAAGGTTATTCAATATAGTTCATTACCCATCTTTGTTCCTTAGTCTTAGCTTTTAACAACCATTTATTATTTCTGATTAAATAATTTGTATATGTTTTTTTTGAATTTAAATTTTTA
This sequence comes from Bacteroidota bacterium, assembly GCA_043728355.1. Lineage (GTDB taxonomy): Bacteria > Bacteroidota > Bacteroidia > Flavobacteriales > Flavobacteriaceae > Flavobacterium. Next base: position 1,836 of record JAYTMQ010000120.1, read on the forward strand.
AAAATAGTTTTATTGCTATAAAAATCAATTGCTGATATATTTATATTTTTAGTTATCAAGATTGTTGTAGTATCATTTATTTTAAATTCAGGTTCAATTTTTGAATCCAGATTAATCATCTCATGAAAATTATAAACGACTATTTTATCGTTTAATATTAAATTGAATGTATAAACATAGTAGTCTTTATTTAAATATTTTAAAATAAAACTTTTAGAGTTTAGATCAAACATTTTAATTAATCCTGGTGCTGCCGTTTCATTTTTTAAAAAGGATTCTATTTTAATGTTTTTTTGTTTGTATTTCAAATAATAATCAAATGTAATTGTATCTTGTAATAATTCGATTTTTTTATTCTCTATTTTAGTTAAAGACTTAAATTTATTTTTATTACAAGAAAATAATAAAAACAAAATTAACATTAATACTGTTATTTTAAGAGTTTTCATTTTTGAATATTTTTTTTAATAATTCAAAAGCATTTTCTCTTTTTTCAAGCTCTAGAGACGCAGAATTTATATAAGGCGTTACCTTTTTAACATCCCCAAAATCTGCAATTGGGTTTATATCACCTTTTACACTACCAAATCGCCAATACCATCCTGAAGCGTCTGCCGCATATTCCAAGTTTGTAGAAATTAAAGAATAATTTTTTTCGAAATCAATTTCAATTTTGTCAATTTCTTTTTTATAATTCGAATATTTTTTATAATTATCTTTTAAAGTTAAATGAATAAATCCTCTACCCCTTAAAGGATCATAATCTATGTATTTGTTATCTGACTCAATTGTTTTTGTAAAATTCTCGGTTTCTACAAAGATTTGAGATAAAAAATGACATCTACGATTACAATTATTTATTTCATATTTATTAAAAATATAATTAAGTTGTCCTGTAAAATTTTCAAAACTATTATTTAATACAACTTCCTTTTTTAATTCCTTATCATTAATTTTATAACCATTTCTATGAAAAATTTCATCAATGCTATAGTATGGCAAATTTGTTAAAGGAAACTGTGCTTTTTCTTTTGTTTTAGGATCGATTGCTTCATAATATGTATTCTCTCTTAATATTTTTACAATGTTTTTTACTTCTTCAACTGTTAAATCTCTTTCGCAAATTGACTTAGGTTTTTCCTCTTTCTTAAACTTTAAACTAAACTCGTCAGTTTGTGCCGAAAACCCATCACAAGTTATTGTTGCTTGGTACACAAAACCATTTTGCCAAAAATATTTGTCAAATTGTTTTTTTCGGTCAAATGAGACTTTTAGTTGCTGTTTTTGGTTAGACAATAATTTTACTTTGGTGTTAACTGCAATTTCATCTGTAGCATTGGTTTCTTGTATTAAAATTGTTCCAGTTGTGTTTTTTAAAACTGATGTTGTTATCTCGAATGTTAAATATATGTTTTTGTCATCTATGCTTGAAGATTTGTAAATTATGGTAAGTGGCTTGACTTTTTTTTTGACTTCCTCAACCGCTTGAGTATGATAAAAATCGTCAAATTTAAAACCAAGCGATTCCCATTGTGCCAATTGTTGTTTTGTAAACATTTTTTCTAAATTTTAAACCATTTCGGGGCATAAACCCGAAATGGTTGTTAAACAATTATAAAGGTTTTGGGGGCAATATTACGCCTAGTTTCTTATCGTTGGGCATTAAAACGCTACTTGCTGGGTCTTTGCAGTCTGGGTCACAAGGTAATCCGCTTTCGTCAACTGCAACGCCATCTTTTTGCAAAGCAATTAGGTTGGTTGGCACAATGGTTTCCCAAGTTTCTTCGATTACATATTCTTGTTCTTTAATTTCATCAACTAGCGACAAATACATTGGATTGCCCAAAACTGGCATTTGTCCGCCTTGCCAAATTTGTCCAAACGCCATAAAGTGCATTATTGCATCTTCGAAGCCAGGTTTTACGGTTACAACCACACGCGCCATTCCGGCTTGCATAAAACTTCTAAAAGTTGGGTCGTTGCTTTCGTATTGGTACAAGTCTTTCCATTCATCTTTATTTCCCCAATAATAGGGATAAAAGTTGTAGCTCATTAAATTCCATTCAAAAGCTTGTTCCATAAACTTGGCAAAACTGGTGTAATCGTCCATTCTTTGATCCACATTGACTTTAAAACTTGTAAACGATGGTTTTGGTAAATTGTTGTACATCGGCAAACCAAATTGTCTGTTTGTATTGGTATTGGTGTCGTCTAACAAATAAGAAATACAATTTTTACGAAGTATTAATTGTTCGGTTTGGCGGTAAAACAATGGGTTTGAGTCCAAAAATTTAGATTCTTGCTTGGCATTAAAATCTTCTAACTGGCGATTGTAACCTGTAATAATAGAATTGTATGTTTTTTTCTGCCATTCTTCGTAAACACTTTTTGATAAAGTACATTTTAAAACTAAATTGAAATTATAAACTGCTGTATCCCAAGTAGTAACTGACACAGAAACTTCTTTGCGAATATCAGAATCGAAATTTGTTTCGTAAACAGGAAACGTTGAAGTATAACCCCCAAAAGTTATTTTTTTGTTTGCAATAAATATCACACCATTCATATTGCTATTGGTCGCAGCATTAAGCCAATCATCTCCCTGACCGCCATTTTTCATTAAAACAAATCCTTTTATGGTGTCTAAAGAATAATTTTCTGGGATTTTTAATATAAATGCTGCATTTCTATTCCAAGCACCATTATTCGGTGCCCAAGCTTCGTATAAAAAATGTTGTGAAACATTAACTATCTCGTCTAAACAAACTTGAACTTCGGCATCATACTTAGAAGCCAATAATTGATAATTATTTTTATTGATTGTTCTAAAATCTGTATATCCCAAAGTTCTTGGGTCAATTGGCATAAGTTCTTTATTTGTTTCACTTGCTTCTAGACCTAAAAGGTGCAATTTGCTAGGTTGTGGCACCATAAATTCATACATCAATCGTTTGCCATAATTAAAAACTTGGTTTTTATATACAGCATTTACAAATCTATAAACACTCGAAATATTATCTTTGCTGCCACGATTATCAAAAATATGAGTGTTAGTTTCGGTAAAACTTTCGGTAATTTTGGTTACTTTCTCAGTGCGCTGTTTGGTTACGATTCGTTCCATAGCACGTTGTGTCATTTCTTTGGCTTGGGTAATGGTTTGGCGGTTGCTTTCTTCTTTAGAAATATTCGATGCATAATTTCCTCCTGCATCGAACGATGTTGTACCATAATTTCCTTGCACATTTGCAAAAGCACCCATTTGGGTTTGTTCTTGAATCATATTCGCAATTTCGTTTTGCATCTCGAAACGTTGGGTTGACACCGTATCTGACAATTTTTCAGATTCGGTAGCGTTTTCCATAGTTAGCGTATTTTCTTCAACACGTTTTTTCTCTGTTGTTTTACTTCTGAATTCCGATGCCATAACGTTTTCGATATGTGCAACCTCGCCAGCATCATAACAACAAACTTTTGAAACTACTTTTTTGTAATCGGCAATTCCAAGTTGTTTGAATCCGAAACCTTTTGGAATAAAATTATCAGAATCATTGTTCGAATCTTTGTTTTCTAACAATCCAAACGAACACGGAAAAGTATTGTTCAATACAAAATCATCTAATAATATACTGTAATATTGATTGTTAGAGAGTTTAATTTCAGCAGAAAACCCAACGACTAAATTAGTCAAAACTTGATTGTAACCATAAATTCCAAATAAATCGGTAATTGTAATTACATTGCCTGATTTATTAGCATTAAAAACATAATTTTCTACAAAATTCCCATCTGCCAAATGCAACTTGTAAACTATTCCAGAAACATTCAAAGTTTGTTCTGGAATGGTAAATACGGCAGTAAGTTTATAAATACTTCTCATTGCATTTCCAGTAGAACAAATTTTAAAAATTAGACTTTCTGCAATTCTGTTAGCAATTGGAATAGTTACATCGCCAATTGTAACGACTTTGTTTGAAAATTGTATTTTTGACAAAATTGTATTTTGATTATCATTATTAGATTGCTCTAAAAATGAAATAACCTCATCGAAAGTGTCAACTTCTTGATTTTCTCTTAAAATTGTTTCGACAATTATAAAAGTAGTATCGGTTAAATTTTCTTTTAAAAATTTAAGTTCTGTTTCTTTTGGATAATCAAATACAAATTCTGGTAATTCAGGGTATTGAATATCTGGTTGATTACAAAAGTCGTTTGGGTCATAATTTTCATCGCGTGGGTTTTTGCACATTTCACGCTTCAATTTGTTGTATTCTAATTGATATTTTGCGACAATTGGCTTTATTTTTTTCTGATAATCTTGATTTGCAATTACTAAATTAAGCTGTTTCGTTTTTTGATATTTAACACTTAATTTTTTCAATTCCAAAATTGATGTTTCATTTTCTTTAATTTCTAAATTAGAATTTGATATTTCAAAAGCTTCGGTGATTTCTTTCGCAACAAATTTGTCTTGAATTTTGTTGGTTTTATTTTGATTGTTATTATCTGTTTTAATATCTGATTCTTCAAATATTTCAATTGGCAAGACTACTTTTGCATTAGCTAAATCTAAAATGTTTTTTAAAACTTCACCGTCTTTTTTTAATTCAATGTGTTTTAATAAGTTTTGTAAAACCAACATTTGAATTATTCCGTCTTTTATATAATAATTTTCATTTTTAATAACATTTGCAAAAAGATTGTCCCAAAGCAAAAGTTCTAATTTTAAATCTAAAATTTTAGTATTTTTGACTTTTTTTAAAATTTCTGCTGGTTTTGCAGTATTTCTGTTTAGAGTTAACCAATCGGCAATTTCAAAAAAAGGTTTGTTTTGTTTTTCTAATTCGACTTCACTTTCAAAACTCACAAAACTATTGATAGCATTTTTTAAAACCTCTTGTTTAGAAACGTTATCACTTTTGTTTTTGATTGCTTTATAAAAATATCCAGTATTTTTAATTTCTATTTCTTTCTCGTTTTCGAAATAAAAAACAAATCGGTTTGTTTGCTTTTCTTTTTTAGAACGTTCAGGATTTCTTAAACTAACGATTCTGTAAAGTGTGTGTGTGTGAGTCGTATGCCATAGTTTTAATTGTTTATTGAATTTCAAAGTTACTAAAAATATTAATTGCTTTAACAACTATAAACTTGTTTTTTTGTAGTTTATTGTGATACATATAAAAAAAATCCCAAAAGAAAATAATTCTTTTGGGATTTAAAATTTTATAAACAAAACTTACAACGAAGTTTCTTCTTGCAAGTTTTTATCGAACTCACGTTTCCCAAAAATCAATTCTAAATCGTCTTTAAAAATAACTTCTTTTTCAATAAGAATATCTGCCAGTTGGATCAATTTATCTTTATTGTCTTGAAGTATTTGAATCGCTCGTTGGTATTGACCTTCGATTAACAAAGAAATTTCTTCATCAATAATTTTGGCAGTTTCGTCAGAATAAGGTTTTGAGAAATTATATTCGCTTTGTCCCGATGAATCATAATAAGTAATGTTACCAATTTTATCATTTAAACCATAAACCGTAACCATAGCTCGAGCTTGTTTGGTCACTTTTTCTAAATCGCTCAATGCGCCAGTCGAAATTTTATTGAAAATTACTTTTTCGGCTGCACGTCCGCCCATTGTGGCACACATTTCGTCTAGCATTTGGTCTGGACGAACAATTAGTCTTTCCTCAGGTAAATACCAAGCTGCTCCTAGACTTTGTCCACGTGGCACAATAGTAACTTTTATAAGTGGCGCAGCGTGTTCCAACATCCAACTTACAGTTGCATGACCCGCTTCATGAATTGCGATTGCTTTTTTCTCGTCTGGCGTAACAATTTTGTTTTTCTTTTCTAAACCTCCAACTATTCTATCGACAGCATCAAGAAAATCTTGTTTATCTACAGCAGCTTTATCATGTCTTGCAGCAATTAATGCGGCTTCGTTACAAACATTGGCAATATCGGCACCCGAAAAACCAGGAGTTTGTTTGGCTAAAAAGTCTAAATCTAAACCTTCAACTTTTTTCAAAGGTTCTAAATGTACTTTAAAAATTTCTGCGCGTTCGCGAATGTCTGGCAAATCAACATAAATTTGTCTGTCAAAACGTCCAGCACGCATCAATGCTTTATCTAACACATCGGCTCGGTTGGTTGCTGCCAAAACAATTACGTTTGTATTTGTTCCGAAACCATCCATTTCGGTAAGTAATTGATTTAAAGTGTTTTCACGTTCGTCATTACCGCCTGACATTGCATTTTTTCCACGCGCACGACCAACAGCATCTATTTCATCAATAAAAATTATTGCTGGAGATTTGTCTTTGGCTTGTTTGAATAAATCTCTTACTCGAGATGCACCAACACCAACAAACATTTCTACAAAATCAGAACCTGATAAAGAGAAAAACGGCACATTAGCTTCGCCTGCAACGGCTTTTGCTAACAATGTTTTTCCGGTTCCTGGAGGACCAACTAATAAGGCTCCTTTTGGAATTTTTCCTCCTAGATTGGTATATTTTTCAGGATTTTTTAAGAATTCAACAATTTCTTGAACTTCTTCTTTTGCTCCTTCAAGTCCAGCAACATCTTTAAATGTTGTTTTAGTATCTTTTTTCTCGTCAAATAATTTTGCTTTCGATTTGCCTATGCTGAATAATTGTCCTCCTGGACCATTTCCACCAGACATTCTTCTCATTATGTACAACCAAACTCCGATTATTAAAACCCAAGGCAAAATCATGTACAAAAGTTCAAGTAAATCATTTTTTGGAGCGAAACTGTAATCTTTTAATTTTCCTTCTGATCTCGCTTTTTCGAGTGTATTCTGAAAAATTTCTTCATTACCAATTTGAACAAAATAATGTGGTCCTTTATTTGGCTTTTTTAATGGATCTAATTGCACATTTTTATGTGCAGCAGTTGCTAAAGAAGCTTTAGAAATATATACTTCGGCAATTGTTTTATCAAAAACAATTACTTTTTCTATGTTAGATTTACCCAATAAATTATTAAATTCTGAAGAAGAAAGTTTTTTTGGATCAGAAATCTCAAAATCTGATTGCGAAAAATTCCAAGCAAAAAGTGCAATAATTATAGCACCATAAATCCACCACGGACTTATTTTAATCTTTTTTGGTGTTGGTTTGTTATTTTCGGTTGCCATTTAGTTATTTAGTATTTGTTTTCGATTAAAGTAATTTTAGCATCGCCCCAAAGACTTTCGATGTTGTAATATTCGCGAATGTGTTTTTGGAAAACGTGAACAACAACGTTAACATAATCCATTAAAATCCATTCAGAATTATCGCTTCCTTCAACGTGCCAAGGTTTGTCTTTTATTGATTTAGAAACTGTTTTCTGTACAGAATTCATAATTGCATTAACTTGAGTATTGGAGTTTCCGTTACAAATAACGAAATAATCACAAGCAGAATTGTCAATTTCTCTTAAATCTAATATATTTATGTCTTCGCCTTTTACTTCTTCGATTCCTAAAATGATGTTTGATAACAAGTCATCATTGTTTATTTGTTTTTTAGTCATTTATTTTTTGTATAGTTTGCAAAGTTACCATTTTTTAAGCTTATTTTTGATATCAACATAAGATAATATTTGGTTAATTTTTTTATACTAATTTTCTGATGTTAAACATAAAAAAAATATTATTTGTAAATGAATTTAATCAAACTCGATGCCATAGATTCTACAAACGATTTTCTGAAAGGTTTGTCAAACGATATTAGTACACAAAATTATACGATTGTTACAGCCGAAACGCAAACAAAAGGCAAAGGTCAAATGGGTTCTAAATGGATTTCTGAATCTGGTAAAAACTTAATTGTTAGTGTTTTAGTAAAAAATATTTTGTCAGATATAAGTCAAATTTTTGATTTAAATATTGCTATTGCGTTATCAATTTATGAAGCTTTAGATTTTTTTGACATTAATAATTTGTCAATAAAGTGGCCAAACGACATTATGTCAGGAAATAAGAAAATTGCAGGAATATTGATAGAAAACATTATAAAATCTGACAATTCTATTCATTCGATAATTGGTTTTGGATTGAATGTGAACCAAACTAATTTTGATGATTTGCCCAATGCAAGTTCTTTAAAAAATATTATGAATCAAGATTTTGATAAAGAAATCATTTTAAATAAGATTTTAAAATCAATACAAAAAAACATTTCTGAACTCGAAAATAACAATCAAGAAAAACTTTGGACATTATATAACGAGAAAATTTTCAAGAAACAAAAAATTATGGCTTTTGAAAACAGTAACAAAGAAAAATTTATGGGAATAATTCAAAATGTTTCTCGCTCTGGCAAATTGCAACTATTGATAGAAAATGATACTATTCAAGAATTTGATATCAAAGAAATTATGATGATTTATTGAATCAGTTATAAAAAAAAATTTTTTATGAAATTACTAAAGTCTAAATGTGGAACTAATAAAAAATGATCTTTCCCTTAATTGAAAAGAACTAATTGTATTAACATTTTGAGAATCTTCAATAATTGAAATTTGACTTTCATTAAATAAATTTAATAAATTAAATTCAAAATCTATTTTACTTTTCCTTAAAGTATATCTATAAATTACATTAATAAGAATATTTGTTTTGAAAAACTTATTCGATTTATTTATATTAGTTGACAATCCAATAAATTGATTGTCATTTGGAAAAAAATTTACTTTGCAATCAAGTTCTGTATTATTAAAATTATTAATTTTTACACTTTTTAAATAAATTTTTCTAGTTAAAAATATATTTTTACATTCAACACTTAACCATTTATATATTTTCGAATTAATATTCAAGTTAATAGAATTATCAGAATTTTCTACATTTTCTATGTTTGAGTTAATTATTTGTTGACTTTGATTATAGTTTGTTATCAGATTAATCGAAGTAGTTGTTTTAATTGATTGAAAATACTTATTTATTAAAAAATATACTGAGTGGTTAAAAGAAGAGTTGTCTAGATTAATTGATTCTAAAATAGTTGTTCCGTCAGATTTATAATCTGTTTTCAAAATATTATTTAAGTTTGTTTTTTTATAATTATAAATAATATTAGCAAAAAATGAGTCTATTGGATTTCTATAAAATAGTCCAGAATTTAAAATAAAATTATTTTCATTACTTAAATCCGAATTATTTAATTTTATTTGTCGATAATTATTTAAAATGTAGTTCTCATACAAATTTTCTAAATTACCAACTTTATTTTCAAAATTAAATCTAAATTTAACTTTCCAAAATGGATTAATATTGTTAATTAAATTAATTTGAGGCTCAAATGTAATGTTATTTATTTTTTGAAATTTATTTTTTATAATATCATCCGAATTAAAAACTTTAAGATTTAATGGTGCTTTTAAATCCAAAGTCAATGACTTAAATTTATATTGTATATCTAGATTTAAATAAAAATTCGTAAATTTAGTCAATAATTTATTTTGAAAATCTTGTTTCACGACATTTTTATCAATTTTAATTTCAGAAAAAAGTTTATGGTTCAAAATATTTAATCCAATTTTTGGAATAATCGTAATATCTTTTATGTTCTTTGAAAAAGTTAGTGAATTATTATTTGAAAAAATAGAATGATTTATGTTTTGTGAAAGAAAATCATAAGGATTTTCATTGTTTAAAATATTATTAAAAAAAACATCATTTAATATTAAACTTTGATTTGATTTTAAGTAATTAATTGAAGAATGAAGAGTAAAAAGTTCTTTATTAATTGGCAGAATCCATTTAAGTTTATTGTTCAATAAATCAAACGGATTACTTAAATATTGCTTTACTGGTTTTATATTACCGTCAGAAAAACCGTTTTCAGAATTCCAATCTTTTTTGTACTGAATCTCATTTTTAAAGTAATTTTTATTTGAGTTTTTTAATAAAACTAGTTTTAATTCAAATTTGTTGGTTTTGTAAATATTTTCTTTTATTTCTTCGAAATTTATATTGTTTTTTGGTAAAAATATTCTAGTTAGAACAACTCCGTTTTGTTTACTCAAATCATTTAAAAACGATATATTTACTTTAAATTCAAAATCATTTTTCAAGCGTTTTAAATAATTTAAAGTAAATAGATTTGAATTATTATTAAGCCAAATTTTTTCAGAAAATTGTGGTGTATTTAATTTAACTACCGTAAGCCATTGAGGCTTTTCGATATTGTTGTCGAATTGAGATAAAATCTCTTCTAAAGTTAGCGTTTTTATCAACTTACTTAACTCGTCTCCAATATTATTTGATTGAAATGAAGTGATTAATTGTTGTTGTTTTGAAAATAACATTTTATTAACATTAATATCTCTTAGAAATGGTTGATGACCTAAACCTATTTTACCAGAAAAAACTGATGTTTTTTTTGATTTTAATTTAATATTAATTGAAGTACCATCATTAAATAGTTTAGTATCTAAAATTTTAATTGGTTGATGGTTTTCTAGAATTTGTATATCGGTTACTGAATCAACAGGTAAATTATCATTTGCTATTCCATATTTGCCATCAAGTAGATCTAAACCTTCAATATAGTATTTTTGAATTGCTTTTCCTTCATATAAAATTTTACCATCGGACAAAACCTCTATTCCAGGCATTTTTTTTAATACATCCGAGATAGTTTTATCTTTTTGATCTCTAAAGTTTTTTATGACATAATTTAATGTGTCATTTTTTTTTCTAATTGGAGTATTTTGAATAATAACTTCATTTAAGCTTAAAGTTTTGCTGTAAAGAAAAATTTCAAGTTTTTGATTTTCATTAAAAATTTTTTCGGTTTTTGTTTCATAAGATAAATGAGTTATTTTAATTTCAATTATGGAAGATTTAGAATTTATTTTAAAATTGAATTCTCCCTTAGAATTAGAATTTGTAAAAGCTATAGTTGAATTTGTATTTAATTCATTAATAGTAATATTAGCATTTGCAATTGGAAAACCTTCCAAAGTAGTTAAAATACCTGAAATGTTTGATTGAGAAAAGCTATAATTAAAGATTAAAACAAATAATACAATTTTTTTCATTAAACATTATTCTAATTCAATAGGATTGGTGTTTTCTAACTTATTTTTTTCTGACATAAATTTTTTTCCTTCATCAGATAAAATTAATCCATTTTGGGCAGCAATGTTTACATAATTTTCAGAAAATGAATTATTTGCTTTAATAAATTTTGTTTTTGTAGTCTTTATAATTTGTTCATTATTCAATTGTGGAAGTTTATTGTCCCATTTTTGAATACCAATTAATTCAAAATCAAAATTATTTTTCAAATCAACAATTTTAAATATTAGACCTGGTAAACCTGTAAATTTATATGGACCATCAGAAATTGGAACTTGTTCACCATACCATGCTTTATATGTTCTTCCACAATATTTAGTTGATGCAGTTTTACATTTATAACCTAATAAACTAATTGTATCATTTTTTAACTCCCATTTAAATCCATCGATGGGTTCTTCATATTCAAAATTATCAGAAAGCACTTTTTGTCTAGTAACGCAAGTTTTAAATTGCCTGTTTTTAAATATTACAAATTTAAATTTTGTTCTAGGAACACTTGAAAGATTTGCAATTAATGATAATCCAAGAGATTGATTATTTTTTGTTTCACTTCTCAAAGAGTCTATCAAAATTTTATTTTGACTAGCAAATACTGAAATGCTTTCATTTAAATACAATGTGAAAAGTTCTGTTTTTATATCCTCAATTTTTGTTGAATCAGCCCTGAAATTTAGCCTATAAACAAATTTATATGACTGCGCTTGAGAATAATTAGCAGAAATAATGAATAATATTAATAATAATTGTAATGTTTTTATCATTATTTAATTAATTTTTAATGAATTTTTTTTATAAATTGACTGCATGTTTTGTAACATGCAGTCATAGTTTATTTTACCACCCTAAAAAGTCTAATATAAATTCTATTGAACAAGAAGGACAATTACCAATGAAGGTTCCATTGTAATAAACTGGATATTTAGAAGTGATATCAGAATTAATTTTATTTTTCTGTGTACCTAATTCAACATTTTCAGTTAAACCATTTAATAATACAACTTTTTTTGAAGGGTTTGCAAAAGAAACTGATGCAATTAACATCAATATTCCAATAAATAAGTTTTTCATTTTTAATAATTTTAGATTTTCTTACTTTCAAATTTTAAGTCTTTGTTTCAGAGTTAATTCAGACTTTTATTAAATTAATTTTACCAACTCACAATTACATTTGCAACTGTATTATTATTGTCAACTAGTAAAATGAAATTTAATTGCTATAATATTTTAACATAGCAAATCTAAAAGTTATGAAAATAAAATTGTTACAGATTTTCTGTAAAATTTGTTAATTGTATGTTAATATTAAAAATTAAATAATTTTTCTTTTTTTGGCTTCTCTTATAATGTCCTCATCGTTACCAAAATCAATTCCTAAAATTTGTTTTATGAAAGCTTTTCTTTTGTCAATAGCACTTGTTTTTATATTTAAATGGTTTTGCAAATTTTTTGTTGAAATTCCTTTGGCGATTAAACTTATAATTTGCCTGTTTTGTGAATCCAAATTATAATCTTTTTTAGAATTTATTTGTATGCTTTTCAATATTGTTTCGCTTCTAAAAATATTTCCAGATATTATTTTATTAATCATTATCATAAAGTTATGGCTATTTATATCAACCTTCTCTATAAAACCCTCAGGACAAATATTATTTATTATTTTATTAAGCTTTTCAGTCGATGAATATCCAGTGATGAAAATTATTTTAACTTTAGGAAACTTAACCTTTATTAGTTTTGCTAAATCTTCACCATCATTTATTTTTTTTTCAATAAATGAGGGCATACTAACATCTAAAACAGCCAAATCAAAGTTGTTTTGATCTTCATCAAACAATAAAAAATAGGCATCTTTTAATGTATTTGCAGTCTTTATTTCAAAATTCCTATTAACATAATTAAATTCTGATTTATAATAATCTGTCATTCCAATATGATCGTCAACCAGTAATACTTTTAGATTCATAAAAATATTTTAAATTATTTTTAACAAAATGCGTGGAACTTCGCTTACTGTCTGGAGGTACTGGAAAACCTAGATACAAATAAACAAAGCCCACGCAAAGCGCAGGCAAGGTTTATTGCTGTATCTATAAAAATTTCCAGTTTTTCCAGACAACAATAAAGCAAAGCTTTATAATTTCAATATGTTAAGACTAAATCTTTTATTCTTGTTTTATACTTCTCAATTGTTTCAGTTTTTCTCTTAAAACAACCAATTCTTCTCTATGTTTTTCGATATTTTTACGAACTTCTAGAACAATAGAATTCTCTTTTTTAGCATTTTTAGTATTCGTAAAAAACTGAATGTTATTCTCTAATTGAAAAATTTCGCTTTGAACCTCCTCGATTTTTCTCATCAAGAAAACTTTTTCGTTTTCTAGTTTTCTTGTATCATTATTGTCAGAAAATTGTTCCATTCTGTTCGAGAAACGCATCATTTCGGTGTCTTTTTTGCTCAAACTTAATTTTTCGAACAAACCATCAAGAATTTTATTAAATTTTCCTTCGATATGACGTCTTTGGGCAGGAACACGTCCAAAAGTTTTCCAGGTTTCAATATGCAATTTTATAGCATCTAAATCGGTTTTGTGATCGCCCGACATTTCGAATTCACGCATGGTTTCCATATAAGTTTTCTTTTTCTCGAAAGCTTCTACTTCTTCAACATTATCTTCGTTTTTTTGTTCTTTTAATTTCTCGAAATAATGGTTGCAAGCTTCTCTAAATTGTTTCCATAATTTGTCTGAAACACTTCTTGGCACATGACCAATTGTTTTCCATTCTTCTTGAATTTGCTTCATTATTGGTGTTGTTGTTCCAAAATCTGTACTTTCTTGAAGTTCTTTAGCTTTGGCAACTAACGCGTGTTTTTTATGCAAATTGTCGTTTTGATCTTTCTTAATATCTTTGTAAAAAGAGTTTTTCAATACATTAAAATCTTTAACAGCAACTTTAAATCTCGCCCAAGTATCTTCATTAACATCGTTTGGTACTTTGCCGATTCCAAAAAAAGTTTCTCTCAATGCTTCGACTTTGGCAACTTGCGCTGACCAAAGATTATGAGAATCAACTTTCTCATTTGCTAAAAGCTTTAATTCAGCAATAACTAAATTTTTATTTTCAAGATTTTCATTTTCTGTACCACGCAATTTTTCGAAAATCAATTCACGTTTGTCGTGCATTTGCTTTGTGAAATCGCTAAATTTATTCCAAATATCTTCTCGGTGTTCTCTAGAAACTGGTCCAATATCTTCTTTCCAAATTTTATGTAAATCTTGTAATTCTCTAAATGCTTTATTAACATCTGGCATTAAAACCAACTCTTCGCAACGTGCTATAATATTTAGTTTTTGAACCAAATTGTGTTTAAAATCAATATCTCTCGCCTCACGATCTAGGTGCAAAATATCATAAAATTGATCGACATAAAAATGATAAGTATTCCAGACATGGTTGTACTTGTCTTTCGGAATTGATCCAGCATTTTTCCAACGATCACGAATATCATTAAATGGTTTTAATGTACTTCCAATATTTTCTTGTGAATGCAATAGGTTTTTCAATTCTTCAACCAAACCGTTTCTGGTCTCAAGATTGGTTTTCAAATTGTTTTCAAGACTTTTAAAATGTGCATTTTTTCGGTCTCTATAGTTGGTATATAATTGGTCAAATTTTGTTTTTAATGGAAAACTATAATGAAAATCTTCATTAGATTCTGAACCCGATACTAATTTTTCGGCTTCAAAAGCATGTTTTTTCTCATCTATAAAATGATAATATTTTTGTAGAAATGCATTTTTAACACCATCAACATGTTCTTTAACTGACATTACTTTCTCGACAGCAGTCAAATTCTCGAGTTCGTCAATCAAGTTTTCCATTGTCATGGATTCGTAATCCAACATTTCTATTGCGTGGCGTTCTTTCAAGGTTTCATCTTCGCTTTCTTCAGCATTTGCCGAAGCGATTGCTTCCATTGCATCTTTAGGGGAAGTTTCGATAATTGAAGTTTCGTCAGCCAATTCTTCTGGACTTATTTCAACAATATTTTCAACTGCAACTTCTTCAACTGCAATTTCAGGTTCAGCTTCAGTAGCTATTTCCTCAGTGTTAGAGAGAACAACTTCTACGATTTTAGGCTCAATTTCTACTTCTTCTGCTAACAAAACTTCTTCAGTTTCTTGAACAATTTTAGCATCTTGAATATCACTTTGTACCGTTTCTTGCGACACGTTTTCTTCACTTCCATCTGCTTGTTGCAGGTTATCATTCGTTTCTTCTAACATTTTATAAAATGTTTAAGGTTTATATTAAGGTGCGAAAGATACTAAAGACTGATTTAATTACAAAATAAATGATTAATTTATAGACAATATAATACTTTTTTGTAGCTTTTTGCTTCGTATGTCTCATTTTATACTAAGTCCAGTTGTACTTTCCAAAAAAATTTCTACATGTATAGAAATAACATAAATTACAATAATTTGCACTAAAAAAGTTTTAATACACTAATTTAAATAACCCAAATTAAATTTATGAAATTAGTTTTAAATTTATTTAATTTTACAAATAAGTGAAATTCTATGCTAAAATATATTAAAAGCAAATGCCCTAAATTTTAACTTAATAACTTTATACTTTATAATAAAAACGTTATTTTTGATGACTGAATAATTTCTAAATATGAATTTTACTAAAACGACGGAACAATCATCAAAATACGAACATTTAGAAAAAATGTCAGTTAAAGAATTGTTGAAAAATATAAATAATGAAGACAAAACTGTAGCTTTTACTGTAGAAAAATGTTTACCACAAATAGAAGTATTAGTATCCGAAATCGTTACGAAAATGAAACTTGGTGGCAGAATTTTCTATATAGGAGCAGGAACATCAGGACGATTAGGAATACTAGATGCATCAGAATGTCCACCAACATTTGGAGTTTCGCACGATTTGGTTAACGGAATTATTGCTGGCGGAGATTATGCCATAAGAAAAGCAGTCGAAAATGCTGAAGACAATATCGAAAATGCTTGGATTGATTTATCTGAATTTAACATAAACAAAAACGATGTTGTTGTTGGAATTGCTGCTTCTGGAACAACTCCGTATGTAATTGCTGGTTTAGAAAAATGTAACGAAAACAATATTCTAACAGGTTGTATAACTTGCAATGAAGGTTCTCCATTATCTAAAATGGCAAAATATCCAATAGAGGTTGTCGTTGGACCAGAATTTTTGACAGGCAGTTCAAGAATGAAAGCAGGAACCGCACAAAAGTTAGTTTTGAACATGATTACAACAGCAACCATGATTCAATTAGGTAAAGTAAAAGGCAATAAAATGGTCGATATGCAACTTTCGAACGACAAATTGGTTGATCGTGGTGTTAAAATGATTATGTCAGAAATTAAAGTTACGTATGAAGAAGGTTCCGAACTATTACAAAAATATGGAAGTGTTCGAAATGCCGTTGATAATCATAGTAAAATATAATGAATAAACTGAAAATTGCATTTTCAATTTTAGTTGTTTTAGTTGCTATTTATTTATTGAAGAAAAATCAAATTAATCAATTATTATTTGTTCAAAAATCAAAAGTTAAAATAGAATTTTATCCTAAAACTTTAGATAGTATAAAACTAATAAAGAATAAATTAAAAGGGAAATCAACAGATATCATTGGTAAAGAGTTTGTTAATGTTTTAACAGATAAAATTTTTCCATATTGGTATGGAACAAATTGGGATTTTAATGGCACTACACAAAAACCAAACGAAGGAAAAATTGCCTGTGGATATTTTGTAACAACAACATTAAAACAAGTTGGTTTGGATATAAATAGAATCAAATTGGCTCAATGTGCTTCTGAAGAAATGATAACTACAATTGTTTCTAAAGAAAATGTTTATAGATTTTCAAACAAAACTATCGAATATTTTGAAAAATCATTAGAAAAAATAGGAAACGGAATTTATATTGTTGGACTTGATAATCATACTGGATTTGTATTAATATCTAATGATGGAAATTATTTTATCCATTCAAGTGGAATTCCACCTTATCAAGTTGTTAAAGATAAATTATCCGAATCAAGTTTGATCGTGAATTCTAAATACAGAGTTGTCGGCAACCTTTCCACAGATAAAAAGTTATTATTAAAATGGACAAAAAACTAAAATTATGCCAACCAATAAAGACATATTATATAAAGGAGTAAAATATTTATCAGGTTCATTGCCTTTGTTTTTTATTGGACCATCAGTAATTTATAATGCAAACATGAACAAAACCAGCGATTACTACCTAATTGTTTTAATAACTGGAATTTTATTATGTCTTGGAGCAATGTTTTTGATGTTTTTGGGAATAAAAACAATTATGAAAAGCATGTTTGATAAATAATGGAAAACCTAATAAACATTAACGAAACTTACGAAAAAGTAAATCTAGTCAATTCGAAACTCAATAATCGTGAATTCGAAGATTGCGTTTTTAAGAATTGCGAATTTTCGAATGCCGATTTTTCATACAACTCATTTATTGATTGCGAATTTATAGATTGTAACTTGTCGATGTTGCAAATGACTAATGTAAGTTTGAAAAGCGTTTTCTTTAAAAACTGCAAATTATTGGGAGTTTTATTTCACAATTGTGATGATTTTTTGTTTCAAGTTGAATTTCATGATTGCGTTTTAGATTACGCATCATTTGCTAATAAAAAAATGGTAAAAACCAATTTTAATTCTTGCTCAATGAAAGAAGTTACATTTATTGGTACCAATTTAACCAATTCAAATTTTGAAAATTCAAATCTCGACAATGCAATTTTCAACGAAACCATTTTGGCTGGTGCCGATTTTACAAAAGCATTTAATTACAAAATTGATCCAGAATTCAATCCAATGAAAAAAGCAAAATTTTCAACAGTTGGCATTCTAGGATTATTAGATAAATACGATATTTTAGTAAATTAAATATAATCAATTTTTTTATGGAAATTAATTATCTTGAAAGTGTAAAAAAGCAAATGTTGTATTATAAAACAATTGCCGAAAAAGCCATAAATCAACTTGATGAAAGTCAATTATTTATTAGTTTTAACGAAGACACCAATTCGATTTCAAACATAATTAAACACATGTCAGGAAATATGCTTTCGCGTTGGACTGATTTTTTAACAACCGATGGCGAAAAAGAATGGCGCAGCCGCGACAAAGAATTCGAGGAGTTTACAACTACCAAACAAGATCTTTTTTTACTTTGGGACAAAGGTTGGAACTGTTTTTTTAATGCTTTAAATTCCATTCAACCAGATCAACTTTCTACCATAATATACATTCGAAACGAAGGGCATACCGTTTTAGAGGCAATCAACAGGCAATTAGCACATTATCCATATCACATTGGACAAATTATTTTTTATGCAAAGTTGCTAAAAATTACAGATTGGGAAAGTTTGTCCATTCCAAAAAATCAATCTAATAATTACAATGATAATAAATTCTCGAAAGAAAAAAGCATCAAGAATTTTACTGATGATGAATTAAAGAAACTAAAATGAAGTATAAAATCAAATTATTATTATTTCCAATATTTTTATCTTTTTCTTCTT